>DASPMW010000100.1:0-5320 GCA_035626855.1 Patescibacteria group bacterium
AACCTTTTTTCGCGTGGAGTTTAAGGCGAAATTATGATAAAAACCGGGTAATATTATTTCAACGTCCCGGGCGTTCATATGCTTGAAAACTCAGTACTTTTCGATGACCTCGTTCTGCTCGGCAAGTCGCGCGTCCTGTGCGTCGGCGATGTGATGTTGGACCGGTTTGTTTATGGCGGGATCGAGCGCATTTCGCCGGAGGCCCCGATTCCCGTCCTGCTGGTGGAGCGGGAGAAGCATATGCTGGGCGGCGCGGGCAACGTCGTGGCCAATATCGCGGCGCTGGGCGCAACGGCAGTCCTGCTCGCCGTGGTCGGCAAGGACGCGGCCGGCGCGGATGTCGCAAAACAGCTGGGCGAGCTCGGCGTCGAGGCGCAGCTGGAAACTTCTGACGACCGATTTACCACGGTGAAGAGCCGTTTCGTCTCGGCGGGGCAGCAGATGCTGCGCGTCGACCGCGAAAAAACCGCGGCGATCCCGGGCGAGGTGGAAGCGAAGCTTATCGCACGCGCCGAAAAGATCATCCCGACCGTGGGCGCGGTCATATTGTCGGACTATAAAAAAGGCCTGCTGACCGACACGCTGGTCGCGGCGGTCATCGAGATCGCAACACGCCATGGCAAGCCCGTGGTCGTGGACCCGAAGGGCACGGATTTTTCGCGCTACAAGGGCGCTTCCGTCATCACGCCGAACCGCAAGGAACTGGAAACCGCAACAGCGATGAAGGCGGGCAGCGATGAAGAGGTGCGCGCCGCGGCGATGAAGATCATTTTGGGCTGCAGCATTCCCGCCGTGCTCGCAACGCGCAGCAAGGACGGCATGTCGCTGGTGATCGGCAGCGACGACCCCTTGCACATTCCCGCCAATATGCGCGAGGTGTTCGACGTTTCGGGGGCGGGCGATACCGTGATCGCGACCTTCGCCTCGGCGCTCGCGGCCGGCGTGCCGATGCGCAACGCCGCGCTGCTCGCCAATATCGCGGCCGGCATCGTGGTCGCCAAGCCTGGCACGGCGACCGCGCGGCCCGAGGAAATTGAAACCGCGATCTCCGGTGGCTACGCGATGGAAAAGCAGGCCTATACGCGCAAGACGAAATTCACGACACGCGCGGGCGCTGCGGAACAGGCGGAGCGCTGGCGCATGCGCGGCTTCAAGGTCGGCTTTACCAATGGCTGCTTCGACCTGTTGCACCCCGGCCATGTCGCGACGCTGCGCCAGGCCAAGGCCGCCTGCGATTACCTGGTCGTCGCGATCAACAGCGACGCCTCCGTCCAGCGGCTGAAGGGGCCGACGCGCCCCGTGCAGAACGAGCAGAGCCGCGCGGCGCTGCTCTCCGCGCTCGAGATGGTCGATATGGTCATCGTGTTCGACGAAGACACGCCGATCGAGGCGATGAAGGCGATCAAGCCCGACGTGCTGGTCAAGGGCGGGCAGTACAAGCTCGAGGAAGTCGTCGGCTATGACCTCATCCAGGGCTGGGGCGGCAAGGTCGTCCGCGCTGAGATGGAGGAAGGTTTTTCCACCACCAATACAATCGCGAAAATGGCTGGCTAAGCCCGCCGCGCCGCGCTACGATTTGGGCCTTGCGACAACAGCAGCGATTCAAAGCCCGTGGCGAAAAATGTGTTCAGCATTGCCCTGCCGACCGACACGCATAGCTGCGTGGTCGCCGACAGCCCGCATAGCGGCGCAGATTATCCGGCGGATTTCGATTACAGCTGCGACTTCCACCGCTTGCGGCAGGCGGAGGATATGGGGGTTAACAGCCTTTACGGTTTCATGCCCGCTATCGGCGTACCGCTGCTTGCGGCGGAATTCCCGCGCAGCTACATCGACGCAAACCGCACGCCGTTCTGGATTGCCGGAGAAAACGGAGAATATGCAGGCGGCGACAGCACGCTGGTGCGCGAAGTGATCTCGCCGCGCCACACGGAGCGCATCTATGACCGTAAATTATCGCTGACAGAAGTATTCAACCGCGTCGCCGATTACCACGCGCCCTATCATGCGCGGCTTGCGGAAATGATCGACGATGCCCATGCGCGTCACGGGAAGGCCGTTCATCTTAATCTTCATTCCATGCCTTCGACCGCCAATCGCGGCGCAAGCATCAACCAGTTCGACATTGCTCTCGGCACCCGCGAGGGCGAAAGCTGCGCGCCCCATATTGCTGAAACGCTGCGCGACCTTTTCGCCGCGAAGGGCTATAAAGTCGCTATCGACACGCAAGGCTATCGCGGGGCGGAGATCGTGCGGCGGCATGGAAACCCTGACGAGGCGCGGCACAGCCTCCAGGTCGAAGTAAACCGCAGCCTGTATATGGACGAGCAGACGCTGGCGCTCACACCGGGATTTGCCAGGCTGCAGCAGGACCTGAAGGATGTCATGACTGAATTTACCGCTTGGTGCGATGGCCCGGAAGTGGGGACGGCGCCAAGGCCGAACAGCGGTATAGGGCCTCGGCCCTCTCTCTAGCTTCCGATGAAGGTTACCTGTCCTCTTCCGATACGCGCTGCCCTTTGCGGTAACGGTTGACCGCGGCCTCCAGCTCATCCAGCTCCTCGCAATCGGCGGGGCCGCATGTCATGCGGATCACCTGCATCTGCTCGAGCGCGCGGCTCAGGTCGCCGGCATCCAGATAGCTCTGCGCGATATAGCGATTGGCGCCCAGATGCGTCGGGTCAATGGCCACCGCCTTCGCGAAATTTTCACGCGCGCGCTTCTTGTCGCCCAAGCGGTAATAGGCGTAGCCGCGATAGGTATAGGCGTCGGCGGATTGCGGGTGCCGCTCCAGCACGCGCGACAGCACGGCCAGCGCCTGCGCATATTTGCGGGTCGAAAGGTAATATTCGGCGGTGATCAGCCCGCTGTCCTGGCGGAAGGGTACAAGGTTCTTCTTCGGTTTTGCTTCAGGTGCTTCCTCCGCTGCCGCGGGTGCAGGTTCGGCGTAGGGATCGCGCGCAAGAGCCGGCGCATGGCAAAGAAAAAGCCCTGCAAGGAGGGCGGAAACAATAAGGCGTGAAGTCATGGGCTTTATACCGGTACAGTATGCTCGATGCGGAAATCCTGAATTCCGTCGTACTGTGCGGGTTCGCTATGCACCTTGTCAACACGGGCCAGCTCCGGTCCGTGGCGGCAGGCGCGGACCAAGTCGTCGACCTTGCGGGCATCGCCGTGGATCAGCGCTTCAACACTGCCATCCGTGCGATTGCGCACCCAACCACAGAGCTCACGCTCAAGCGCTTCGCTTTGCAGCCAGCGGCGATAGCTGACGCCCTGGACAAATCCATGAACAAAAACGCGTATCGTTTCGGTGGAGACGGATGTGCTCATGACCAACAAACCCTTTCCGGAATATTCCGTTCCCGAAATAAAGTTGCTATTGCAGTGCCATGACAAGGCAAGCGCCCTGCAGCAGTTTGCAGGCATTGTTCGCCTCGCCCTGCTCGAAGCCCGACAGGCGCGCGCGGTATATCACGCCGCGATTGGTCTGCAGCGGCGCAATGATATAACGTGTCTTGCCGGTCAGAGCGGCGGGCAGTTTCTGGTGCGCCTGGCGCAGCGCGTTCATGCCCGCATTCTGGTCCGAAAAGGCGCCGATCTGCACCGCCCAGGAACCGCTCGCGGCACTCGCGACCTGCGTTGGAACGGCGGGGGTCTGTGGGGGCTGGGCCGTTAGGGGTTTGGCGACGGCGCCTGCAGCAAAACTGTTCATGTTGGCAGCCGGGGTCGGCTGCGGACGCATTCCCGCGGTAAACGCAGCGCGCGGGGCGGCGCCTGCCGGCATCGGCTTGGGTTGCGGCCGGGGTGCGGCAGTCTCCTCGATGTCGCCTTCCTCGCTCGCAATGCCCACCGGGCTACGGCTCGGTGCTTCAAGGTTCGCCTGGGTGCGGGCGGTGCGCGGCGCGACGCGCACCGGCTCCGCCTGCGCGGTCGGCACGGCGGGCTTGCGCACCGGCTTGGTGCCGCGGGCGGCCGCGAGGCGCTGCTCGATTGCGGCCAGCACGCGGGGATCCTTCATGCGCTCGAACCCGGTATCCAGCAGTTCGCGCATCGTGCTGTTGCGGGAGGCGGAGGTGCGCCCGCCGAATACCACGCCGATCAGCCGGTGGTTGTTCTGCACGGCAGAAGCGACGAGGTTATAGCCCGAGGCATAGACATAGCCTGTCTTCATCCCGTCCATGCCGGGATAGGTCGCCATCAGCTTGTTGTGGTTGAGGGCGGTGTGGCCGTTATAGGTGAAACTCGGCGTCGAAAAGTACCGGTAATACTTGGGGAAATCGCGCATGATGGCTTGGGCGAGGATCGCCATGTCGCGCGGGCTTGAATACTGCTCAGGGTCATGAAGGCCGGAAGCGTTCGCAAACCGCGTGTTGCGCATGCCAAGCTGCTGCGCCTTGAAGGTCATGAGGCGGGCAAAACGCGCCTCCGAGCCGCCGACGCCTTCACCGACGACGACGGCGACATCATTCGCAGATTTTGTGACCAGCGCGAGGATCGCGTCCTCAAGCCGGATGGAATAGCCCGCCTCGAGCCCGAGCTTGGACGGCGGCTGGTACTGCGCATTCGCCGAAACGGGGAGGCGCTGGTATTTCGTCAGCGCGCCTTTCTCGATCGCCTCGAAAGCGAGGTAGAGCGTCATCATCTTGGTGAGCGACGCCGGGAAGAGTTTTTTGTCCGGGTTCTTTTCGCTGAGCACATAGCCTGACTGTGCGTCGATCACGATCGAGCCGTAGCGGTCTGGCGGCGGCTTGGCTGCTTTCGTGGTTTTCTTCTTCTTGGATTTTGCGGGGCCATGCCGGCCCTGGTATTTGGTCGTACCCGCTTCGGAGGGGGCGGGCAGGGTGGCGCAGCCGATGCCAAGCACCAGCAGCACAACCATCAGCTTTTGAAAAAAGCCTGGCCTCCCGTTTCGCTGTACCTTCTGCATCCGGCCGGTTTTCCCCGCGAAAAACAACGATATCCCCATATCTTATTATCGGGCGGGGTGGGGTATTTGTCTAGGCGCGTTCTCTAAATTTCCCCTCTTGCAGCGGTAGATATCCACAGAGGGGGTACTATTGGCTGACAACTAAGCGGTAATGGGGCCCTTGGGCACAAAGCGGTCGCGCGGCCGCAGCGCCTTCGGCGCGCCTTGTTCCGAGGGGGGACGGGAGGGATCGTCATTGTCGTCAGGGGGCTGAAGACGTTGCATGCTGTCGGTCTGCTGCATCGTGGGCATGGCGAGGCGCAGCGGCTCGGGTTTTTCGCTATCGACGATCGGCGTCACGGTTTCCGACGGCAGGCGCACAAAGCGCTCCCCGCTCTCGGTCTTGCGCTC
>DASPMW010000101.1:0-6902 GCA_035626855.1 Patescibacteria group bacterium
CAGTGCAAAAAACTTTCCCAAATAGACCTTGGTCCTTTTTCCTGGCAATCGGGATGCCTGCAGTTCGCCAACCAAGCAATATTCCATCCGGCGAAATACCTGTTCGAGCTGGCGGCGATTTTAAAGGCGCGCGGCGCCGTCATTTGCACCGGGAGCCCGGTGCTAGACGTTAAGGGGGGTGAAGCACCTGTCGTGACGGTCAGCGATGGCTACACTGTCGCCGCCAGTTCAGTCGTCATCGCGACGCACACACCGATCAACGACACACTGAAAATTCATACGAAGCAGGCGGCTTATCGCAGCTATACAATCGCGCTGAAAATTCCGAAGGACGTTTACAAGCCGTTTCTCCTCTGGGATATGAACGATCCTTATCACTATGTTCGGCCGCTGAGCGGCGAAAACTATGATCTCCTCATCGTCGGCGGCGAGGATCACAAGACAGGACAGGCGAATGACGGCGCATTGCGCTACCAGGCAATCGAAGACTGGGCGCGCGGCCTTTTCCCGCGGACAGGGCCTGTCCTCCATCAATGGTCCGGACAAATTATCAATGCGATCGATGGTATTGCTTTCATAGGCCGTAGCCCAGGGGAAAGGAACATCTATATCGCCACGGCTTTTTCCGGAAATGGCATGTCGTATGGGGTAATCGCGGCGGGACTTATACGCGACCTGATCAAGGGGCAGGACAACCCGTTTGAAAAAATCTATGACCCCGACCGGAAAATGTTCGGCGCTATCGGAGACTACGTTCGCGAGAACTCCAATGCCTTCAGCCACATGATCCGGGATTGGGTCGCACCAGCCGAAGTCGACAATGAAGATCAGATAGGGATTGACGAGGGTGCGATCCTTCGGCGCGGGATGCACAAAATTGCCGCCTATCGAGATCCCACTGGCGTGCTGCACCAGCGTTCGGCCAGTTGCACTCATTATGGCTGTGTGCTGCAGTGGAACGGAAGCGAACGTAGCTGGGACTGCCCCTGTGATGGGTCGCGTTTTACCCCGGATGGCATTGTTCTGCATGGCCCCGCCACGCGCCCATTGTCGCGCGTCGACGAACTTGCCCCCATATCTGGGACAGAGCCCGCAACAGCGCGCCGTGTTTCGTCCTCCATAGATACGGCGGCGGCCACTTAAGCCCGCTGGTGCAGAGCAACCGCCGCTGTTACACTGTACGCGGCAGGGGGCACGCAAAAATGGCAAACCTTACCTCTTTGGACATATGTTGCTGGCTATGGGCCGGCTGGGCGCTTTACTGGGTGGTCGCTGCCCAGTTTGTTCTTCGGCGGAAATGGGATGAATCTCTGCGCCGTCTCCAGCACACGGTGCCGACGCTATTTGCGCTCATCGCGATATTTCATGCCGGTCGCGTCCACCAATTGAACTGGGGCGAGTTCCACAATATCGACCTTGTTAAAATCCTGGGCGTCTTTATGACGGCCGTCGGACATAGTTACTCGATCTGGGCCCGGCGCCATCTTGGAAAATATTGGAGTGGTACGGTCGCGCTGAAGGAAGGACATCGGCTCGTAACAACCGGCCCCTACGCCTATGTAAGGCATCCCATTTACACAGGGCTTTTCACCGCTGTCGTTGGTACTGTCCTGGCTGCCGCGACATGGTCGGCTATCTGTGGCTTCGCGGTGATGCTTCTCGCCCATTACATTAAGTGGAAACGAGAAGAGCGCCTGATGCTTCAGGAATTTGGACAGGAATACCGGGATTATATGGCGAAAACGAAGGCGATTGTGCCATTTATCTTTTAGCGCGAAGGTGCTAGCCTGCACCTATGTCGGAAAAAGACCTGAGCTATAAAACTTATCTTGATCTTGATACTCTCCTGCGCTCCCAAAAGCCGCTGAGCGCCGCGCATGATGAGATGATGTTCGTCGTGCTGCATCAGACCTACGAGCTGTGGTTCAAGCTTATCCTGTTTGAGCTCGACCGCGTTCAAAAAGTCTTTGGGAACGACGTGGTGCGGGACGCCGATCTCCGCATCGTCTCCGCCAGCCTTTCCCGTGTCACCGATATCCTCCGTTTGCTAGTGCGCCAGCTTGATATCATGGAGACGATGACGCCGCTCGACTTTCTGGACTTCCGGCATGTATTCCGCACCGCATCTGGATTCCAGAGCATGCAGTTCCGACAGATCGAAATCCGTCTGGGGCTACAGCATGGCGAACGTGTCGGATACGACGGAAAGTCCTATGAGCATTTTCTTTCTGCAGAAGACCGGGACGCGCTTCACGAAATAATGAAGGCGCCCTCGCTTGTAGATCAAGTGGGCAGCTGGCTCGGGCGGACGCCGTTTGTCGAGATGACGGGTTTTTCCTTTTGGCAGTCCTATCGCCGCGCTGTGGCGGATATGATAGAGGGCGACCGCCGGGCAATTCTGGCGAACGGCCAGATTCCCGAGAACGCGCGTGAAACGGAGCTTACGAAGCTGAAGGGGATGCAGGCACAGTTCGATCTCCTGTTTGCGGACGGGGAAGGGGAGACGCTTCCCTGGCGGTTTACCAAGCCGGCCCTGCAGGCGGCTCTGTTTATCAATCTTTACCGTGACCAACCTGCGCTGCAAATCCCGTTCAAGATCCTCAGCGATTTGATGGATGTTGATGAACTGATGGCCTTGTGGCGTTACCGCCATGCCCTTATGGCGCAGCGCATGCTGGGCACAAAAATGGGCAGCGGCGGATCGACGGGCCATGATTACCTAGCCGCTACGGCGACAAAGCACCGCACCTTCCGCGACCTCTTTGCGCTCTCCACCTTTCTTATCCCCAGGTCCAAACTGCCCAGACTACCATCGCATGTCGAGGCACGCATGGGGTTCAAGTATTGGGATGAAACCTGACGGGCGAATCTTCCCGCGAACCCTAGCTGGAATGCGCAATCTCGTGACCGTTCCGACGGAGGCATACCATGAATTTCAAAACTGAGCCCGTCATGCATTTGTCGGACAGATGCGTCGTCAATGTTACCGGTGAAGATGCCTTTGAATTTCTGCAGAATATCGTTACGAACGATATCCGTAAGGCCCAAGACGACAGTCTGGTATACGCCTGCCTGCTGATGCCACAAGGTTTTTACCTGCATGAATTTTTCGTCGGTCGTCATGGAGATGGTTTTTTCCTGGACTGCGAGATTACGGGGGAAGATGACCTCCTTCGGCGGCTGGCGATGTTTCGCCTGCGCGCCAAAGTCGTGTTCGAGCGCTCACCCATAGAAGTTTATGCCGGCCCGACAGGCTTGCCAGACCCTCGCTACCCCTCTCTGCCACGTCGTAATTATGGGGCGGTTCCACCCGGGGCCGAAGGCGTAGGGCACTATCATGACGTCTCCATTACACTGGGGATACCCTGCGGTTCGCGAACTATTGTTGCCGGTCGCGACACGCTCGCCGATGTAAATCTGGACCTGCTAAACGCCATTGCATGGGATAAAGGCTGCTTTATCGGTCAGGAGGTAGCTGCCCGAATGTACCACCGGAATATTGCCAAGCGGCGGATTGTAGGGGTCGCGGGGCAGGGCCTTACTGCCGGCGCCAAATTATTCTCGGACGGCCGGGAAGCAGGCGAAATCCGAACTGTTTCAACGGGCGAAACTGGCGCGCTGGCGCAAATCAAATCAGCCTTCCTCACGAAAATATCGCTGTCCACATCTGATGGTGCGCTATGCGCAGTGCATATACCGTCATATCTGCCCGTATCGCCTGAGATATCAGCTCCTTAAATCGTTAACCTTTATCGGATAAAATGTTACCAAGGATGGGTGTCCGGTGACTGGTTCAGATAAATCAAAGGGTAGCGGGAAAGGCAGTAAACCGCCTATCTCTGATCGCGATGCGATCGACGCGTTGCCATTAGCCATGATTCCGCTTTCGAGTTCGACACTGAAGTCGGCGCGGCTCATCAAAAACTCCCGTTTGGAAACTGCAGTAGAAATTCATAACGACCCGATTACCGGCAGTTTGCAGATTGCGCCGGAAGACATCGTTCAAGCGCGCGCCGGATCAGCCGAGGATCAGGCGATCGTCACGAAGCTGTCGATGCTTCCAAGCTACGATGTGTATTCCCTCCGCTCGAGCCTCCGTCGCCTCGGCATCGATGTCGATGACACGGTGCTTGAGCTGTCCGATAACATGAAGGATACCCTCAGTAAATACAGCCAGGAATTTACCCGGCCGCTGTTGCGGCATATTTTCGGCGAGGGCGACGAGCCGGACGCCGACAGCCTCATGAAGATATTCAACGACCCGGACAAAACACGCGTGACTCAGCGTCTGCGCCTCATGGCTGACAAGACCGGAATGCCGCTAACCGAAATCCCGACTTTTCTCGCGGACTACAGCGACGTATTTCTTTCCGTCGCATATTACCGCCATACGTTCCAAGGCATTGTGCCGGATATTAACCGCTTCTGGTTATGGCTCAGTGACCTGCGTACCCAGCGAGAGGTTGCAACCGCTCATAAGACGCTTGCCAGCTGCAAGAAGGTGGAAGACAGCCTGCGCTTCCTCTCGACTTCAATCCGCGAACGGCTGACGAAATTTCAGAATGGTTTTGAAGGATTTTGGGGCGATATCAACCGTCCCTCGTTTGAAAAGCTCCGGAGTGAGATTGAGGAAAACCACGCAGGCATGGGCGCAGTGCTTTGCGGCCTTGTCGTCAAGATGCGTAACTGGTCACATGAATTTCCGGACAATGCAATCGGTGGTCCGCTAAAGCGCTCTCAGTATGTCATTACGGAGCTTGAACCGGGACTTGAACATCTGAAGACGATGGAAAACGAAGCACGCGCGCGGATCGGCCTTACCCTAGTCCATATTTTCTAATCCCACTTTTGATCGCCTGTTCACCAAGAGTTGACAGGGATACGAATCTGCCTTACATTAAATTTATACCCAATTTGAGCATAAGGTGGCCGTTTGAGTCCCGATCGGAGATTATCAGTCACAGCCGACCCCGATGAAGAGGCCTTCTGCCGGCAAGTCTGCGCGCCCTGGCGCGGTATGAGTTGCGCAGGGCGGGATTCAACCTTGCCGCTAACGCAGCGTCGCTCGAACCGGGAAACCATGCTTTCATGATTTATCCTGAATGTGCACAGGGCCTGATCGAGGTCAGCCTTCAGGCACTTAAAGAATTCAGCCAGACCGGGGAAGTCTCGCGCCCAACCCGCGAACGCTTCCTTCTGGAAGACACCAAGGACCGCCTGCGCCTGCTGCAGGATGAAATGGCACCGACTGAGTTCAGGGAGCTGTACGAACGCACGTTAGGCCAGCTCAGCGCTAAGTTCACTGGCATGGAATCCCTTGCCTATATCTCCACGCCGGTGCCGACCAAAGGGCCTCGCTAACCCTTCCATAAATATGTTGCACCGCAGCACGAAAGGTAATAAAGTTACGTCAGGAGCGGGCGATGATCTTTGGCGACATGATTAACTGGATGGCTTTTGCGTGGTTTCTGACCTGCTGGATCGGATACACGATCTACGCCAAGAAGCGCGCAGGTGACACGGAATGCCTCTCGGCCTTGTTATACAGCTATCGCGCCGACTGGATGAAAAGCCTGCTGCACCGGGAGAACCGTATTTCCGATCTGGCGCTGCTGAATAACCTTGTCCAGATGGTAAACTTCCTCGCGACGACCAACATTTTCATTCTCGCGGGCGCAGTCACGGTTCTTTATTCGTCCCAGAACGTGATGGAATTGCTCGCGCACCACGCCTTCGTTGCGCCAACAACCGTCGAGCAGGTGCAATTCAAGCTGCTCGTGCTCGTCATCATCTTCGTCTACGCATTTTTTCGTTTCACCTGGGCGATGCGGCAGCACACCTTTGTCTCCATCCTTATCGGCGCTGCGCCGTTTGTGCCGCCCGGGACGCCGTTGACGAGGGACGAGGAAGAGTTCGCGATCCAGCTTGCGAAAATATCGGACCGCGCCGGGCACGAGTTCAATTACGGGTTGCGGTCGTATTATTTTGCATTGTCCTTGCTGACATGGTTTATCGGGCCGCTCGTGCTCATTCCGACCTGCACGCTGGTGATGGTTGTGCTTTATTTGCGCGAGTTCCGCTCCCGGACGCTCAAGTTTCTCATCCGAAGCCGCGAAAATTACATCCGCATCTACCAGAAGGCGGCTTAATCCTTCAGCGCTGCTTGAGCCGCGGCCAACCGCGCAATCGGAACGCGATAGGGCGAGCAGGAGATGTAATCAAGCCCCGCCGCCTCGAAGAATTTTATCGAAGCTGGATCGCCGCCATGCTCGCCGCAAATGCCCAGCTTCAGGTCCTTGCGCGTCTTGCGGCCCCGCTCGCAAGCCGTTTTCACCAATTCACCCACGCCCTCGACATCGATGGACGCAAAAGGGTCTGCGGTTAGAATGCCCTGGGTCTGATAAACCGGCAGGAAAGATCCCGCGTCGTCGCGGCTAATGCCGAAGGTCGTCTGCGTCAGGTCGTTGGTGCCGAAACTGAAGAACTCGGCCGATTCAGCGATGCTGCCGGCGGCCAGGGCCGCGCGCGGCAGTTCGATCATCGTGCCGGTCAGATATCCACTAAAGCCCACCGCGGCTGCGACTTTATCGATCATCTTTCTCAGGATATCCATTTCCGCCTTGGTTGCGATGAGGGGGACCATGACTTCGGGGATAACTGTGTCGCCAGTCTCGTTCTTGACGGCAAGCGCGGCCTCGAAGATCGCCTTAACCTGCATCTCGTAGATTTCTGGATAAACGATGCCGAGGCGCGAACCGCGCAGGCCGAGCATCGGGTTTGCTTCGTGCAGGCGGCCGATGCGCTGGCGCACCTTGTCAGCCGAAATGCCCAGCGACTTCGCGAGGCCACCGATTTCCTCTTCCTCATGGGGAAGGAACTCGTGCAAGGGCGGGTCGAGCAGG
>DASPMW010000102.1:0-3332 GCA_035626855.1 Patescibacteria group bacterium
GCCGGAGGAGCAGTTTTCCGGCGGGGGCGCACGGCATCCGGCTGGCAGGAAAAATGGGTCGTGCCCGGTTTACGCCGCCTCGATTTTTACCCGCCGCATCTCTACCTGCTGCCGAATGGCGAAATCCATTACCAGCGCGACTTTCCGGCCCGCATCCTGTTTTTCTGCGACGTCCCGCCCGAACGCGGCGGCGAAACATTTCTCCATTCCGCGGACGCGACGGAAGCCGCGATCGTCGCGCAAGGGCCAGCCGGCCGCGATTTACTCGCTAAACTCCGGGCGCAGGGCCAGATGATCGAAACGGGCTTCCTCGACCGCGATCATCCCCGGAAAAAACAGAATTACCACCAGAGCTGGCAGGAACGCTTCGGCACCGACGACCGCGACGCCGCGCTTGCCGTGGCGAAATCGCGCAGCCGAGAATATGACGACTGCTGGTGGGTCGAGGATGAAGGCTATCCGGTGCTCATGACCCGCATCACGCTGCCCGGGTTTTTCGAGGGCTATATGCGCTTTTCCCGCATCGCCGCCGACGGACCATCCGCGCAGAACGGTTTCCGCCGTTTTCCCTTCGGCGACGGCACCGAATTCAGCGAGGCGGAAAAACGCCTTTTGAAACAGGCCTACCTTGCAACCGCGCAGGGCACGCCGTGGCATCAGGGCGACTTGATCCTGATGGACAATATCCGTTACGCCCATTCGCGTGCGCCCTTCGCGGGCAAGCGCGAGGTTTATCTAGGCATGGCGGGGATGAAGCAGATCAACAAGTAAAAAATTTGAAAAACAGAGGAGTGTGGATAATGCCAAAAGATATTTCAGCGCTGCGCGAGAGCGATTTAACCGACAGCATCGACTGGAGCCTCGTCGCCAATGCGACCGAGGACGAACGCTACCGCCTGCCCGACAACGCGGCGCAATGGGCCGAGCACCTGCCCGTCAACGTCTTCGATGCCGAAGGCGACCTGACGCCCGAAAAAATGGCGACGGCGCGCCTGCGCTTCGCCGAGCTCGGTGCACTGCAGATTGTCAATACCGGCCTGACTCCGCAGGAACAGAACGACGTGCCGATGCGCGTACTGGAAGGCCTGGGATTTGGCGAGCAGGACCAGTTCAAATGGGGCGGGCTTACCTCCGGCCGCACTAACCTGAAATATATCTCGAAATGCATGCGTGAAACGGATGATTACCCGAAGCACCTGTTCCTGCTGCCGCATAACGAAATCCTCTACCAGCGCTTCATGCCCGAACGCCTGCTGTTCATCTGCACTAAGCCGACCAACCGCGGCGAGGGCGGGCGCACTTTCGCCCATTGCGCGAAAAAGACCGAGCGTTACCTGTCGCAATCAGCGACGGGGCAGAACCTCCTGAAGAAAATGCGGGACGGCGGCTTCACGATTGTGACCGGCTTCCTCGACGACAACCACCCGGAAAAAGCCAAAAATTATTTCCGCTCCTGGCAGGACCGCTTCGACACGAAAGATCATGACGAGGCACTCGCCGTTTGCCGGCAATCGACGCACCAGTTCGACGACTGCTGGTGGATGGAAGAACCCGTCACGACGGCGGACGGCAAGCCCTGCCTGACGCTGATGACCAGCATCACCATCCCCGCCTTCAAGACGGACGCGCGCAACGGCGAAAGCTACATGATGTTCCCGCGCGTGGCGCTCGACGGCCCGAAGGCCCATAACGGCCATCGCCGCTTTCTGATCGGTCCGGAGAAAGAAGAACTGACGCCCGGCGAAACCGCGCTGCTGCTGCAAGCCTTCCTCGCCACGCGCGAGGGGCAGTATTACGATGCAGGCGACATCCTGCTGGTCGACAACATTCGCTACGGCCACAGCCGCGAATCCTATGCCGGCACGCGCCGCATCTACGCCTCGATGGCCGGCATGTTCTGGACGGATGACGCGAAGCAGGAAATCTGACGCAAAAAGAAACGGCGGGAACACCCCATGATGGTTCCCGCCGTCCTTCCAGTCACTAGGAGTTACTGGTTCGTGTTCCGGCTGCCCGAAGCCTCGCCGCCTTTTTTGCCGGCGATCGCTGCGCGCTGCGGATCATTCTTGAAATTGCCCTTCGAGTTCTGGCCACCCTTGCTGCGGGCTTCATAGGTGAGGTTGCTGCCGCGGCCGGTGCGCTGTGGTTGTCCGCCCGTCGTGCTGCCGCTGCTGCTGTTCTGGTTATTTTCCATTTTTTACTCCTGTCGTTTTCGGGAAGGCGGTCTTTCAGAATTTCGTCGGTGTTTCGTCAGGGCGCGATCGGGCCGGGGCCGCTGCCGGGGTTCGAGGCGCCGGGCGTTGCGATGCCGGTGCCGGGCGTCGAGTTGCCGGTGCCGTCGCCGGTGCCTGCCGTGTCGCCGGCGACTGCGCCCTGGCCGTAGCCGGTCGCGGGCGTCGTCGCATCGGACTGCGCTGCGGATTCGGTGCGGCTCTCGACCGTGACATGCGTGCCGCGCGTATTGTGCGCCTTGCCAAGCGCGATGCCGGCCAGGACGATGATCACGGCGGCGGCGGCGATTGCGGGATGCTTCATTTGTGTCTCTCCTCTGCATGGGCATTGGCGGGCTTTAGCCCGCATTGCGCCAAGCCAACAGGCTTCGCCCACATCGGTTTCTTTAATAACGGGTAATATTTTCCGCAGCCGCCGCGATTGATAGCTTGACAGGGAATGGGCCTAAACTTTCTCAGGAACGGCAAGGGCTTCCCGCACGTTGCTCTACTGACCGACGCTTCCAGGAGAATGACATGACACGCCTGCGCGAACCGAAAGCCAATCCTACGCCCAAAGCAGACGAGGTTCTGGTCGAGGATAACCGTTTCACGCCGTTCGGCGCGCTGCCCGAATCGAATCCGGCCGGTTCCTTCACCGGCGCGCCTGTCGATTCTGTCGATAAACCGGGCAAGCCGACGCCTGCACCTCGCTGACCAGACCGCTTAGGCGCGGTTTATTCTCCATAAACCAGCCATTTTCCTATTTATGCAAATAATACAGCTCGCTAGACGGGCTTTGACACACAATTGTTACAAAGTCTTTCTCAACCGTCACTTGCGCCGCAAATTCGCGTCACCTGCGGGAACTATCCTGAACTTAGTAGCGAGATACACACTGAGTTTTTGAAGGAGCCGCACAATGTTCGAACAAAAAGCCCTCATCGGCGAAATGGAAAACCTCCGCCGCTTTGCCCTGCGCCTGACGCGCAACGCAAGCGACGCGGAAGACCTGGTCCAGTCGACCCTGCTGCGCGCTCTCGAGAAGCAGGATTACTTTGAGACCGGCACCAACCTCTTCAGCTGGACCTCGAAAATCATGTTCAACCTGTTTGCGTCGCA
>DASPMW010000103.1:0-8296 GCA_035626855.1 Patescibacteria group bacterium
AGCTCAGCTTCCTTGTCGATCGCGGCCTGACGTTTAGCTTTTTGCGCTTCGCTTTGGAACGGGTCGGGTTTTTCGGTTGTTATCGTGCCGATGAAATCGACAGCCACGGCGGGACGCGCGAAAGCGGGCTGGCCGTTTTCGTCGGTCACAGGCACGTTCCAGTCGCCGCGGTCAACGGGCGGCGCGGGCGGCACAAGCTTCGACGCATCGCATACCGGCGACGGCGGGGCGACCATATTGAAGGGCCGCACGATCATGAAGTAAGGCGTCGGTTTCTCAGGCTGTCGTGACATTGTCTCTCTCCTTCGCCCTGGCGGGCTACTAACACCCTCGACATGTCACGCCGTGTGGAATTCCATCTGAGCACAGTCGATCAAAAATTGTCCAGATTTATCCACAGTCCCCGTGTCGGCGTGCCATCGCTCCGCACTGCATTCGACCCTATTGAACAATGTTTAAAGAATTGTTGCGCTCCCTGCCCATTGTGGCGCGACTCGCAAAAAGCATACTAATGATAGGATTATGCGAAGATGTGGCGCCGTTATTGGAAAGCGCGTCTTTGGATAACGGTGTAAAGACGTAATAGTGCCCTTATGGTTTACGATGTCTGTCCGCGGCGCTGTGATCTGACCGAATCCGGGAGTAACGGAGATGCCTTTCGCGCGTAGAGCCTGTTGGTTTCTGTGGCGCGCCTTTTGTGGCGTGCTTTCCTTGTGCTCGCTGACATCATGCCTCTTTGTCGAAGATTTTGGAACCTACTGGAACAAGGCAACGATTGATCCCGCACTCCTAGCTGAATGGCGCATCGACGAAAAGGAAACGGTTCGCATTGAGAGTGCCGGTGACACTATGCGCATTGAGGAGGCAACGCCGAAAGAACCAAGTGAACGCGCATTCGTCGTTGCTCGGGCGCTCCAAATTGGCGCTTACCATTACCTCATGGTGAAGGGAAAACCCGAGGGCAGCGCCGAATTGCAAAATCTTGGTTTGTTCAGATACCTGGTCACAAACGATACATTAACTGTCTATTGGCTGCATCCGGAGCGGATGAATGATTTTCTTGTGAAGAATTATTCCTCCGTTGGAAATATTACAGTACCGCCGTGCATCGGCAAGTGCAGACATCCTACCTGGACAACGATCCGCCTATTGGACGACGAAGTTTACGATATTCTCGCCAAAATTCCCGCCACTGAGGAATTCTGGGGTCACGACGGGTCAATGAAGAAGATCACACAGAAGTAGGTCTCGCTACAGCAGAGGTTTCCAATGCAATTACCTGCGTTCGCTCACGAGCGACAGAAGGACATCATTCGCTTGCGCTTAAGACGAGGAGGCAGCCCCGACTTTTTTTGCGAGCTCGTGAAGCGTCGCGTCAACGCGGCTAATGTGCGATGTCCACTGCGCAGCCGGATTGTACCGGGACATCAGATAATCGCGGCTGAGGTCGAGACTGTCGATATGGGCGCGAGTGCGCTTCGTCAGCACCAGGCCTTTTTCATCGGCGATTTTCATGCGCGACTTGAAGCTGTGCTGCAATGCGCGGGCATCATCGGGTGCGACGCCCTTTATGAGCAGAAAGGCGGTCAGGTAATGCTCGATCGCCTGCAGCGCGTTGAAGCGGTAGGGATGCCAGCTGACCGCATCCATTTTTCGACCGATCCCGCGCAAGTGTTCTGCGGCGGCGCAGTACGAATCGGCGAGCGCGAGCAGCGTGGCGGCATCTTCGGCCATCAGGCTGCCGCCCTGTTTTACCGCGTGTGCCTGTCGCAGGAAGTTTGCGGGCGACAAGGCTGGTGCGGGTCGCGGGGAATGGGCCATCATCCTCTCCCTTTAAATAAAAACCCGCCGCGAGTGGAAGCGCGGCGGGTGTGAAGGTTCGGGCTCACGAACTTCTATTGCGGACGCTGGACGCCGGGCTGGAGGGGATAGACCACCTTGAGCTCGGTCGGGCGCTTCTCGGCGGGCGCATCATCGCCGGGCCGTTCTGCCTTTGCGTCGAATTCCGATTTGTGCTGGTTGCTTTTCATTGGGACTGCCCTCCCTACTGTTCTTTTGATGTTACACAAAGTTTATTAAAATTGTATTTACCCCGTTAAGATTGAAATTTTTCAGCCGCTTGAGGAAATAGACAGCGTTGAGATTGCGGCGCTGCGGGGCGACTCGTTTCGTTGACAGCCACTGCCGCAGACCCTACGATGTAACGGTTTTTAAGGAAAAGCGGCATGGACGAGGATTTCAACAAGGCGGCGGAGAATCGCGCCCAGTGGCGGCGCAAATTGCTCGACGCCGTCGCCGAAGCGCGCCGCGATTATTCCTTTGCCGATGCCATCCGCCAGGAGAAATGGCAAGACGCGATCGCCCTCCATGAAGCGGGGGCGAATGCCCATCACCGAGACGACGCCGCGCTGAAGGCCTTGCGTAATATCGACAGCATCAATGCGGCGGAGGCGCTCGAGAAAATCAAGGTGCCGGGTTCGCCGCGTCTTGCGCATACGCCCTATCTCGTCGCGGCGCAGAACGGCCGGCTGGAGACGCTCGAGCACGGGCTCGCCAAAGGGCTGACGAAGGAGACGTTGTCCTCGGCGCTGTTCTTCGCGCTGCAGGCGAAGCAGGACACGGCGGCAGATCTGATCCTCGGCCACCTGCCCCCGAAGGATATGCAGGAAAAAGCGCTGTTCGCGCTGCTGCTCGCCCGCCCCGCCGAATACGAGGCCGCGCTGGCGGCGCGGGACCACGACGCCGATTTCTTCGCGCATTTTTACAGCGCCTGCGATTACAACGACAAGGCCGCCATGGCGCTGTCGCTCGAGAAAATGATCGCGCATCGCGACCGGCTGCCGCCGCAGCTGTTCATGGGGTCGGGATTTTTCGACGAGTTCATGGGGCCGCCGCCCTTCATGCAGCTTGCCAAAAAAGTCATCGGGACAGGCGATGAAGCCGCCATCGACCGCCTGATCGAGGTCTTTTCCGACCTGATGCCGCCCGCTTACCTGATGCTGGTCTGGGCGCTGACGGAGCAGAAGGCGGGGCTGCCGCTCGTGAAGCACCTCGTTGAAAAACTCGCGGCGACCGAGGGCGATATGTATGCGGTGGTCATGAACCTCGCCAGCCGCCCGGATGCGGCGCGCTATGTGGCGGAGAGCTTTCCCGCGGTCGCGCAGCGCTATCCCCTGCAGGTAATGCGCGGACTGCTCGCCGCGCCGGCGACGGATCTCGCCGCGGATGTCGCGGCATTCGGCCTAACCCTCCCCGACGACGATCCCGCGCGCGCGACGCTGCTGGCAGCGGCGATCGGCGCGGGCAATGCGGATGCCGAGCAATGGCTGCTGACCCAGTTCGACGCAACGCCCGCCCTGCTGGCGAAGCTCGCCGATAACACCGATTACAAAGTGGTCCGCCGCGCGGTTGCGCTGGGCGCCGACTGGCATGGCAAGGACGATGCGCTGCTGTGGAAGGCGCTTGGCGAAAACGACAGCGAGACCGTGGCGCAATTCCCGCGCGACGCGAAGTTTTCGACTGCGTCGACCTGGCAGGTCGGCAATGCGGTCGAGGCGGCGCTGAAGCGTGGCGACGAGGCGCAGCTGGCGGAAATCCTGGCGCATTGCGACTGGAAGGAAGAGTCGAAGGGGCGCGTGTTCCGCGAGTTCCTGAAACTGCCGGACGGCGTCGCGCGCGCGGCGGCACACGGGCTGCTGCCGGCAGAGCTGAAAATCGGCGATATGTCGGATATCAGCGGCAGGCAGGGCACTGTGGCGCTGGATGCGCTGGTGGCAAAGGGCGTCGCGATCCCGCAGAAAGTCGCGGCGGAAGGATTGCGCGTCGCGATCCACCGCAACGATGAAGGCATGATCGGCTGGTTCTTCGCGCGCGGGATGGGCGGCAGCGAGGATCCCCGCTCCCTGGTAAACGCCATAACGCTTGTCGCCGAAGAAGCAGGGCTGAACTCTGTCGAGAAATGGGTGACGCGCGAGGAAGTGACCCCAGCGCCGGGCATCGCGGCAGAGATTGAGGCGACAACCGATTTATTTGCAGGCGCGGATAGCCTCGCGCTGCGCGCCGCTTATTCCGACAATTTCGCGGACGTCATGAAAAAAGCAGGCGCACAGGCGGGGTTCGACCCCGCGCTGCTAGTCAGCACGCGCGACCCTCACGGCAATTCGCTCTTGGAGATTCTGGGCGCGCATGGCCGGCTCGGCGACATTTTGGAGCCGGCAGCCGTGTGGAAGGACCGCGACGCCGTCGCCTTCATCCAGGACAACACCCCAGCCATCTATCACGCGCAGGTCGATTACAGCGGCCTCAAGGCCGCGCTCGATCAATTGCGTCTCGCCGAGCGCGGGCGCGATAACCGTTTCCGGCTGAAATAACCATGTCGGTCGTGGATATCGATGATGAAGATGACGACAAATGGCTGGATTACGTATCCGCGCTGACGCCGCTGGCACGCGCCGAGCTGTTCGTCAAATCGGCGCGCGACGGGGAGCTGTGGCGCTGCGAGCGGCTCATTGAAAAAGGCGTCGATCCGCATTTCCGCGACGGGCAGGCATTGATCCTCGCCGCCGAAAAGGGGCGCAGGGGCGTGATCGGGCTGCTGTTGTCGCATGTGCCGTCACAGGTGATCAAGGATAACGCGCTGGTGAATGCCGTCGTTGGCGGCAGCGTCGATGCGGTGAAGGCGCTGCTGGCTGCCGGCGCCGATCCGCGCCATGACGATTCCGCGCCACTCTGGTACTGCGCAACCAAGGGCCGGGCGGCGATTGCCGAACTGCTGCTGGATGCGGGCGCGGATGTGCATGCGCATGGCCGGGAGCTGATGGGCGTCGCGCTGGCGCACCGCGATGTTGAAACCGCGACCGTGTTCCTGCGCCATGGCGCAAGCCCTTCCGCCTATTACCGCGACCTGAACGCGTTTGAATGGTCTGCGGAAATGGGGCTGATGGAGTTTTCGAAGGTGCTGCGCCAATGGGTCGAGGGCGACGCCTATATAGGCCCTGCTTTTTTCCGCACAAAGACACTGGAAGAGCTGCGCGCGCCGATGCCGGAACGTCACGGCCGCACGGGATTTCATCTCGCCGCCGCCGCCGGTTCGTTTGATGTGGTGACCGAAAAAATACGCGCGACGCCGGGCGCCCAATTGCGGCTCGACGACCTGCTGCGCCAGACAACGCCGGAGGGCCCCTCGGTGCTGGCACTGCTGGGACAGGTCGGGCAGCTGAAGATTGCCTTCGAAGCCGATCTCTGGGCGGGGCGGAAGGACGAAATGCTGCAGGCTTACGCCAAAACGCCGGCCGGCTTTCGCGGGCAGCTGGACTTGGCCGCGACGGTGAGCGCTGTCGACCGGTTGAGCATCCGGCCGAAGCCGGGACAGTTCAGGCTGAAGCCTTAACTCATGTCATCCTGGGCGCAGCGAAGGATCTCCCTTAGTTGCGGCGCGAAAGGGGGCCCCTTCGCTTACGCTCAGAATGACAGTTAAAGAATAAAAAAAACCCCGGCCTTCTGGACCGGGGTTTTGTTTGTTCGAAGGCGCCTTTACTTCGCGGGAAGGGCTGCCTGCCCGCCGCCCTCGCCGCTCTTGGCGGGCATGGTTTTGGGCTGCAGGTCCTCGATCTTGACCTTGGTCAGCGCGATCAGCTCTTCGCAGATCTTTTCGATCACCGCGCCGACGTTCGCTTCCTCGGCCTTGCCGCGGTCGGAGAGCTCGGCGACGCGGCGCTTGAGCTCGTTCCGGGCGGAGCCGCCGGGGAAGTTCGCGCCGAGCAGCCGGCGCGCCTGCGCCGCGCCGAGACGCGTGTAGAGGCGGTTGCGGATCGCGACGTCCTCGGTCGTGGTCGAGAAGGCCCAGAGTTCGAGGGGCCCAAGCGTGTTGATCAGATGCTGTTCATACTTGCCATCGACGGTGCCGAGGACGAGCAGCGCGGGCGCGCCGGAGGCCTTCGGGCCGGTCAGTTTATGGCGGATGATCCAGCGCGCGGTATCTGTAAGACCAAAACGATCCTGCGTTGCCTGGACCGCACCGTCGGAGATGGCGGTACCAAGAACCCAGACGCCGGTCGCGAGATCGACCATGTCGTCGTCGAAGTCGTCCAGCATCTGCGAGGCGAGAATGATCTGGATCCCGCGCTTGCGGCCCTCGCGCACGTCGCGGACGATCTGGTGGCGGACGGATTTGGTACGCGACGTCCGGTGGAACTCGTCGTAGCAAAGGCGCTTCGGCGTTTCCGAGAATTCCTGCAGGCGCTTTTCGTGATAAAGGCGGTATTGCGGCTTCATCTGCGCCAGCGCTTCCTCGTTGATCCACCAGGGCGTGACAAGCGCGTGGCGCGCGAGCATGTACATGATGGCAGTCTGGCGGTCAGACGCGGCGTCGCCGGCGGGGCAGACGTCGGCCAAGTCGAGCGCGCAGACGCGGTTTTCGGCGAGCGAGAATTTAGTGACCGAGGACAGGATCGGGAATTCGCGCACCGAGGAGGTGATCATCCGCTCGAAGGCATGGATGACGCCCTCTGACGATGCGCCGATCGAGGTTTCCTCGAGCAGGTTCTTGATCTGCGGGCGGCGGGCGGCGGCAACCGAGTCGCCCAGCGTCGGCATTGCGTAGCGCTGCGCGATCGTCGCTTCGTAGGTCGCGCCCTTTTCGAACAACATGTCGACCACGTCCCACCAGTAGGCGGCGGGCGGCAGCACGAGATCGTATTTGCGGATCGCGTCATCGACGACCTGGTCGATGCGCGGCAGGTAGGGGCGCGGCTCGGCGTTCGACGAGCCGTCATCGCGCCAGCGGAACATCTCGTCGACGACCATCCCGGCCAGCTGCGCGATGCCGTCATAGGGCTCCGCCTGACCGGGCGGCGTGCAGAGCAGGGTGATCAGCTCGTTCAGGAACGAGCGCTCGGTCACCTGCGGGTAGCGCATGCCGAGCTTGGTGTCGAAGGGGTTGATCGCGAACTGCGTCGTCATCTGCAGGCGGAAGGAGGTTACTTCCGAGCGGCGATGCGGCGGCAGCGCGTCCTTCAGCAGCGAGACGAGGCCGGCCGAGGAAGGGCCGATGTCGATGACCGCGATGAAGGGCAGCTGCGAGACGCCGGCCGTGAGACAGGTGCCGAGGTTGAGCGTGTTCATGAGGACCGACTTGCCGCCGCCCGGCTGGGCGAAGACAAGGTCGAACCAGGTGGTGGTGACGTTCGTGCCGGTCTGGTAGGGCCAGACGCGTCCGTCCGGCGTGCGGAACAGGATCGAGCCGCGATCAAACGGCGACGAGGCGCGCTGCCACGGCACGAGCTTCATGATTTCGTAGAGCGGCACGACCGCGGGCGGGGCGGTCGAGGCGCAATGGATCGCCAGGGCTGAAGACATAACCTGGTCGAGCGGATCGCCCGAAATATGCGAGACCTGCGCATAGCCCCAGGATTCAGCCGCCTGCGTGAGCGCGGAGAGGCGGTCCTCGATCAGCTCCATGTCGCCCTTCGGCGCCCAGGTGCAGAAGGATAGACGCATCTTCACGACCGGCTCGTTGCGCGACATCAGCGTCAGCGCCTCGAGCGCGTCCTTGACCTGCTTGTTGTCGGCGTTGGTGACCGCGAAGACGGAGGAGAGGAAGGATTGCAGCGCCATGCCCTGCACGCCGCCGCCCTCGATCAGGAAGGACATGCGGAACGGGCATTTCGCCTCGGTCATGCGGGCCAGGAACATCGGGAAGGGCAGCGGGTCGGTCGGGCCGAGCACCATGTCGACGCCGCCCCAGTAATACTTGCCCATCTCGACGACGTGGTCGTTGATGACACGGGCGGAGGCCATGGTGAGCTGCTGGCGCAGCGTCGGCCAGAGGATTTCGGAGAGATCGGATTTTTTCTCGGGCGCGCGCGCGGGGATCGGGTCGCCCGGCAGGAAGGCGCGCCAGGTGGTGTCGCCGGAAACCTGGATCAGGTTGGAGCGGATGGTGACGAGCGCGTCATGCACCTCCATCTCGCCGCACTGGATGCCCATTTCGCGCAAGGAAACGACGGTCGAGGAGACAAAGCTCTGGTGGCGGGTGCGCAGGCCTTCGATCGCCGCGAAGGGATACTGGGCGTCGTCGGCCTTGACCCATTTCTTCTTGCGGGCGCGCTCGCCCTCGCGCGCCATGTCGGATTTCGACAGCACGGCGGGCCGCGTCCAGAGGACGAAGTAAATCTCCTCCCAGGCGAGGTAATGGCAGAGGTGGCGGGCGCGCTCCTCGAAAATGTCCTCGATCTCGAGGCCGACGTTTTTCGCGGCGGTGTAGTTCGGGCGCAGGAGCTTGCGGATTTCCTCGTTG
>DASPMW010000104.1:0-2650 GCA_035626855.1 Patescibacteria group bacterium
GCGGATATGGATCACGGGCGGCTGGGCCCAGTTGTGATGCCGGTACGAATGATGATGGTGCGACGGGCGGAAAACCGGGCCGACCAGGATCACCGGCCGCGCGGGCGGCAGGTAAACATATGTCGGATAGCTTCGCACATAGACCCGGCTGCGGACTTCCTGCTGCGCGAGGGCGTTTTCGGTCGCGCCGGCATTGAGCTTCGCCGCGCTGAAATCCGCCGCGCCCTGCGGATCGTCGAGGTTGTAGGCGCGCAGGGGCTGGCGCTGGTTGCCGGTCAGCTGGTATTCGACGCCGACACTTTCGCCCGTCTGGTCGACGCGGGCGGTCGTGAAGCCGCGGCCGGCGCGGTAATACACGTTGTTCATCGGCAGCTGCGATACCGCGTTGACGACGTCTTCCGCGATGTAGTTGTTGGTGACGAGCTCCGTCTGCTGCGTCGGCGATACGGTGACGGTCTGCGCACTGGCGGATTGCGAAAGACCGAGCGCGCCGCCCGCGACAAGCGCGAAAGACAGGGCAAGAGATTTCAGTTTCTTCATGGGCTTTAACCCTCCACGTTTATGAACTCTCGGGAACAGGCCAAGGTATATGGCCGATCCGGTAACCCGTCAAACGGATTTATGGCAACATTCTTGCGCCGCTCGATAGGTCAGGAAATAGAGCCACTTAGAAGGTGCCGCCCGCGAAAATTTGCTTATCCCCGTCCCCCCTTATATAAAGTGACCATGAAGGCGATCATCCGGTTTTTGTATGTGCTGCTGTTCCTGACCGCGACCGCGCTGGCGGCGACGATTTACTTTATGTTCTTCGCCAATCCCGCGCAGAAGCTGGAGGCGAAGGCGACGCTCGGCGATCCGGCGGCGCAATATACCTACGCCCGCAAGCTCGCGAGCGGCGAGGGCGTGGCGGAGGACGACGCGCTTGCGGTCGCCTGGTTCCGCCGGGCGGCCGAGGGCGGCGACGTGAAAGCGGCGCTGACGATGTCGCGGCTTTACTTCACGGGCGACGGCGTCGACCGCGACATGATCCGCGGCGCCTACTGGATGCAGAAAGCGGCGGAGGCAGGCGATTCCTACGCAGCCGGCATGATGGGGATGCTTTACCTGGGTGGGATCGGGCTGCAGCAGGACGCGCACCAGGCGCTGGCCTGGTTCCGCAAGTCCGAAGAGAGCGAGGCGCAGGCGCTCGGCAACGCCGTCGCGGCCGATCTTGAAAAAATAGACGGCGCGCCGGAGGACGAGCGCGCGCAGAAACTCGCGAATTTTCACGCGCAGAAGCAGATCTTCGTGCAGGACGTCTTCGCGCGGCTGATGCGGCGCATGAAACAACATGAAAACAAGGGAGAACAGAGCGATGGAAATTAACGGCATGGCGGCAGTCGTCACAGGCGGCGGATCGGGCATGGGCGCGGAAACCGCGCGGCATCTGGCGAAAGCGGGCGCGAAGGTCGCGGTGCTCGACATCAACAAGGCGAATGCGGATTCCATCGCGCAGGAAATCGGCGGCGTCGCCTTTGAATGCGACGTGACGAACGAAGCATCCGCCAAGGCCGCGCTGGAAGGCGCGAAGGCGGCGAACGGCCCCGTGCGCATCCTCATGAACTGCGCGGGCATCGCGCCGGGCGCGCGCGTCGTGGGCAAGGAAGGGCCGCATGACCTCGGGTTTTTCACGAAGGTCATTACCGTCAACCTGATTGGCACCTTCAACATGCTGCGCCTTGCCGCAACTGAAATGTCGACGCTGGACGTGCTGAATGACACGGGCGAGCGCGGCGTCATCATCAACACGGCCTCCGTCGCGGCGTTTGAAGGCCAGATCGGCCAGGCCGCCTATTCGGCATCCAAGGGCGGCGTCGTCGGCATGACCCTGCCCGCCGCGCGCGAGCTTGCGAAATTCGGCGTGCGCGTCGTCACCATCGCGCCCGGCCTGATCGGCACGCCGATGCTGCTCGGCATGTCGCAGGAAGTGCAGGACAGCCTGATTGCGACCACCCTCTTCCCCAAGCGCCTCGGAAAGCCCGAAGAATTCTCGCGCCTCGCCCTGCATGTTGTCGAAAACGCCATGATCAACGGGGAAACCATCCGCCTCGACGGCGCGGTGCGCCTCGCGCCGAAGTAAGGGAGACATATATTTGGAAACGAGAGGAAAAATACCGTTAACATTTTTTCAACTCGCAACCGTCATCGTACTGTCGGCATGTAGCGGGCTAATGGCAGCGAACTACCTCCGGCCTCCCCCGCTTTTCTCCATAGATTACTTCGCAGTCGATGCAAAGCCCCACCATGCAGGAGAAGACTGGAGCCGGCATATAAAGAGCTTTTTTCCGCTAGGCACGCCTGCGCAACTCTTCTCGGAAATTCTAGTCCAAGCCGGCTTTTCACGGCTTTCTGATGAAAAATTGCGGCAGATAGGTGAAGGAGGCCAAAATGCAATCGCCTATATGAATACCCTCAGGCTGCCGATGACCGTTTCGAACATCCTCAAGCTAAATTTTCTCGTTTCGTGGGACCTGATAATAATTGCCTCGTTTGACAAAGATAAAAAGCTGACCGCTGTCAATTATACGCTTGATGAACATGCGTTATGACATGGCACGTTCGATGCGAGGCTATCGCTTCGTGCTGTACTGCCATCTCATGCAAAGCAAGG
>DASPMW010000105.1:0-7650 GCA_035626855.1 Patescibacteria group bacterium
GGCCGCGTGCCGGAAGGTTTTGCGCTCACCCACTTCCTGTTCAACAATGTCGGATCGCACGGCCAGCATTCCGCGGAGCACGACCGGGCGTTATTCAATGCGCGCAGCGCGCCGTTGCGTGACTGCGCGGCTGCCATGGGAATTCCGTCGATTGCCGTCGACTCCAACCTCGACCAGTTCCTGGGTGGGCTGTTCCAGGTGACGCATACGCTCCGAAACGTTACTGTTGCGCTGGTCATGCAGCACGCCTTTGCGAAGTTCATGTACTCGTCCGGCTATCCGCTCGGGGAGACGCGGGTAGGACGGGACGACAACATGTCACGCCTTGACCCGGTTATCCTGCCCTGGCTTGGCACCGAGCGTCTGGAATGCATCGCGGCGGGCGGGCAGCACACGCGCACCGAAAAGACGCGGCGGGTCCTCGACGTGCCGCAGAGCCGCCATTACCTCGACGTCTGCGTCACCCCATCGAACGCCCCGGCGGGATACACCAATTGCGGCATGTGCTGGAAATGCATCCGCACCGCCGTCACGATCAAGATCTATGGCCGCTTGGACGAATACGGCGCCGTGTTTCCACGCGCAAATGTGGAGCTGTTTGAAAATCTCTACCTGATCGAGGCGATGGGCGGCAGCTCCCCCTATGCGCGGGAGGTGCGCGACCTTATCCGCGCGCGCGGGTATCCTGTGCCGCGCGCAGTCGGGGTCATCGCGGCTCTTGCGCCGTCTTTCCTCTGCCAGCAGATGTCCATCCGCGTCATCCCCTTCCTGATTCGCCGCTCGCGGCTGGCGGCTCTGGCGAGCAAACTGCTGTCGTGGTAGTACAGGCGGCAATGACAGGGGATCAACCAGCATACGCGCCCGCGCCCGCGGCGACAGCGCCGGCCGTCGCTTATCCGGAAATTCCGGCGCGGCTGGCAATCCCCTATGTTGCCTTTTCTGTGCTCGTCATGTCGTTCTCCGCGCTGTTCAGCGTCGTGCCGATCCTTGCCTTTCTGGCGCTCTGGCTGGGGCATGCCTATTACAAGCGCGTCTTTATCCTGCGGCCGTCCTTCGCACTCGCGGTCACGGTCGCCCTGCCGTTCCTCGCCTGCTACAGTTTTTTCTGGTCCGCGCGGCCCGGACAGTCGCTTTACGCGGGGCTCGAATTTTTTGCAATGGCGGCCTGCGCAGTCATCATCGGGCGCACGATCAGCGCCGCCTCCTTCGCGCGCGGGCTTTCGGTCGGCGTCGCGCTCGCGCTGGCGGTGACCTTTATCGATGGCACTTATACGATCGATTTCGAAACCGGGCGCAGCGCCCTCACCGGCTTGTTCGGCTCGAAAAACCAGGTCGGCTTTATTTCAAGCATCGGCATCTATGCCGCGCTCGCTCTGCTAATCTCCGCGCCGAGGTGGCAGCAAAAGCTGTTTTACGGGGCGGTTCCGCTCGCGTTGTGCCTGCCCGCTATGTACCTCAGCCATTCGGCAACCTCGCTCGCCTCGCTCGCGCTTGGCGTTGCGGCTGCTGCCGCGCTGCTCGCGATCACGCGCATCCGGCGGGGCCTGCGAGGCGCTATGACCGCGCTCGCCTTGTTCGCTGCCGCGACGGTCGGTATCCTGCTGGCGGCGGTCGGCGCCGACATCACGACCCCGGTGCTCGAGGCGCTTGGCAAGAGCCCGACGCTGACGGGCCGCACTTACCTCTGGGGAGAAGGCATCCGCAACGGGCTCGAGCATCCGCTGCTAGGCCACGGCTACGCCGCTTTCTGGGTCGAGGGCAACGGCGCTGCGGAGCATTACTGGGAAAAATTCTACATCCCCGGCAGGACGGGATTCCATTTTCACAACCTGTTCGTCCAGGCCTTCGTGGATCTCGGCGCGTTGGGCGCTGCCCTGGTCGTGTTGCTGATGGCGGGGGCCTTGGCGCTGTCGCTGCGGGCCGTCTGGACGCGCGCCGGTTTTGCCGGGTTTTTCAGCTTCGGCATCGCGTTTATTTTCCTGATACGCGCCATGGTCGAAGTTGACCTGCTGGGGCCGTTCGGCCTCGGCCCGCTGCTGTTCCTGCCGCTTATCCCGCGGCTGGCGGCAGAGCAGCTTCGCCAACCGCCGGCGGCGTAACCGCCGCCAGGGGTTCTTCCTGCATCCCGCCGACGTATTTGATGTCCCGCCGCAGCGCGCGGGCCTGCAGCAGAGCGGAGACGGCCATGCCCGCGACCGCCAGGAACCCGCCGATTAAGAGACTGCCCCAGTCTCCTGCCCCCGCGCGGCGAGAGATTGCCTGGTAAGACATGAAACATGCCGCCGTCACCGGCACCGGCACCAGCAGCGCGCCAAGATAGGCCGAGAATTTGCAGGACAGCACATCGAGTGCAAGCTGCATATAGCGCGGGAAATAAACGAAAACAGAGACCGCATAGCCGAACGCGGCCCAGCCGATGCCGTGCGGCGCGAAGATCGCGAGGGAAACCAGCAGCACGGCGAGGTATTCGAGGTTGCGGCGCAACTGCAGATCGGTGCGCCCCGCCGCCATGAGGAAGGCGGCGGAAAACGAGGCGATCGCCTGCAGGGCGGCGGCTGGCGCCGCGATCATGAACAGAACGCCGGAGGCCTGCCACTTTTCCGACAGCAGCAGGCGGAAGGTCGGCTCATGCGCCGCGGCGACTAGCCCCATCCCGGGAGTAATAATGATGGCCGTGACCCGGGTGAGCAGCAGGAACAGGCGCTGCGTCATTTGTCGGTTATCGCGAATTTTTGCGAGATGCGCGTAAATCACGTATTCGAGCGGACCTGCAACGATCCGCCAGGGCAGGCGCGCGAACAGGAACGCCATCGTGTAAAGGCCGAGCAGCGCGGGGCCGAGCAGCTTTCCGACGATGAAACTGTCGACTGTCTGCGTCACGACCATGACGAAATTCGCGCCGAGCACGTCGCGGCCGAAGACCAGATGCTCCCTGACGCGCGGCAGGCGGAACTGGAGTCGCGGGCGGAAGGGGGAATACCAGTATGTGAGCACGAAGCGGGTGCCGTACAGCATCAGCTGCTGCGCGATCAGCGACCATGCGCCTGCGCCCATCCAGGCGAAGAAAACTGCTGTAAGAATGCTCACGGCGATGGCTGCCGCCTCCGTCGCTGCAATCGTGCCAAAGCGGTGCTCCTGGCGGAGCGCGGCCTCGGGGATGGTGGAGGCGGCCTGCGGCGGCACAACGAGCGCAAGCGCCATGACGAGGGGTCCGAGAGCCGGTTCGTCGAAGAACATCGCGGCCAGGGGGCCGATGCATACAATGACCGTCATAAGGCCGATGCCCAGCATCACGGTGATCCAGAAACTTGTCGACCAGACATCCTCTTCCGTCCTTGTCGTGCGCACGAGGGACTGTCCGATGCCGGCATCGGTAAACATCATGGTGAACAGCACGAAGGGCATCGCAAGAGCCACCAGCCCGTAATCATGCGGCGAAAGCAGGCGCGAGAGAACCGGCACGACAAGAAACTGCGCCGCCAGCCGGAAAACGGTGACGGAGGACATGGCGATGGCATTCACGGCGACCTTGCGAAATGCCATCGTCAGTTCTCGATCCGGCGGTCGTAGCGGAAGGGGTTGATATCGTCTTTTTTCTGGTTGCGGTCCGCGCAGATCGCGCCCGCCTGCCCGGCCGCACTGCTGCATTGCAGGTAGTCTTCGTACATGCATTCCGCGAGCTTGGCCGAGTGGACAACGCAATACCGGCTGGAGCCGTAATACATGAGACGCGCTTCGGGGTTCACGCCGCAGAATGTATTCGGCGGCGTCGCCGCGCCCATGCAGGCCTTGACGTCGTCATAGTAGCATTGCGGCGGTATGGCCATGCCGACGACGCAAAAATCGCTGGCGCGCGCGGCCTGCCCCGTCAGGAGCATGGCGGCCAGCAGCGCGCCCGCCGTCTTAGTCCCCAATGACATAGCTCGCGCCCAGGGACGGGTTGACGAATTGCTGGATGTACTGCTCGTAGCCTTTATGCGTGAGGGCAATGCCGGTTTTCGGCACGAATACGACGTCAAACGGCGCGAGGCGGGTGTCGCGCGCCGGGTCGGCGCCCTGCGTCGCGGCATAGTAATCTGCCGTGTAGACTTGCGCTTTTTCGCCGGCGCCGCGACGGATGATGAGCACCTGGCGCTGTTCGCCGGAGTTCTTGATGCCACCCGCGCGCGCAATCGCCTGGGTCAGGGTCAGCGACTGGCCGACGACGACATATTCGCCCGGGGTCGTCACTTCCCCGCTAACATAGATGCGGATCGGCGCAAAGGAACGCACGATCGTCGTTACTTTCGGATCAAGCAGCACGTCGCGGTAAGCGGCGGCGAGCATGGCATTGATTTCGGGAACTGTGTGGTTGTAAACCTTCAGGCTCGGAATGATCTTGGTGGATACCATCCCGTCCGGGCGGACCGTCACTGTCTCGTTAAATTCGGGGTTGAGGTAAAAATTGAAATCCAGCACGTCGCCGACCTGGATCTTGTATTCGCCGAGGGCTTCCGCCGGGGGCGCGGTCGGCGCGACAGTCGCCTGCGCTGCGGGGACGCTCGAATAGTCGGGGCCGGAGCACCCCGTGGAAAGCGCGAGCAGCGCCGCGAGCACGACGAAACCCGAGACATTTTTCGCGCCACGCAAGGCGCGTTGGAAGATCTGTTGCATAGGCTACTACCCTTTTTACTGCCTCAATAAGCGCCCTTGCGGGCCAGCACGACGACAAATGTCTTCAACCCTATAACCATGTCATTCCAGAATGAACGGTTTCGAACATACCAGCTGTCGAGATAAACACGCTGGTCATATCCGGTATCGCTCCGGCCGCTCACCTGCCACAACCCGGTAATGCCGGGTTTCACGGACATATAATCGGATATCCGCTCCTCATAGAATTTCTTTTCATCCTCGACGATCGGGCGCGGGCCCATCAGGCTCATCTCGCCGCGCAGTACGTTAAACAGCTGGGGAATTTCGTCAAGGCTCGTCTTGCGCAGGATTGCGCCGACGCGGGTCACGCGCGGGTCATTCTTGAGCTTGAAATCACGCTCGTATTCCGCCCGGGCGGCCGGGTCGCGCTCCAGCACCTCGCGCAGGACTTCCTGCGCGTTTGGCACCATGCTGCGGAACTTCCAGCATTTGAAAACGCGGCCGTTCTTGCCGATGCGTTTGTGGCCGAACAGCACGGGCCCGCCATCGCGCCGTATCACCAGCGCGAGGGCAAGGAACACCGGCGACAGCAGGATCAGGCCGATCAGCGCCCCCGTGCGGTCCACCGCTCCCTTGACAAAATCGCCGACAAGCGTCGTGCGCGGCGCGGGCTCCAGCGAGAGGATGCCCTGCCCGAAGAACCGCTTGATCGACGCGTTGTATAACGTCGCCGCTTCAACGGGCGGCACATAGCCAAACCGAAGCGCCTGCTGCGGAAGGCGCTCCAGCATTAGGGCATCACGCGCGGCATTGCCCTCATCCGGGCAATACACGGCATATTCGTAAGTACCATTCGGCAGCGCCGCCTGGCCCGACTCCGGCAGGGCATGGAACACGACGTCATGGACGATGTAGCTTTCAGCCTTCAACGCAGCCACTGTCTTCGCCCCGTTCGCGGCGCCGCCGGCGACGAGCGTCGGCACAGTCCAGTAACCCGCGCGCATTAACGCCCCACGCACCAGCCAGCGCACGGCCGCGAGGATAAAGGGCGCCGTGAACCATGAAAGCACGAAAGCTGCGAGGAACGACCAGGATTGCAGGCTGTAGGCGAGCAAGGCGGTGACGGAGACGGCAGCTGCGCTTGCTGAAATCATTTCTGCCATCTGCTGCCACCACAGGGTACGCCGGCTGTAATGGCCGCGCAGCCCGAAATAGGCAATGGCGCCCGCGGATATCAGGCTCGCTATAACGGCGGAGCCGCCATTCGCGGCGACGCTGTCGCCAAAGTATGCTTCGAGGCGTGGAAGCAGGGCAACAGCCAAACCGGTGCAAAGCGACAATGCGGCCGCGTCACCCAGAAACAAGACGGCGGCGGCGGCGCGGCGGCGGGCAAGGAGGTCGTTGAACCCACTCATGCGACACCTGCAGCCGTGCGGACGGAAATATTATTCCAGGTATCCGGCGAGGTCTTTTTAAGATGCCAGTCCCAGGCAGAAGAGACGATGGTGTGAAGATCGGAATGGCGGGGCTGCCAGTTCAGCACGTCGCGGGCACGGCTGGCATCGGCAACCAGCCGCTCTGGGTCGCCGGGACGGCGGGCGGTCGCGCGCGACGGCACGGGCCGGCGCGTCACCTCCCGTACTTTTTCGAGGACTTCCTGCACAGTATGGCCTTCGCTGGTGCCAAGATTGAGCGTCAGGCTTTCATCGCGCTCGCGGATGCGGCGCAGCGCCAGCACATGCGCCTCCGCCAGGTCCTGGACGTGGATATAATCGCGAATGGCCGTTCCGTCGCGGGAGGCGTAATCGGTCCCGAAGACCTTGATCTCGCTCATCTCCCCGGCGGCAACCTTCATGAGCAGCGGCACGATATGGGTGTCCACCTTGTAGGCGGTGCCCAGTTCGCCATCGACATCGGCGCCGGCGGCGTTGAAGTAGCGCAGGATGGCGTATTTCAGACCGTAGGCGTCCGCGAAGTCGCGGATCATGTTTTCCATCGCAAGCTTGGTGCGGCCATAGGGGTTGATGGGCACGAGCGGGTGGTTTTCATTGATCGCCTCGCCTTGCGGCATGCCATAGACGGCGGCCGTGCTCGAGAAGACGAGATGCCGAATGTCATGCGCGCGCGCCGCCTGAAGCAGGGAGAGCGAGCCGTTGACGTTGTTATCGTAATATTTGGCAGGATCGGACACCGACTCGCCGACCTGAATGAGGGCGGCGAAGTGCATGATCGCGCCGGGACGGTAGCGCTGGATGACTTCGGAAAGGCGGGCCGTGTCGCGGATATCGCCCTCTTCGAAAGGCCCCCATTTCACATGGCTCTCGTTGCCCGAGCAAAGATTGTCATAGGCAACCGGAAGATATCCACAGCGTGACAGCGCCTTGCAGACATGGGCGCCGATATACCCGGCCCCGCCGGTAACGAGAATAATGTTCCGCATGGAGAAAATCCTTGAATAATACGTGCGCGGTTAACACCACAGCGCTGAAATGGTTCCTTACGGAATGTAAATTGGATAGAAAGCCTGATTTCCTTAGATAATTTTTCATTCGCATAACGCGTTGACGGGTGCTAGCTTTCGGGTATCCACCATTCACGAGGTCACGATGCCTGCTCTCAAAAGGGACTTTGACGCGTCTTCCCCGCAGCCTGCGGCGCAGCTGGATCGCAGCAAGCTAAATCTGCTGCTGCTGAGCAATGGCGCACTTGCCCAGAAACGCAATGAGACGATCCAGGAGCTGTTCGGCGCAAGTCCGGAAAACCCCAAGACCATCATGTACGTCGCCTATGCGCTGGGCGATCAGGATGCGGCCCTTGCGCGGACGAAAACCTGGCTCGAGCCGCTGGGCTTTACCGTCATCTCTGCGCATCAGCAGGCAGAGCCGGTCGCGGCGCTCGATAAAGTTGATGGTGTATTCGTAACAGGGGGCAACACCTTCCGCCTGCTCGACAAGCTGCAAAAGTCCGGCCTGCTGGAGGCGATCCGGGACAAGGCGATGGAAGGCTTCCCCTATA
>DASPMW010000106.1:0-63435 GCA_035626855.1 Patescibacteria group bacterium
GATAAAAAAGTCCCTGAACCTACCCGCGATAGGGCGGGTGGTTCCCGAAAGGCTTGACGGACTGTTATCCTTGAGAGGAAGCGGTGTGCTTACGCGCCGCCGTAACTTTTGACCAGCGATCCGGCGATCAGCGCCCAGCCATCGACCAGTACGAAGAAGATGATTTTGAACGGCAGCGCGATCATCACGGGCGGCAGCATCATCATCCCCATCGACATGAGGATGGAGGCGGTCACCATATCGATAACAAGGAACGGCAGGAAGATCAGGAAGCCGATCTCGAAGGCGCGGCGCAGCTCCGAGATCATGAAGGACGGAATGACGACCTGCAGCGGCGTGTCGATCGCGGCCTTCGGCTCCGGCACTTTCGCGAGCTGGATGAACAGGTCGAGGTCTTTCTCGCGCGTATGGGCGAGCATGAACTGCTTGAACGGCACGACCGCCTTCTGGAAGCCCTCGATCTCCGTCACTTCGTCATTCATGAGCGGCCGCAGTCCCTGTTCATAGGAAGCGGTAACCGTCGGCATCATGATGAACAGCGTGAGAAACATGGCGAGCGAGATCATCACTGTGTTGGGCGGGGTCTGCTGCGTGCCCAGCGCCGTGCGCAGGAAGGAGAGCACGACCACGATGCGCGTGAACGAGGTCATCATCATAAGGATGGAAGGCGCGAGCGAAAGGATCGTCAGCAGCGCGACCATCTGCACGACGCGGCTTGCAACCGACCCGCCGCCCGCATCTTCGCCGCCCTGGCCGAGATTGAGGGTGAGGCTTTGCGCAAAGGTGTGTGACGGGATGAAAAGGATCGCAGCGACAATGAGAAAGGCAATGCCTGGGAGCAGGAAGGACAATGCCCTTTTCCAGACAGCCCGGGACTCTCTCTTGCGGTCCATGTTCAGCGCCTCAACCATTCTTGACGTCCTTCTGGTCGGCCAGTTCAATGACATTATCGGGCAGCTGGATGTTGCTTTCAATCACCGTCTCGCCACCGGGGCCGAGCACCAGCAGGTGTTCCTTGTTGTCGCGGCGGACGATCACCAGCTTGCGGCGGGGGTCGATGGCAAGGTGCTCGACCACCTTCAGCCGCCGCTTCGCGCCCGGCAGCATCACCGGCCCGCCCAGACCCAGCCGCTTGATCACGTAAGCCAGGAGGTACATAAGGCACATGACGAAGGCGAAGGCGGCGAGCGCCTTGAAAATCGCGGGATCCCCGCTTAAGCCCTCGGTCATGCCTCTTCCCCGAATTTTTCCTGCTGCTCGCGCATGGCGTTCGCCAGCTTTTCGAGATCGCCGATCAGCGTGCCCATCTGCGCCTCCAGTTCCTGCCCCTCTTTCGGCGGCAGTTTGGCGATGCTGTCGCAGACTTCCACGACATTATTATCGAGCCCCTGCAGATCCATGATCTCCCCCTGCATCACGCGGCGCTCGCAGTCGCGCACGTAATCGGTGATGGCTTTCAGGCGCTTGGCGATGTCGTCCTTGCTCACGGCTGCTCTTTCTTGTCGTCGTCGCGGTTATAGGTCTGATTGGCTTTGTAAACATATGCCAGAATTTCGGCAATCGCCACCAGCGCTTCGGAGGGAATTTCGGAATCCATCTCTATCGCGGCGAGGATCTGCGCCATCTCCTTGTCCTCCCGCACCTTCACGCCATTCTGGAAGGCGATCTCGACGATCTGCTCCGCGAGTTTCCCGTAACCCGCCGCGACCACTTTTGGCAGTGCGGATTCATCTATTCCATATTTCTTGAGCGCGACAGCAGCCAGCCGGCGGCTTTCCTCGCCTGCCTGTTTCTTGCGGTCCTCGTCCTCGGTGTCGCGGATGTCGATCATCAGGAAACCAGCCCCCAGCAAAGCATTATAGCCAACGCGCTGCTAACAGCCGCCAAAATGACGTTCAGATTACCGAAAAATTTTACGGGTAGTGCTTTCCCCGTCATTTGATCAATAGGCAATATCTCTATTGGTCGTTTAATGGCGGTTGCGTCATGAACAGCGGAAATAACACTACTTAAAACCAAAAACGAAACCCAGAGTAAAACCGCCGGCCATACCCGCAGCATTTCATCAGCCGCTAAGCAAAAAGCGAAGAGAACGCACCCCAAGTTTAAAAATACGAAGCATAGGGGCCAATACGCACCCGGGTATTTTAGCACAAACCTGACATGGTGAAGCAGAGCATGCGCAGCTAACGTTATTATCAGCATAATGATAAGGCTCAGGTTTATGGCTATAACAGGGACGGTGTGAAATCCGAAAATAACGTCGAAATGTTTGTACCCGAATATTTCGGAAGACATATGAAACAACCAGAGAAACACGACAGCTAGGTACTGCGTAGCCGTGAATCTGGCGAGCTTACCGCCTAGCCACTCCCATCGAAACGTCCTGCTATCGGATTTCATGCCCCACCCTAGCAAACTCTTAACAAAGCCTTAACACCAAAACACGACGCAACCGAAATCTCGCCCCACAGGATTCGCGACCTATGTTAGTCTTTGGTCTGGGGAGACCTGTTACATGGCACATGCGTTGCATATGTAATAGCGAGGGGAGATTTATCATGGCGATGCAAGACCTGAATTTACTGGGCGCGATGCTGAAAAAGATGGACTGGCACGAAGAGCGCCAGAAGCTCATCGCGCAGAACGTCGCCAACGCGGATTCCCCCGGCTACCGCCCGATGGATCTAAAAGAGATTGATTTCAAACAGATATTGGGAAGTTCTGCCAGCGCGCTTTCAATGAGCGCGGCGGGCACCGGCGGCGGCGGCGCGATGGGCATGGCGGTAACCTCCGCGAACCATATGACGCCGGGTGGCGGCACGATCGGGCAAAATCTGCCGAGCGCGAAGCAGAAAGATACCTATGAGGTCGCTCCGGGCGGTAATTCGGTGGTGCTCGAAGAGCAGCTTCTGAAGATGAACGAAAACTACACCGATCATGCCTTCGTCAGCAATTTGTACCAGAAAAACATCGCCATGCTGAAAATGGCTCTGAAGTAAGGTCAGGAGTTTTAAGATGGATCTCGTCAAGGCAATGACACTCGCGGCGAAGGGCATGAAGGCCCAGGGCACGCGCATGAAGGTGATTTCCGAAAACCTTGCGAATGCCGAAACCACCGGCAAGAGCAAGGGCGCAGACCCCTATCGCCGCCAGATCGTGACCTTCAGCAACCAGGTGAACCGCGCCGACAACACCAAGGAAGTGACCACCGGCAAGGTCCAGTACGATCCGGCCCCCTTCGTCACGAAATACGACCCGAGCCACCCGGCGGCGGACGAGAGCGGGTATGTGAAGACGCCCAACGTCAACCCGATGCTTGAAATGATGGATATGCGCGAGGCGCAGCGGTCCTACGAGGCGAACCTCGGCGTGATCGAAATGGCGCGCTCAATGCTCATGAAAACCATCGAGCTGCTGCGCGCCTCTTAAGTTTTAATTTAAGGAGCTTTGAATATCATGGCCAATGTAACCGATGCTTCAAAAGCATATCTCAACACTCTGAAATCAATGACAGAGCCAAAGCCCGCGGAAACGGGCGGCCCCTCCTTCGGCGAGGTCCTGAAAACCGCGGCGGAATCCGCGATCAACGCCCAGCACCAGTCCGAAAAAGTCTCCGCCGCCGGCCTCGTCGGCAAGGCGGATATGACCGACGTCCTTTCCGCCATCAACAACGCCGAAATGGCCCTCAACACCGTCCTTGCGGTACGCGACCGCGTGGTGCAAGCTTACGAGCAGGTGATGAGGACTTCCATTTAAGGTCATCCCGGACCAGCGAGCCGTCAGGCGAGCGCACGATCCAGGATCCAGGAGTTTCTTCAAACCGCCTTTGGGCGGTTTGCCTCTGACGAGCGCCTGCGGGGCGAGCATAGCTGGATCCCGGATCAGCGCTCGCTTCGCTCACTTGTCCCGGGATGACAGAGGGGTTGATTATGGAAGAAGCTGACGTCATCGATTTCGCCCGCGAGGCGATCATCCTCACGATCCAGCTCTCCGCCCCCGTCATGATGATCGGTCTGGTCGTCGGCGTAGTGATCGCGCTGATCCAGGCGCTCACCCAGATTCAGGAAATGACCCTCGCGTTTGTGCCGAAAATGATGGCGATCTATCTCGCCATCTACCTGCTCTTCCCCATGTTCGCGACCTCGATGAAGAATTTCACCGACGTGATCGCCGACAAGATCATCGGGATGGGGTGACGCCCCTTCCGCTGCCCGGCGAAGTCCGGCATGGCGGATAGACAAGGTTCGGTTATAATAAAGATATGCAGTCCCTGCTCAATGAACTCGTCACCGGCCATGTCGCGGCCTTTCTGCTCATCTTCATGCGCACCGGCCTCGCATTGATGATCATGCCGGGCATCGGGGACAGTTTCGTGTCGCCGCAGATCCGCCTCCATTTCGCGCTTGGTTTCGCCTTCATCCTGACCCCCTTCCTCGCCCCGAACCTGCCGCCCCTGCCCTCCGCCGCGCCCGACATGATCGCGCTTCTGGTGTCGGAGGCGTTTATCGGGCTGTTCATCGGCACGGTTATGCGCATCATGATCACGGCGCTCGATACCGCGGGCGGCGTCATTTCCATCCAGTCGAGCTTTTCCAACGCGCTTGTCTTCAACCCGATGACCGCAACGCAAGGCTCGGTCATCGGCGCGCTCTATTCGATCACGGGGGTCACGCTGCTCTTCGTCACCAACCTGCACCACTACATGCTGGCCTCGGTCATCGACAGCTACACGATGTTTCCGGCGCTCGCCCAGGCGCCCGACATGCAGCCGATCATCGAGGTCGTGATCGCGACCGTCAGCACGGCCTTCAAGATCGGCGTGCAGCTCGCGATGCCCTTCCTGATCGTCGGCACGCTGGTGCAGTTCGCCTTCGGCCTCGTCGGGCGGTTGCTGCCGCAGATCCAGATATTCTTCCTCGCGATGCCGGTGCAGATCCTGCTTTCCCTCGTCATGCTGACGATGGTGATCTCGGCCGGCATGCTCTTCTGGCTTCAGGGCTTCGAGGATCTCGTCAACGGCGCGCTGAACCCGAGGTAGGAACCCATGGCAGAAGGCGACGACCAGGACGACAGCCAGAAAACGGAAGAGCCGTCAGCCCGGAAACTGGAAGAGGCGCGCAAGCGCGGACAGATCGTCTACAGCCGCGAAGTGACGAACTGGGTCATGCTGTTCGCGATCACGCTGCTGGTCGTGATGATGGCGCCCGGCATCATGCTGGACCTGCAGGGCGTGCTGAAATCCTTCATTTCGGAATCGCATGCCTACCCGACCGACGCCCACGGCCTGATGGGGGTTGGCAAGATGCTGTTCTGGCGCGTCATGGGACAGCTGCTGGTTCCCTTCGGCATCCTGATGGTCGTCGGCGTGCTCGCCGCCTATGTGCAAACAGGGCCGATCTTCACGGCGGAGCCGATCAAGCCCGACCTCAAGAAAATCTCGATCATGAGCGGTTTCCAGCGCCTGTTTTCCATGCGCTCGATCAGCGAGTTCGTGAAAAGTCTTGTCAAGCTCGTGGTTATCTCCGCCGCGATCTACCTCGCCCTTTCGCCCTATTTCCCGACGATCGACCATTTCGTGGGCCAGGATATCGGACCCGCGATGTTCGACCTTGAAGACCTGTTCGTCAAGATGATGGTGGCGGCGCTGATCGTGCTCTTCGTACTCGCCATCGCCGATTACATGTACCAGCGCCACGATTTCATGCAGAAGATGCGCATGAGCAAGCAGGAGCTGAAGGAAGAATACAAGCAGACGGAGGGCGATCCGCAAGTGAAGGGCCGCCTGCGCGCGCTGCGCGAGCAAAAGGCCCGCCAGCGCATGATGCAGGCGGTGCCCGAGGCAGATGTCGTCATCACCAACCCGACCCATTACGCGGTCGCGCTTAAATACAATTCCGCCGAAATGGACGCGCCCGTCATGGTCGCCAAGGGGGCCGACCTCGTCGCGCAGCGCATCCGCGATATCGCGAACGAGAACAAGGTGCCGCTGGTCGAAAATCCCGCGCTCGCCCGCGCGCTGTTCGATTCCATGGAGATCGAGCAGACCATACCGCACGAGCATTTCAAGGCGGTCGCCGAAGTGATTTCATACGTCTTCAAGCTGCGGGGTAAAAAACTGTGACCCGTTATCTGCTTCTTCTGGCCTTGCTGGCCGCGACGCCGGCGCTGGCCTACAGCGCCAGGCCCGCCGCCACCAGCCCATTATACATCGCCATGCTCTATCACAAGCTTGTCGGCGACAAGCCGGATTTCCCAGGCTGGACCCGCGCCTGGACTGGTTATCAGAAAACCGACATGGCGGAGCGGCCCGCCCTTCTCGAAAAACGCATCGGCGAGATGCAGAACACCTTCGACCTCATGACTCCGTCCGAGCCCATTATCATCGAAGCGAAAATCCGCCTCTCGGGCTACAGCCCCGTCGAGAAGGGCTTCCTTGTTCAGGGGTTAAGCGAAGGCTCCTTCTATCCCTACACATATATGGGCAAGCGCTATGCGCTGATCCCGGGCGGCATCGCGAAATTCCAGTGGCTGCGCGCGCCCGCGAGCATGGCCGAAGCCATCATGCGCGAGACGGGCAACGGTCATGAAGGGCTTGTGACCCTCACCCTGATCTCGATGAAGGCCGACCCGAAGCCGCTCGACATGAACGGCAAGCAATACAATCTCCTCATGGCCGATATCTCCAAGGTCGAGCTATGGTCCAAAGACGGCAAGAGCCTTGTCTGGGACAGCCAGATCGGCGAGTCCGACAGGACCCGCAAGGAACTGCTGATCATGCGGCAGTAGCCGCCGCCGCCGCCTGCGCCAGCGGCGCGATCGCGCGGGCGAGCGCCTGCCGGAAAAATTCCTGCAGGGCCTCCGTCGTCGTAACGCCGGAGGCAGCGAAAATTTCAAGGATATCGGTCGCCTGTCCGCGCGCGAAAAGCGCCTGCAGCAGCTCGGGACTGCGGGGGGCAACATGGTACAGCCCAAGCCCGATCAGCGGCGCGGAAGAATAGGTATGCAAATCATAAGCGCCGAAGCCGGCGCGTCCCGCCGCGCGGAAATACATCCATTCCGGCCCCAGCGCCTCTTCCAAGCGCGCCTTGTAGACGGAAGATGTCGCAGCCGCGTCGAGCCCCTGCGCCGCATAGGCCGCCTTCTGCCCGTAGAGGGAACGCGTCAGTTCCCCCGCCGCATGCGCGAAACCCGCGCGGCGCAATGCCGGATCAGGATGTGACGCCAGATAGTCGTAAAACATGACTTGCGTATAAAACGCCGGCAACTCGATCGCATGGCGCGGCATCATGTCTCCACCGCTGCCGGCTTCTTCCGCCATGTCAAAGGCGAGCATATGGCCCAGCTCATGCGCGAGATAGACCGCGTCGCTGATCGTGCCGTCCGATTCAAATGTAATCTCCACCTGCTTGCGCCCTTTCCAGCCCTTTGGCGTCGTGAAGGCGGCACAGTCGCCGGTCGCGGTTTCCGTGCGGTGCAGGCGTGTTTCGTCATCAATAATGGCTGCAGCCTGCGCCGCAAGCTCTCCGCCAACTAATTTAAAAGCGTCCCGCACCAGAGCGACGCTTTGCGCCCAGTCGAGGCGCGGCTCCGGCCAGAGCAGCCGGTGACGGTTGAGCGGCGGCACCACGCCTTCGCGCCGGTCAAGCGCCACATGCCGGGCAAATATTGCGCCAGTCGCTGGCTCCGTCACGGCGCGCTGTGCTGCCAGCACATCGTCGGGCAGCATCATCGGCTCGGTCATGGGCGCGTTCCAGGCCGAACCCGGATACATGCCGCGCTGTCGGGTCAGGGTCGTCATGATCCCATCGTAACATGAAGCATAATAGATCGCATCACCGCGCTTCCCATATCACATGAAAGCGCGCTGTAGTGGCTTGGAAATCATGGATTTGTTTATCCGAAGAAGGTAACATATTCCTGATTAGGAACCCGACCGACGTGACCGCACCCAACACCCATAACGACGGCTTCTTCCTCGAGAAAAAGCCCGAGAAGCTCGATACCGCCGAAAGCGTTCGCAACGCCAAGGCGCTGTTCCTGTTCATGTGCGGCGTTGCCTATGTTTTTCTGGCGATCGGCGTCGTTTATATGCGGCTTCATGGCGGCTTCGGCTGGTCGCTGATCGGCATATATTTTTACGGCCTCATCGGCGGGCTTGCCTTCCTGATGCTCAACCGCAGCTATTCGGACGCCGACCGCAGCCGCAAGATCCTGACCGAGGTGCTGGAAAAAAGCGCGGAGGCGCGCGCGATCAGCGACGCAGCCGGCAAGACGATCTACAGCAACGCGCGCTTTAACAAGATGGTCGAAGGTCTCGGCACGCCCTCCATCTCCGCCTTCACGCGCCTGTTCGAGCATTCCAAGAAAATCGAAAAAACGCTGGAGGACCTGCAGAACAAGGCTTCGCCCGCCGGTTCCGCCGCGACCGAGGTGCAAACCCGCCTGCGCGGCAAGACCGTGTGGTTCCAGGTCACCTGCCAGTACATCATCGGCTGGCCGGGCTATGTCCACTGGCGCTTCGACGACATCACGCATCGCTACCAGATGGAAGCGGCGATCCGCGAGGAGCGGGAAAAGCTGCGCGACTTCACCGACAATGCGCCGGTCGGTTTCTTCTCGGTCGACGAGGAAGGCCGGCTGCAATTCGCGAACGATACGCTGCTCCGCCTGCTCGGCGCCGACGCGCGCACCATCATCGGCAAGACCAGGCTGCACGACTTCCTCGTCAACCCGCCGATCGCGGGCAAGCCCTATGACTGCTTCGAGGGCGGCGGCTACCACCAGCATGGCGAGCTGTTGATGAAGGGCGCGGGCGGCCGCGTTTTCAAGGCCGCCATTACCCACTCGATCACCAAGGACGAGGAAGGCAAAGTCATTTCCCGCTCCGTCGTCTATGACATGACGACCGAGCAGAAGATGCAGCAGGCTCTTCGCGAATCCGAGGACCGCTTCGAGCGGCTGTTCGAGGAAGCGCCCGTCGGCATCTGCATGCTGACCGCGGGTGGTATTATCAGCGACGCGAACGCGACGCTTGCGACCATGCTGCGCCTGCCCGTCAACGCGCTGAACGGCAAGTCGCTGCTCTCCTTCATCGCCAAGGACGCGCAGCACAAGGCGGAGGACTGGCTGAAGCACCTCGCCCGCGGCGAGCAGTCGGAGCCTTTCGTCGAAGTCCCCATCAAGGGCTCGATCGAAATCGTCGCCCAGATCTACGCACGGAAATTCAAGGCGGGCGATAATTTCGTGCTGCATTTCATCGACCTGACCGAGCAGAAAAAGCTCGAAAAGCAGATGACGCAAAGCCAGAAGATGCAGGCCGTCGGCCAGCTCGCGGGCGGCATCGCGCACGACTTCAATAACCTGCTGACCGCCATGATCGGCTTCTGCGACCTGCTGCTCCTGCGCCACAAGCCCGGCGACCCCAGCTTCGCCGACATCATGCAGATCAAGCAAAACGCCAACCGAGCCGCCAACCTCGTGCGCCAGTTGCTTGCCTTCTCCCGCCAGCAGACATTGCAGCCGCGCATGCTCGACCTCGCCGAAGTGCTGTCCGAACTCTCGCACCTGCTGCGCCGCCTGATCGGCGCGAATATCGAGCTGCGCCTCAACCACTCGGCCGATATCAGCCTCATCAAGGCCGACCAGGGTCAGATGGAGCAGGTGCTGATCAACCTTGTCGTCAACGCGCGCGACGCGATGCCCGCGGGCGGCAAGCTCACCATCCGCACCTCCAACCTCGCCACGAAAACGCCGACCAAGCTCTCGAACGACGAACTGCTGCCGCCCGGCGACTGGGCGATGATCGAGGTCGAGGATACCGGCACCGGCATCAACCCCGATATCATGCCCCGCATCTTCGAGCCGTTCTTCTCGACCAAGGAAGTCGGCGCGGGTACCGGCCTTGGCCTTGCGACCGTGCACGGCATCGTCCACCAGACGGGCGGCTACCTGTCGGTCAAATCGACGGTCGGCCAAGGCACAACCTTCATCATCTACCTGCCCCGCTTCGCCGAAACCGCGGGCGCGAAAAAACCGGAAGCGGTCGAGGAAAAACCGGCGACCAGCGACCTCACCGGCTCCGCCAAGATCCTGCTGGTGGAGGATGAAGACGCGGTGCGCACCTTCTCCGCCCGCGCGCTGTCGAACAAGGGCTACCAGGTGATGGACGCGCCGGGCGGCGTCGCGGCGCTCAAGATTCTCGACGAGAAAAAATTCCAGCCCGAGATCCTTGTGACCGACGTCATGATGCCGGAAATGGACGGCACGACGCTGGCGAAACAGGTCAAAGAAAAATATCCGCAGATTAAAATCATCTTTATTTCCGGCTATGCCGAGGACCGCTTCAAGGAGCATCTCGGCGCCGACGTCTATTTCCTTCCCAAGCCATTTACGCTCAAGCAACTGGCAACAAAGGTGAAGGAAGTCATCGAGAACAAGGGCTGATCTCATGGCTTACGACTTCAGTGACGTCAAGGTACTGGTGGTGGAAACCTCCCCGCCCCTGTTCGACCTAGTCAAAGGCGTGCTGACATTTTTCACCGTCCCTGAATCCTCGATCCATTCTGCCTTCGGCGTGGAGGAAGCCTATGCCAAGTTCGCCGCGGAAAACCACGACCTGCTGATCGTCGACTGGCTTGAAAACCCCGATCGCGGGCTGACGCTGACCAAGCGGCTGCGCAGCGACAGCACCTGCCCCAACCCCTTCGTGCCGATCCTTATGACCGCGGGCTCGGGCCACCAGAACCGCGTCATCAAGGCGCGCGACGCGGGCGTTTCCGACTATCTTGTGAAGCCCTTCACCGCCCGCGCCCTCGCGCTCAAGATCGAGAATATCGTCGAGCATCCGCGCTCCTTCGTGCTGGCCGAAACCTATACCGGCCCCGACCGGCGCCGCAAGAACGTCAAGATCGACTTCCCCGACCGCCGCGCCGAGCTGATCAATCCCGCCATGCCCGTCGCCTTCCGCAAAGACATCGACGGCAAGGGAAAGAAATAGCGATGTTCTGGACCAACCTTGCGGTGACGCTGCTTGCGCTCGTGCTCGCCGTGCTGCTGCGGGACTGGCGCAACCGCTGCCGCAGGCCGGTCATCTATATCGTTCAGGGCTTCCTCGCCGCCGGTAAGACCACCTATTCAAAACAGCTTGCCGCTAAAACCGGGGCGCTCCGCCTCAACGCTGATGAATACTGCGCCGGGAATTTTACGCAAGGACAGCTCGACGCGGACTGGGAATCCTGTTTCGCCGCTGCCGTCGCGGCGCTCTGGCAAGTCGCGGAGGCGCAGGTAAAATCCGGCAACAGCGTCATCCTCGATTTCGGATTCTGGGACCGCGCCTCCCGCGACCATGCCCGCGCCCGCGCGGCCGAATGGAAGGCGAAGGCATCGCTCGTTTATCTCGATGTACCGGCGGATGTACTGCTGGAGCGGCTCAAAACGCGTACCAGCGCTGTCGCCGAGCGCAACCGCGCCAATTTTCACGAGATCAAAAAGCACTTCCAGCCGCCACAGCCGGACGAGCATGCCGTCGTCATTCGTGAAGATGTGGGGGTCCGATAAGCGGATATCACGGTTGCGCGGTACTCGTCCGTCCATCCCCCTGTAATCACGATCAATATATATTCCCATAACGTCGATTTTCGTTGACAGAATCAGGTGAAAACTGTTCTCATGCAAATGGCCGGCAGCCAGCCCCCGCAGTACATAATGAACAGGAACCCGACGCATGAAGGATCATCAGCGCCAGACTCTTGTGAAACTCTCGGCGGTTGCGGCCTTTGCCTCGGTCGCGGCGACTGCCCTGTTCGCCCCCTTTGCGATGAAAAATAACAATAAAACGCCGGCCCCGCCGCCGCCCAAGCCGAGCGGCAAAACCGTGAAAGTCACCCCGCCCTTCCGCACGGCCGCCGAAAAGAAAACAACGACGGTTACCGCTCCCTCCGGCTTCCTGTGGAATGTCACAGAGACGAAAGCACCTGATTTCTTCGCACAGAACAGTTCGCTCTCGCTCTCGCTGGCGACACCGCAGCCAAATCCGCTTTTCAACATCGATGTCAAGCTCGGCCCGACGCCGCAGGAAACGGCAAAACAAAAGGCCTATGCCGAACACCTGAAACGCGCCCAGAAAATCCGGGCCGCGCATGAGGCGAAGGTAGACGCGCTGCGAGACCGCCTCAATGACGGCCTCATGGCCTATACCAATGCCGCGCTGTCTCAGGGCATCGGGCGCAACATCCCAGCCGAAAAGGGCCCTGACAACGCCGCAGCCGCCTTCGTTTACCAGGCGGCGCAGCTGGCCTTCCACGGCTTCACCAGCGCCGCGCCCGAAAAAGGCGTGAAGAAAAAAGACATCAAAGTATTCGACGGCACCGCCGTCGCGCAACTCACCGGCTCCTCCGCCCACCAGATCAACGCGGTTGCCGCCGCCGTCAAGACGCCGCGCCTCGCCAGGGACAGCGTCAACATCGAAACCCTGAAGCCCGGCATGATCATCGGCATCGAGGAAAATAAAAGCGGCAAAATCGACAAGACCGCCATCACCTATCTCGACGCCGAAAAAGGCCGGCTGATCGTTGCGATGGGCGTCGCGGGCGCGGGCGTCAAAATCATGACGGCGCGCGACTTCCTGCAACAGGCGGCGGAGCGCGGCGATATCTTGCAGGCGGCCGATATCGTCCCCTATATCGCCGCCAAGGGCGCCGCGCCGAAAACCAAATTCAAATACGATACCTCGCCCGACGCGCTGGCCGGCATCGGCGCCGATGAAGGCGCGTTCCTGCGCGCCACGATCAGCATGGGCATCGAGCAATACACCAAGGACGCGGTCCGGCGCGGCGTCACGTATTCATTCGGCGACGACAGCGGCAAGACCTCCATCGACTGCAGCGGCTTCGTGCGCAAATGCGTGCTGAATGCGCAGGCGCACGTCGTCGGCAGCCCGATCGTGAAGGGCGCGGACGAGGAATTCCCACGCGTTTCGGTCGACCAGTTCACGAAACTCGAAACTGTCACCGGCGCAGTGCTCGCGGGCGATACACTGTCGGTCAAGACGTTGCGCGAAGGCATGGTCATCGCCATGGATCACGGCCCCAGCTTCAAGGACGGGGAGCAGTGGGATGCGGGGCGCGAGCGCGGCATCGACCATATCGGCATCGTTTACCGCGACTCCGCGACACGCCAGCTGATGCTTGCCGAAAGCTCGGGCGGCATCGGCGTCCATGCCACGCGCCTGCCCGATTTCCTCGAAAAGAAAAAGGACCGCGGCGCGAAACTCTATGGCGTCGATCTCGTCGCCTATGCCGCGAAGCAGGGCTGGAAACCAACCGAAAAAACCATTACCGTGAAGGCCGCGAAATCCAGAAAGCCCGCCGGGGCGGCAAAGCATAAAAACTCCTGACGGTTTCGCGCGAAGGTCATCCATGCGCGACACATCCCCGCTCGACAATCCGATCTGGCATGCGCTCAACGAAGCGCACCGGCCGCTTGCCCGCGCCGCGGGACTGGCCGCGCGCTATCCGGCCGATGTCTCGCCCTTCGCGGGTCTTCAGGAATACACCCAGGCCGCCTTCGACGACCTGGCAGCATTGGTAGAGCCCGGCCAGACCATTGCGCTGTTTACGCGCCAGCCAGTCGCCGTCCCGGACGGCTGGGCCATCGAGCGTGCCGTGACGATCGGCCAGATGCTCTGCCACGACCTGCAGCCGCAGGAGGGGCCTCATCCCTTGCGCCTGACAGACGACGACGTGCCGGAAATGCTCGATCTCGTGAAGCGCACCGAGCCGGGGCCGTTCCTGCCCCGCACCAACCGCATGGGCAGCTATTACGGCTATCGCGATAACGGCAGGCTTGTCGCCATGACGGGCATGCGCCTTGGTCTTGCCGGCTTCGCGGAAATCAGCGCGGTCTGCACCGATCCCGATTTCCGCGGGCAGGGTCTAGCCGGGATGCTCAGCACCTATGTCGCGCGGGAAATCATCAGCGGCGGCCGCCATCCCTTCCTCCATTACCGGCTCGATAACCCCGCCCGGCACCTGTATGAGAAGCTGGGTTTCCAGCCCAATGGCACGATTGAGCTGACAATCTGCACCCGCTAGGGCTCGTGGGAAAATTTTCCACATAGTTTTCAATAACTTAGCGGAACTTATGTTCCTGATCAGGCGTTTTCATTGGGAACAGGGGTAAGTTTTGGGCTTTTTGAACATGTTACAACCGCCGACATGTAACGCCTCCGCGCAGAAGACCATCCTGCTCGTCGAGGACGATGATGATCTGCGCGACATGATGCGCAACATTCTAGAAACAGCGGGATTCCACGTTATCGAGGCGACGACGGCAGACAGCGTCATCGCCGTCTTAAGCGCGCCGCACGATGTGGCTCTTGTCTTTACCGATGTCGCCCTGCCCGGCCAGGCCGACGGCTTTACCCTCGCCCGCATGGTGCGGGAGGCAATGCCGGATGTACCGGTCCTTGTGACCTCCGGCAAAGTGCCGCGCAACCAGGTGCCGGACGGGGTCACTTTCATCCCCAAGCCCTATATCCTCGCCAAGGTCCTCCAGAACATCCAGGAAGCCCTGCATACGGCCTGTTAGGCTTATTGTGGCCGCGGCGCTTCCTGCGCGTCCCGGTCGGCAGGCACCTCCATCTCACGCGTCACAACGGTTTCGCTCGTGCTGCGCGTATGGGCGAGGAATTGCGGGTAATTGTCGCGGATAAAGACGATCATGTTTTCGCGCAGGTATTGCTGCAGGTCGGAATTCGCGCCCGAATTGTCGGCGCTTGCCAGCAGCCGGATCTGCATGGCCTTGTCGTTGGTGTCGGTCACCGCGACCGTCTTGACCTTGCCGTTCCAGAGCGGCGTCGCCTTCAGCAGGCGGTCCAGTTCGGCGCGGATCGGCTCGAGCGGCATCATGTAGTCGACCCACAGGAACACCTGCGTCAACAGGTCCTGCGTCTGGCGGCTCCAGTTCTGGAAGGGCTTTTCGACGAAGTAGTTGATCGGCAGAATCAGGCGGCGCAGGTCCCAGGTTTTGGCGACGACGTAAGTAAGATTGATTTCCTCGATGGTCGCGAAATCGTTCTCGACGATGATGGAATCGCCGATGCGGATCGGCTGCGTGACCGCGATCTGCAGGCCCGTGAAGAAATTCCCCATCGTCTTCTGGGCGGCAAGGCCAAGCACGACGCCCGCAAGACCCGCCGAAGCAAGCAAGCTGGTGCCGAGCGCGCGCACGGCGTCGAAGGTCATCAGCGCGGCGGAAATGCCGACAATCGTGATCACGGCGATGGCAAGGCGCTTGAGCACCCGCACCTGGGTAATGACCATCCGCGCCTCGAGCGTCGTCTGGTCGACGGCGCGGCGGCGGCGCAGCACAACATACGATAGCAGGTTGACGCCGCGAATCGCCGCCCAGGCCGCCAGCCAGATAAAGCACATGGTCGAGACGCTGCGCACAACATCTTCATCGAGCCAGTCAAAATCAAAGAATTTGGTCAGCGCCACAAGGCAGCCGAGCGCCACCAGCAAAATCGCCGGCGTCTTCAGTTCCGTATAGATGCGGCGGCCGAATTTGGCGTAGCTGAGATCCTTGTGCAGGAGGCGGTGGCGGATAACGGCAAGCGCCCCCATCAGCGCGAGCCCGGCCAGGGCGACGAGCGCGACTTTCATGAGCTGAGAGGTTTCCGGCATATCCCACTGCATAGCGATTTTCCTTTGCTGATTCACTCGAACGAAAATGCGTGGGAAGCGGGCAGGTTCCCTGGCACTTCTACATTGGGGCGGTTTATTAACCGCCGGAACCCCTGCAGGACCTTCGCGTTGGCGGGGCAGTTCACCCACCCTCAAAACAAAAGGAACCAGTCATGAACGTCAAATCATTCGAAGATCTCTTCATCATGGAACTCAGCGATGTGTACAGCGCCGAGAAACAGCTGACCAAAGCACTCAAAAAAATGTCGAAAGCGGCCTCGGACGAGATGCTTGCGGAAGCCTTCATGATGCACCTCGAGGAAACCGAGGGCCAGGTGGCGCGCATCGAGGAGCTTGCGAAGAAGGAAGGCCTCACGCTGAAACGCATCAAGTGCGAGGCGATGGAAGGCCTGATCGCCGAGGGCCAGGAAGCGATCGACGAGGTCGAGGAAGGCCCCCTGCTCGACGTCGCGCTCATCATGGCCGCGCAGAAGGTCGAGCACTACGAAATCGCCGCCTACGGCTCGCTCGTCGAACTTTCCAAGCTGCTCGGCTATGCCGATGCGGAGGAACTGCTGAACGAGACGCTGGAGGAAGAAAAAGCAACCGACGTCAAGCTGACCGAAATCGCGGTCGGCAGCGTCAACGAACAAGCCGAGGCCATGCGCGCCGAGGCATAATCCGGCTTTTGCCAGAAAGAACATCGCCGGAACCCACGGTTCCGGCGGTGCTTTTTCAGGAACTTGCCCGCGACCACCGCGTTGACCTACTGACAACCACACCGGAGGCTAAAATGACAGATGACAAAAATCTCAAAGGCCAGGACCGCAAGCGCATCAGCCTGCAGGAGGACTACGAAGTCCGCTACTGGACCAAGGAACTTGGCGTGAGCGAAGAAGAGCTTCGCCAGCTAGTCGCGAAAGTCGGCAACTCGACCGACGCCGTCCGCCAATCGCTACGATAATTAATGCGTCGAAAAGGGGCCCCTGGTATTCGGGGGCCTCTTTTTTCGTGAAGACGGAAAAGCCCCATGAAAAAGAACCAGAAGACCCATCACACCAAGCCCGCGCCCGGCATAAAAAAAATCCCGAAACGCGGGACGCCGCGCGGCAACATCATTGTGATCGGCGGGCATGAGGATAAAGAGCAGGACAAAATCATCCTCGAGGAAATCGCAAAGCGCGCGGGCCGGGGCAAACTCATCGTCTCGACCATGGCGAGCGAGGTCCCCGACCAGCAGTGGGAAGATTATCGCAAGGTGTTTCGCGAACTCGGCGTGAAGCGCGTGGAGCGCCTGGACATCCGCCAGCGCGAGGACATCATGGAAGACCCACGCACGGAAATCTTCGACGGCGCCAACGTCATGTTCTTCGCAGGGGGCGACCAGCTGAAAATCACCTCCAAAATCGGCGGCACGCCGCTCTGCACCGCGATGCGCAAGATGTATCATGAAGGCGGCACCATCGCCGGCACCTCGTCGGGCGCCTCCGTCATGGGGGAAACGATGCTGATCGCGGGGCCGGGCGCCACCTCGCCCGAGCGCGAAACATCAGGGCGCATGGCGCCCGGGCTCGGTTTCCTGTCCGACGTCCTGATCGACCAGCATTTTGCCGAGCGCGGGCGCATCGGACGCCTGATGGGCGCAGTCGCGCTCAATCCGAGGGTGCTGGGCCTCGGCATCGACGAAGACACGGCGCTGATATTCGCCCGCGATTTCTTTACCGTCGTCGGCAACGGCTCCGTCTACGTCATCGACGGCCGCGGCATGAAGCATTCCGGTTTCGCGCAGGATGAAGAGCAGGAAAAAATCTCGATTTACGGCCTGAAACTGCACTTGCTTACGCAATCCGACAGGTTTCTGTTGAAAGACCGCCGCCCGGTGCCTGTCGGCCGCGACAATGTGGAAGCCGAGCTCAAGAGGCTCCGTCCCAAGCCGCGCGCCGCCCGCAAATCCTCCCCCACCAAAAAAAGGAAAAGCAAATGACCAACAATAACCCGACGAACATGGAGTCCGGCAAGAACGCAGGACAGGAAACCGGCATCGAGAAAAACCAGCAAAAGAAATCCGCCCAATCGAACGGCGAGATCGAAAACAATGTCGAGAACGATCCCGGCGCGCAGAACTCCGGCGGCGATGAATCCATCAAAGGCATGGGCATGCGTAAATCATCGCAGACCGGCGTGAACAAGAGCAGCGATCATCCGGCCTGAAGATAGGTTGCGGCCGCGACGCCAGTCCTCGTCAAACCCGCAGAAGCGGGATCGACGGTGCTGACCCTAAGACCGCATTGCATGTTATAGGCTGTTGGATCCCCGCCTTCGCGGGGATGACGGAATGACGAGGCCGGAAGCAGTCGCCCCGCTACGTCATCGAGGCCTTCCCGTCGCCATCGGTACGGCGCTCTTCCCTGCCCGTCTCTTCGCTTTTCTTGAGAAATACGGCAGGCTCGTCCATGTCGTCGGTCTGGTAGGCCACGGCGAAATGGGGACTGTTATGCGCCCAAGCCGGGTTTCCGTCGGAATCGAGTACGATGCCGCCCGCCTCGCCGTCGATACGCTCCAGTCGCTGCAGCGCGTAATCGATGGCATGCTGCACGGGCATCTGCTCCAGCCGGTGCATGACTTCAGCCGCCAGCATGGTGCGCGCGATATCCTCGCCCTCGCCCGACATGCACACGCCGCCCATCTTGTTATCGGCATAAAAACCGCACCCGGGCAGGGCTGAATCCCCGACGCGCCCCGGCGCGGCTTCTTCCAGCCCGCCTGTCGAAACGCCGGAAACGATATTGCCGTTCACATCGCGCGCGACGCAGCCGACGGTGTCGTGATTGCCGTCATTGCTCTCGCCCTGCGAAACCGCCGGCTCCATCTTTTTCTGTTTTGCGAAGGCTGTCGCATCCTCCCCGACCAGCAGGATGGGATCGTCGTTGAAGACCGCCTGCGCCACCTTGATGGGGTTCTTCACATCCATGATCGCCGCGACCGCGCCGATATTGAGCGTATCGCCGTCCATGATCGAGGCATCCGTCTGCACCGAGCCGTCCTTGCGCTTCACGGCGCCCGCCCCGGCATTGAAGGTCGTATCATCCTCCAGCGCGCAGACGGCGGCCACCACCGCGTCAAAGGCCGACCCGCCCGTGCGCAGGATGGCAGCCCCTGCCTCCAGCGCCGCCGCGACCCCCTTGCGGTTGTCTTCCTCTTCCTCCGGCTTGATTTCCTTCGCGCCGCCGTGAACGATGATCGACCAATGCGATGTCATGGGTTACTCCTGTTCCGCCGGATAACACCGGGCTGTTCCGATAGCGTCAATGCGCTGCCGGGCCACAAGTTCCAAGGCGGGGGATTGATATAAAAGACTATTCGCCGACAGTCTTGCTGTGCAGGGAGCACAGATGCGCCATCGAATCCTGCGGATCCTGCGTGAATCCCGATTTCGGGTAGGCGCAGAACAGCGGCAGGTTTTCGCGGCGGCAAAGTTCGGTCCACAGGTGCTCGAGGCGCACCGTGGCCGCGCACTGCCCCTGCGCCCACATCAGCGCGACCATCTCGCCAAAGGCGCGTACCTTGCGGCCCTTGGCCCCTGCACGGCGCAGCGTATCGGTCACAACGGTCTGAAACTTCTCTTCATCCGGCCAGTCGTTGACCATGAATTTGCCAATGGTTTCCTGCGCATCCAGCAGCACAAGCTGCTCGTTGTCGATGTAGAAGGACAGGTCGAGGTTTTGCGCCGTCAGGCGGCGCTCCAGCTCATGCTGGTGCGCGAGGGTTACGATCGCAATGACCCCCTCCCCCTTTACGAGACCGTCATGCACGAAACTGGAAAGGGTGTCGAGGAAGGCGCTTTCCTTCTCGTAAACCTGGACAAAATGCTCAAAAGCCGACATTTCGCCCCAGAAGGCGGTATATGGACGCTCGATCATGTGTTCTGCTCCCGTAGGTTAACATAACACGATGTGTCACGTCTTAATGCTTGCAAACGCCTACCACATTATCCGGTTCCCGGATTTCCCTTATTCGGCGAAATATCGCCGGTTCACCCGGTTATGAACCGGCGCTAAACAGTCGTGATTTTCTGGCACAGGATGAGGATCTTCTTCTGCCCGAAACCGGCTTCCAGTTCGCGCCGGTAGCCCTGCCACCATTTTTTGTTCAGCCGCTTTACCATCACTTCAAAAATGACAATCTGGTCGCGCTCGAGTTTTTTTCCGGCGGGCTTCCACAATCCTTCTGCGGGCGCGCGCGTAAAGGCGGTCAGCCCGCCAAAGCGGCGGGTGAGCAGGTCCTTCGTCTCGCCAAATTTGGTTTTAGCGATGCGCCGGCCGGCGCTGTCGCGCAAGGGAAGAAATATCTGGACCAGGTACACTTTGCAGGCCTCGTTAAGGAAGACCGGTGCTACTGCGGCTTCACCGCCGGCAGCTTTTGCACAGGCGACAATTTAGCGGCGAGGTCATGCTCGCGTCCGCCGCAGGCGGGATGGCCAAAGCCGCCCGCGCTTTTGCCGTCCGTAATGTCGAAGATGATGGCATCGCTGCCGTTCGCGGCCACGCCCTTCGGCACGAAATCGAGCTTCAGCGCGTTGCGCGCGCGCCAGGCGATGTTGTGGTCGGCGCAGGAGGTGTCGCCCGACACGCCGAGGCCGCCGACGATCTCGCCCTTTTCATTGTAAAGGGCAAGGCCGCCACCGAAAACGTTCACGCCGCCGATTTTCTCGCCGACCAGCGCGTCGCTGTTGGAGCCGTATTGGGGCGCGTCGCCCGCATAGGCCGCCGTGACGTTCACAGGGTTGCTTTCCTGCAGCCCGAACAGGGGCCCGCCCGGCTGCGTCGCCGAATAAAGATTGGCGGTCGAGAGCGACAGGCCCTTGAGGCTGAAGGCATTCGCGGTATTCGCCTTCTGCGCCGAAATGACACGGCTGCCCGGCCACTGCGCATCGACCGCATCGCCGGTATAGGCAACCGCGCAGACGGTGCCAGCGCGATCAACGACGGTGCCCCACATATCGAGGTTCAGCCCGCCATTATCCTCCTTGCGCGCCTGGCTCAGCGCCGCTTTCAACGCCTCATGATCCGGCAGCGCTGCGCAGTTATCGGCGGCAGCAGCAGGAGATGCAAAAAGGGCGAGCATAAAGGCGGCAGAAACAAGGCGGGTCGCGTTCGTCATGATTTTTCCTTGGAATCGTGGAGGGAGGAAGAGTTGATGCGCAGCGAACAGCCTAACGCTGTACGCGGTGATTGAACAGCCTCTCTGTTCGCTCATCCGATGGAATTGGGGGGATGTGGTTAGAGCAGCCGCTCCGCCTCTTCGGCATCCGGCAATTTACCGGCGGGCGTCAGGCTGTCGATGGCATCGGGCAGCGTCTGGCTCAGGCCTTCCAGCAGCTCGGCGCGGCTCTTGCCGGTCTGCACCATCAGCCATTCGATGCGCGATTCTCCGAGCGCGCGTTCGAGCTCGCGCGTGGAGATTTCCTTGTTTTCGCCCGTGCCGATCCAGCTTTGCACGCGGTCTGCATAGGGAGTTTGCTGGAAGCGCGCGACGAGGTCGGCGAGCCCTTCGGCCAGTGCGCCGCCCGACAATGCATGCCGCACCGGCACCTGGATCGCGCGCGAGGACGGTTCGCGGAAGCCGTCCGCGCCGCCGATACCCGTCATGTCGGCGAGCCGGCCCTTGCCCTTCATCGTGCGATAGGCGAGCAGCGCGAGGAGCGCCTTGGTGCTGAACGACATACCGCCGCCCGCACCGCGCATCATGCCCGGCTGGAAACCGCCGCGACCACCTACCATGCCATCGAGAAAACCCATTTTCCGCTCCTGAAATTCACACCCTTTAAGCACCCGGGATTATGTACGAACGACAGAAAAACCGTCTTGTTCCTGTATTGCCTGTCTGGGCGGCATTTGCACAGGAGCCAGCCGCGATTTGCGCACAGCGTCTTTTTTAAATACTGAAACATTTCAATGACTTAAAAACAGAGCGTTGCAGGTTTTTCGGTCCCCGGTTTCGTTGTATATCAATGACTTGCGAAGGAGAGGTGCAGGATCCACGGCGATATGCCTATATAAACTGTCCGGATGCTAAAGTATTCTATTTATTCGCAAATACTGGATAGGTTTGACGTATTGCGCAGCGGGTGCGAGGATGGCTTACAAACAGGAAAAAGGACAATTTGCGGATGAAAAATTTTCCCGGCACCCTCGCCGGTCTCGTTGAAAAAGCAAAAGCGGCCACCGCCAGCGAAAGCGCCGCGCTCACAACGCTTCATTCGCTCGACCTCACCAGCCTGAACGACACCGACACCCCCGCCGTGATCGACACGCTCATCGCAAAAGCGGATCAGGGAAAACTCGGCCATGTCGCGGCGACTTGCGTCTATCCGCAGTTCCTCACGCAAACCTTTAATGCCACTGCGAAAAAGGGCATCGCGCGCGCGACTGTCATCAATTTTCCAAGCGGCCATGGCACGCCCGACCAGACGGCGGCAGACACGAGAACAGCAATAAAATCAGGCGCAAATGAAATCGACATCGTGCTCGATCATGAGGCGTTTCTATCGGGCAATAGCGAAAAAGCCGCGCAGTTGCTGCGTTCCTGCCGCGACGCCTGCGGCCCCGACGTAAAGCTCAAAGTGATTTTAGAAAGCAGCGCCTTCACCGATTACAAGGATCTCTACGCCGCCTCCGTCCTCGCGCTCGACGCAGGCGCCGATTTTTTAAAGACATCGACCGGCAAGCACGCCACCGGTGGCGCCTCGCTCGACGCCGTCGCCACCATGCTCCAATCGATCAGGGACACCGGTTTCGATGCCGGCGTAAAGGTCTCGGGCGGCGTTAAAACCGTGACGGACGGCGCGCAATACATCGCCCTCACCGAAAGCATGATGGGCGGCGACTGGATCCGCCCTGAAAAATTCCGCATCGGCGCAAGCGGTGTGCTGACCGATATCCTGAAAACGCTGGGACAGAGTGCAGGCCCTCCGCCCGCCATGCCGCCGGTTTATTAGCCGCCTAACTCCCTGATTTTGCGTTGTCAATGAATATTTGTATCGTTTTTGTTCTGTTTTGTTCTTGAAAGAACAGAACGGAACCGGTACATTTAATCATGAGATTCGTTTTCGGAATGAAGTTGAACAACGCGAAGAAAAAGGGGTAAACCACAATGGCATCTGTTACCGCACTGCGTCCTGAAGGGAAAAACGATATGAACGCCGCTGAAAAGCAAAAGGCGCTGGAGGCCGCGCTCGGCCAGATTGAACGCGCGTTCGGCAAGGGCTCGATCATGAAGCTCGGCTCGGATGCGAAGCAGGAAGTCGAAGTCATTTCGACCGGCTCCGTCGGCCTTGACCTCGCGCTCGGCATCGGCGGCCTGCCCCGCGGCCGCATCATTGAAATCTACGGGCCGGAAAGCTCGGGCAAGACCACGCTGGCGCTGCAGGTCATCGCGGCCGCGCAGAAGGCGGGCGGCCAGTGCGCGATCATCGACGCGGAACATGCGCTGGATCCCTCCTACGCCAAGAAACTCGGCTGCGACATCGAGGGGCTCCTCGTCTCCCAGCCCGATTGCGGCGAACAGGCGCTTGAAATCGCCGATACCCTCGTGCGCTCGGGCTCGCTCGACGTACTCGTCGTCGACTCGGTCGCGGCGCTCGTGCCCCGCGCCGAACTTGAAGGCGAGATGGGCGACAGCCATATGGGCCTGCAGGCCCGCCTGATGAGCCAGGCGCTCCGCAAGCTGACCGGCACGATTTCCAAATCGCGCACGATCGTCATCTTCATCAACCAGATCCGCATGAAGATCGGCGTCATGTTCGGCTCGCCCGAAACGACGACGGGCGGCAACGCGCTGAAATTCTACGCCTCCGTGCGCCTCGACATCCGCCGCATCGGTTCCCTGAAGGACAAGGAAACCGTGGTCGGCAACCAGACCAAGGTGAAGGTCGTCAAGAACAAGCTGGCGCCCCCCTTCCGCGTCGTCGAATTCGACATCATGTACGGCGAAGGCATTTCGAAAGAGGGCGAGATCATCGACCTCGGCGTGAATGCCGGCATCGTGGAAAAATCCGGCGCATGGTTCGCGTTTGACGGCGAGCGCATCGGCCAAGGCCGCGAGAACACCCGCAAATACCTGAAGGAAAACCCGAAGGTCGCCGAAGCAATCGAGCGCAAGCTGCGCGAGAACGCGGGCGTGGTCGCCAACACCATGCTGCAGGGCTCTGAAGAAACAAACGACGACGGCGATGACGATGCGCCGGCCGCGTCTTCCAAAGCGAAAAAAGGGAAAGCCGAAGACTAACCCCTGACGACCCCAACGAGATTATCTCTCGTAGCCATTGCTTTCCCTTTGACCCCGAAAGGCCCGCCTTCTTCCCGAGGCGGGCCTTTTACTTTCGCCCAGGAAAAAAAGCCCGCCGGTTTCCCGGCGGGCTTTTTTGTGCTCGTGATATGCCTCAGTCGCTGCCGGACTTGTCGCTGCCGCCATGGTCGTCATCATGGTCGCCTTTATGGTGATCATCATCGTGATCGCCGGATTTGCCATGGTTATGGTCGTCGTGCTTGGCCTTCATATCTTTATGGGCCGCTTTCATTTCTTCCAGCGTGACAGAGCCATCGCCGTTGGCATCCGCTTCCTTGAACATCTTGTTGCCGAAAGCGTCATGTTCGCCCTGGGTCAGCTTGCCGTCGCCGTCTTTGTCCATTTTCTTGAACCAGGCGTCGGTTTTGCCGTCCATATGCTTGTCGCAGGCCAGCGCGGGCTGCGCCGCCATCAAAACCGCTAGCGCGGCGAGAGCGAAGTATTTCATACATGTCTCCATAAAAGGTCGTTTCCAACTTACAAGCGATAACGCCCCCACGCGCCAAGCGTTCCCGCGCTCGGAAAGAAATCCGCGGGCGCGCTGTCGTCTTATAGGCGTTTTTTAGAAAAAGAAGCGGCCTTCGGCGCGGCGACCGGCTTTTCCAGCTTTGCCATCTGCTGCGCCGTGTCGGCGAGGCTCTGCTGGCGCAGCGCGACATAGTGCTGATATTCGCCATCGAGAGCCTGCTCTATCGCGCGAACATCCGGCCGCCACTTTTCCGGCGCCTCGAAAGTCAGGCGATGCACCTCCGCGAGCGTCAGGCTGAAAAGCCGCCTGTTGCTGCCGGTGTCACCATGTTGGCTTTCGTGCGTGCTGTGGACCTCAATATCGGCAACGACTTTTTCTGCCCAAGGGTCGTAGCTGTAACCCGCGAGTGTAATGGCGTCGATGGTTTTGGACGGACCGACCGAGATAGCGCTATCAAAGCCGCTCTTCAACTCGCGGATGACGTCAGCCACCGCGTCAGCGGCCTGTGCGGAAAATTCGTCGCTGAGCGAAGCAACCGGAGTCATTGGAGTGCCCTATTCGAATATCCAATTTTACCCCTCCCGTCATCTTATGTCAATCAACCGACGTCTTCGCTATTGCTGACGAGCTTTTCCAGCACATCCGTCATCAGCGCGCGTGCGCGGTGCCCGGCAAAGCCCGGACCTTCATGGTCGACAAGCGCGGCGAATAGCAGGCGCCGCTGTCCGCGCTCGCACCAGCCGATAAACCATCCGCGCTGCTTCCCTGCCGCGCGATCCGTATAGCCCGAGCCTGTCTTGCCGAACATCCGACCGCCCGCGAGGTCGCCGGCGAAAATGAGCGGCGCGGTTTTAGCGAGGGCGCTTTCGGAAACCGGCAATTGCAGAAGCAACAACCGGCGCAGGAACTGCACCTGTTCGCGCGGCGAGATCTGCAGCGAGCTGACGAGCCAGCTATTCGTGAGGCCGTTATTTTTTCCGGGGTCGCCCGAAATATCGCCGTTGCCGTAGTCGAACTCGCGCAGGTAATGGGCGAATTTTTCCGCGCCCAGCGTTTCGGTGATGACCTGGGAGTACCAGAGACAGGAATGGTGCATCCAGCCCATTGGATCAAAGCTCTGCCGCCAGCTCTCCAGCATCACGGGCACGCGCGCCTCGTAGTTCGCGGCGAAGGGCCAGACAGGATTCTTGGCGTCATGTAAAATTCCGCTGTCGAAGCCCATCAGCGCCAGCGGGATCTTGAAGGTCGAGCAGGGTGACCAGCGGGCGTCGATATCGCCTTCCGCTTCGAGAATTTCATCGGTATCAAAATCGGTGACGAGCCAGGGCATTGGGTTCCTCCGGGAAATCTCACTGAGAGCGAAGCGAAGAATCTCCCTTCTGGTTCCACAACAGGGAGATCCTTCTTTCGCTCAGGATGACAGGGAGTTAAGCGTTCTTGTCGCTCATCACGCGGGATTTTTCGCGCTGCCAGTCGCGGTCTTTTTCCGCCGCGCGCTTGTCATGCTGCTTTTTCCCGGTCGCGATGCCGAGTTCGACCTTGGCGATGCCGCGATCGTTGAAATAGATGGACAGCGGGATCAGCGTCGTGCCCTTGCGCTGCACCGCGCCGATCAGCTTGTTCATCTGGTTCTTGTGGAGCAGCAGCTTGCGCGGACGGCGGACGTCATGCTGCCACTTCGCGTTCGATTTCGTGTATTCGGGGATATGCGCGTTGACGAGGAAAATCTCGGATCCTTCAACGGCGGCGTAGCTTTCGTTGATGCTCGCCTGGCCGGTGCGGAGCGATTTGACCTCGGTGCCGGTCAGGATGATGCCGGCCTCCATCGCATCCTCGATAAAGTAGGTGAACCGCGCCTTGCGGTTCTGGGCGACGGTCTTGTTATTGGGGTCTTTCTTGCCCTGGCTTTTGTTTTTTCCCGTCATGGCGGCGCATCAGCGCTTTCCCGCCTTTTTCAGCGTCTTCTTGCCGAGCTTGAAGATGCCGGCGAATTCCATCGCCTCGTCGAGTTTGGCGCGCGTCGCTGGCGTCACCGGCACGAGCGGCAGGCGGGTTTCTTCGGCGCATTTGCCAAGGCGCGACAGGCAGTATTTCGCAGGGCTCGGGTTGGTTTCGGCAAAGAGGTATTTATGCAGCGGCAGCAGGCTGTCGCGCGCTTTTTCAAAGCCCTTCCAGTTCTTTTGCTGCCAGCTGATATGCAGGTCGGCGCAAATGCGCGGCGCGACGTTGGCGGTGACGGAAATGCAGCCATGGCCGCCCTGCGCGAGATAGGCGGCGACTGTCGCGTCCTCCCCCGAGAGCTGGACGAATTCGTCACCGAGCGCAACGCGCAAGGCAAGCGGGCGGCTGAGATCGACCGAGGCGTCCTTGATGCCGGCGACACGCTTCAAACCCGCGCAGCGGATAACAGTTTCCACGGAAAGATCGACGCCGGTGCGGCCCGGGACGTTATACAAAATGATCGGCAGGCCCTGCGCGTCGTTCACCGCCTTGTAGTGCTGGAACAAGCCCTCCTGCGTAGGCTTGTTATAATAGGGGGTAACGACTAGAATGCCATCAGCACCGCTTTTGTCGGCGAAGCGCGCCAGATCAACCGCAGTTTCGGTCGAGTTGGAGCCTGTCCCCGCGATGACCGGCACCCGGCCGTCCGCGGCCTCGATGCAGGCTTTGATGAGGGATTTGTGTTCGCTTTCCGACAGGGTCGGCGTCTCACCCGTTGTCCCGCAAGGAACAAGCCCATGAGTCCCGCTGGCGATATGCCACTCGACAAGCTTCTGGAACGCGTCGACATCCACCTTGCCCTTGCGGAAGGGGGTGACGAGTGCGACGTAGGATCCTTTAAAGCGGGCCATGGCAGTTCTCCGGTTGCGCCCGCTGTTGCGGACATACGCGGCCAGAATATGTCATTTTTAGGCGGATTGGCAAGGGTCTTGGCCGTGGTGGCAGGCTTGGGAATCGCCGGTTTTGCAGGCATTTCTGCCACATACGGCGCGGAAACGAAGCATAAGACCGCGACAAAAACCGCAACCGCCAAGCCGGCGGCAAAGAAAACCGCCGCGAAGCCGGCCAAAAAAACCGCCGCTAAAAAACCCGCGCCGAAGCAGCCCGTCGCATCATCGATGGATGCCGACTGGCCGAAAACCTTTGCGCTCATCAAGAACCATGCCGACCCGATCGGCGCGAAGCTGATCACCTGGATCTATGTGACGGAAACGAACCTGCCGGTCGCGCCGCACCAGCTGATCGAGTTCGTGCGCGCGAACCCAGACTGGCCGAAGCTTTATATCTTCCGCCGCAAGATCGAGGAGAACCTCGCCCGCGCCGGCAACGCGGCGGAAACCGTGGCCTGGTTCTCCCAGAATCCGCCGACCACCTATACCGGGGAGAAGGGCTATATCGACGCGCTGATCCGCACCGGCAAGGTGCTGGAGGCCCGAACGGCGCTCAATAAATTCTGGAAGGATGCCGAGCTCAACAAGAACCAGACCGCCGCGATGATCGCCTCCTACAAGAGCGGCTTCGCGCCGCACGCGCATGCCGAGCGGCTCGATCACCTGATCTGGGAAGGACGACATAGCGAGGCTGAATACATGCTCGCTTTCGTTGATCCGGGGCAGCGCGCGGCTGCGCAGGCGCGCATCGCGCTCGCGCGCATGTCGAAGAACGCCGAGGGCCTGCTTGCCGCCGTGCCCCCCGCCTACCAGAAAGGCGAAGGCCTGATGTTCGAGCGGCTGCGCTGGCGCCGGCGCAAGAACATGGATGCGGGCGCGCTGGAAATGCTCGCGCAGATGCCAGCGAAAACCCTGCGGCCGGATATGTGGTGGGGGGAGATCAATATCCTCGGGCGGCGGCGGCTGGAATTGCGGGACTATGCCGGTGCGTTCAAGATTGTCTCGCGCCACCAGCTGACCGAAGGCATCGAGTTCGCGCAGGCGGAATGGATGCTCGGCTGGCTGCAGCTGCGTTATATGAACCAACCGCTGAAGGCCTATTACCATTTCGAGGCCATGTACAAGAAAGTCTCGACCGCGATCAGCCATTCGCGCGGCGCCTACTGGGCGGCGCGCGCGGCGGAGAAGGCCTTCCCCGGCCAGCCGACCGCCGTCGAGTGGGAGAAAATTTCGGCGCGCTTCGTCTCGACCTTCTACGGGCAGCTGAGCTACGAGAAGCTGTATGGCCGCCCCTCCCCCGCCATCTTCAAGGAACCACCGGTTTCGCCAGCAGCGGAGGCTGCGTTCAAGAACAACGAGCTGGCGCGCGCGGTGCGCGTGCTGAACGGGCTCGGGCTCAAGACGATCCTCGATCCTTTCCTCGCCCGGCTTATTGCCGACGCCAAAACCAAGGATGATTACAATCTGGTCGCCCGCCTCGCGCGGGAGACGGAGCGTTATTACTACGCGGTGCAGGCGAACAAGGACTGCCAGCAGCATCTCGGCCAGTTCCTATTTTTCGAAGGGTATCCGACCCTGCCGCCGCTGCCCCTTGCCTCGCCGGAAAAGGCGCTTGTGCATGCAATCATCCACCGCGAGAGCATGTTCAACCCGCAGGCGATGTCGCCGGTCGGCGCGCGCGGGCTGATGCAGCTTATGCCCGGCACCGCGCGCATGATGGCCAGGCAGACGGCGCAGGCCTATGACGAAGCGAAGCTCACGCGCGACCCCCGCTATAACGCGCTGCTCGGCGAGGCTTACCTGCAGGGCCTCATTTCCGATTATGCCGGCTTCTACCCGATGGCGATCGCCGCCTATAATGCCGGTCCCGGCAACGTGCGGAAATGGAACCTGGCCTTCAGTGACCCGCGGCTCGGGCAGATCGACGTCATCGACTGGATCGAGCATATCCCGATCTACGAGACGCGCAATTACATCCAGCGGGTGATGGAATCCTATTATATCTACCGGCTGCGTTTCGGCGAAAACCCGAAAACCATTCTCGATTTCGTGCCGAAGCGCTAAGCAATCCTGAGTTGTCGCAAGAATGAAACTCGCGTAATATTTGCGTGTTGGTCCCTTTGGGAAAACATCACGCATGGCGCAGACGCTGACCGAGAATTCCACCGCTCCCCCCGGCGAAGGCGCCGGGTTCAAGGAAGTGACTGGAGCGATTGCATACGATGATATTCCGCCACTGCGCGCCAGGGTTACGGACTTCCTGAAAAGCCAGCGCGTCGATAAAGCCTATGCCAGCATGGTCGCGCTGACCGTCACTGAGATCCTTACCAACCTGGTCCGCCATCCGCCCCAAAAACCGACCCACATCGAAATCCGCCTGCGCATGGCGGGGCGCAATGCGCTGATTGATATCGCGGATAACAGCACGCCTTTCGCGGATTTCGAGGCGAAATGCAAAACTGCGCTCGGGCGGCTCGACGCGGCGAACCTGCTGTTGGAGGATGGTTACGGCCTCGGCGTCATCCTGAAACAGCACAGCCAAGCGAGCTATACGCCCGCCGATAAGAGCCCCGACCAGCTGAATCATTTCCGGGTGCGCGACACGAAAGCAGGCGAGGCACCCGCCAAAAACCGCCTGTTCCTCGTGGATGACGACCCGATCGCGCTGAAGCGGCATGCGGAGATGCTGGGCGATATTTACGATATCACCACCTTTGACACGCCGGCTGAGGCGATCCGCGCCTTCCGCGCCGGGCGCCCGGACCTTGTCGTTTCCGATCTCAATATGCCGGAGATGGACGGGGCGGACCTGCGCCGCGCGCTGTCGGCCCTGCCCGGCGGCGATACGACGCCGTTCATTTTTCTCTCCGCCGATCACGATAGCGAGCACAGCCAGTATATCAGCGAGCTCGGCGTCGACGATTTCCTGACCAAGCCGGTCGCGCGCGAGCGGCTGCGCAGCGTGGTCGCGCGGCTGATCACGCGCAGCCTGCAAGTGCGGCAGGGGTTGGAGGGAAAATTCCAGCAGGACCTGACCCGCGCGCTGGCGCCCGCGCTGCCGGAAAGCTTTGGCGGCTGGCGGCTGACGGTGCTGACGGAGGCGGCAGAGGCCGGCGGCGGGGATTTCACGCTGCATCATGAAACGCCCGCGCATATGCTCTGCGTGCTTGCCGATGTGATGGGCCATGGGCCGCAGGCGAAGTTCTTTGCCTATGCCTATGCCGGCTATCTGCGCAGCCTGTTTCGCCAGCAGGCGAAGGATAGCGCCGATCCTGCGCAGTTCCTGAAATCCCTGAGCGCGGCGATTGACGGGGACCCCTTCCTCGAATCCGTCATCCTGACCGCGCAGGGGTTCCAGCTGTTCCCGAAGGGCGCGGTCGCCATCGCATCGGCCGGCCATCCCGCTCCGATCCTCGTGCGCGCGGAAGGCGCAGAAGCGATTGCGATTGCCGGCCCCCTGCCCGCCCTCGGCAGCGTCGGCGGCTATGCGCTGAAGACGCTGCAGCTCGACGAAAACGACAAGATTATATTCGCAACAGACGGCTTCCTCGACGCATTCGAACAAGGCAGAGACCGCGCGGCGCTGCTGCGGCTCGCGTCGGAGCATGCGGCCGCCCCTCCCGCCGAGCTTGGCGCGGCGCTGTGGCGCGGCTGGCGCGCGGGCGCGGAAAAGAATCGCAACAAGGACGACGCTACGCTGATCGTCGCCGCATTCGGAGGCAACACATGAGCATCACCAGCCGCTTCGAGGTCAAAAACACGCCGCTCTACGCGCTGATCAAATTCATCGGCTTCGTCGATGCCAGCACCGTGCTCTCTGCGCGACCTGCGCTGCAGCAGGAAGCGCCGCCATCCTGCGTCAATTTCGTCGTGGACCTGAGCGAGGCGGATTTCCTCGACAGTCATGGCGTGGGCCTGTTCGTGTCGCTGCTGAAGCGGGCCCATGCCAATCGCGGGCGCATCGTCTTCGCCGGCGCGACGGGGCAGCCGGAATCGGTGCTGCAAATGGTGGGGTTCAACGGCGAACTGGTGACCTATGTCGAGAGTCTGGCCGCTGCGGAAGAATTGCTGGCCTAAAACATTAGACCTTCCTCGCCGTCCTCCCCGCCTGCGCGGGGATGACGATAAATAAAAACGCCGGGAATAAATCCCGGCGTTTTTTATTGCATCCGCGAAGATGCGGTTACTTGGTCGGCGTCTTGGGCGCGTCCTGCGCGGGGCCCGAGCGGTTCTGGGTAGGCGCACCCGGAACGAATTGTTTTTGCTGCGAGGGGTTTTGACCCAGTTTAGCTTTCATGCTTGCCATAGCGTTTTATCCCTGTGGTAAGTCTCAATGATTCCGCGAACCAGTGTTGTTGATTGTATATAAATACCTTTCGCTGTCAAAAAGTTTCTGCAAATCACTCGCAATTGCGGCGGCGCAGCGGTTACTTGGCACCGCTCTCCCGCCACCACATCCAGACCGCGCCGAGCAGAATAATTAATAAACTCAAGGCATTGGGCAGGAGTGCGAGACTCTCGATATTATCGATCGTATAAGCCGAGTTGCGCTTCATGCCGATCCAGTCATCGCCGCCCATCGCGCGGACATTCGACGAGACGTCCCGCAGCGCGAAATCCCGATTCTCCTGGAACCAGACGATCCCGCCGCCTGTCGCGTGGATGACGGGCTTCAGCTTTTCCTCGGTCGTATGGACATCGGCGAATTCCTCGTTGCGGGCCGAGCCTACGACGACGAATGCCTTCTTGAGGCCGTTGTCGAAGCTGTAAATGCCGTGATCGGGCGCCTGCACATTCGCGCGGATCCAGCCAGGTTCCTTGTCCGTCATTTTAACAAGTGACTGCGCGCCGGAGGGTGCGGTCATCATCACCGTCTTTTCCTCGGGCGTCAGGTCGCGCTCGGACACGGTAATCGTGTTGCCGCGGGCTTCGGCCTTGATGAAGTCGTCCTCGAGCTCCGGTTCCTTCATGAGCCAGTGGGCGAGATTGCGCAGGAGCTCGGTGTAAGGGCCGGACTGGCCGCCGATGCCCTTGCCCCAGAGCCAGACGTTGTCCGAGGCGAGCACGGCGGCGCGGCCCTCCGCCACTTTGTCGATGACCAGCAGCGGGCGGCCGTCGATGCCGGTCATGAGCGTTTCGCCGCGCTGTTTCATGGTTTCGGCCTGCGCGTACCACTGGCCCCATTTCTTTTCGCGGAACTGGCGCATCAGGTCGGCGGTGATCGGGTGCTGCGCGCCGAGTGTCGAGAGCACGGGGCGGAATGGCAGGCGCGCAGTTTCGCCGCCCGTCGCCACCAGCGGCAGCTGGCTGTCAAGCGCCGCGCTGATGCTGCCGCCCGTAATGCCGAACTGTTTCGCCTCCGCCGTGCCGAGCGCCATGAGGAACGCCCCGCCCTGCCGGATGTAATTGGCGATATTCGTGAAGTAGGAAGGCTGCATGACCATGTTATATGCCTGGTAGCGGTCGAAGACGATCAGGTCGAAGTCCTTGATCTTTTTCTCGAACAATTCCTCGACCGGGAAGACAATCAGCGACAACTGGTTCGGCGGCGTGGCATCCATCGATTCCGGCGAGCGCAGGATGGTGAAATGCACGAGGTCGATCGCGGGATCGGATTTCAATAGGTTGCGCCAGGCGCGTTCGCCCATATGCGGAGAGCCGGAGACCAGGAGCACGCGCAAACGGTCGCGGATGCCGTTGACGATGACGGGCGCGCTGTTATTCCCGCCAGAAAGCTCGCCTTCCTCCACCGGCATCACGAATTCGAGGATGTTCTGGCCGGGATGGGAAATGCGGAAGCTGAATTCGCGTTCCTCGTTCGGCATCAGGCTTGCGACCTGCTCCGTCTGGCCGTCCTGCTTGATCGTGACGGTCGAGGGGGCATTCATGCTGCGGCCGAATTCCTCCACCTTTACGCGGACGGTGACGTTTTCATTCAGCACGCCGTATTTAGGCGCGGCGACGACGGTGATCTTGCGGTCGAATTCCTTTCTGGTGCCGGTCAGCACGGCATGAAAGGGACCGAGCCGGTCGAGCGCGCCGAGATCCTTCGGCACGTCATGCACCTGGCCGTCGGTGATGAGTACCGTGCCGGCAACCTGCGACATCGGGATGGTCGAGAGATTGTTACGCAGGAGGGTGAACAGGTTTGTTGATTCACTTTCCTGCGCCGTTGAGGAGCGGATGACCACTGGCTCGACATTCGACTTCTTGGCGAGCGTGGACTGGATATATTGCAGCGCTTCTTCGGCCACCTTGTCCCTGCCGCCGAGCTTCTGGCTGGGGCTGTCGTCCAGGATGATGACCAGCTTGTCAGGCAACCCCTGGCGGATTTCGTTCAGGATGACGGGGTTCAGCAACACCCCGATCAGGATAAAAAAGAACGCGGCGCGCCAGAAGAAATCGCGCATCCGGCGGAAGACGGCCAGCGTCAGCGCGAACACCCCGAGCAGGCCGAGATAGATGTACCAGAATTGCGGCAGGTAGGGCGACCATTCGAAGGTTGTCATTGGCGATGCAACCTTTCGAGGATGTAGGGCACGTGGACCTGGTCGGATTTATAATTGCCGGCAAGCGCCATCATCATGACGTTGACGCCGAAGCGGTATGCCATTTCGCGCTGCATCTCCCCGCCCGGCACGACGGGGAAGCGTGCGCGGTCTTCGTAGCTTTGCGACCAGGCGGCCGCCCAGTCATTGCCGCCGATGAGCGCGGCGGTGACGCCGTCGTTATTCGCGCTCGGCTCCTTCTCCATCCACAGATGTCCGCCGCCATAGGCGCCCGGGAATTCATCGAGCAGGTAAAAAGTCTTGGTCAGGATGTCGCCGCGCGCGACTTCCTTCAGCTCCGGCAGATTGATGCCGGCCAACACCGTGCGCAGCTGCTTGGTGCCGATGGTCGCGTTCCTGACCTCGCCGTTCTGATCCGCGAATTGCTGGTCGCGCGTGTCGAACAGCACCAGGCCGCCCTGCGCCATGTAATTGGCAATGTTGCGCGCGGCGACCGTCGAGAGGGGCGGCTGCACGGGCGTCATCGGCCAGTAGATCATCGGGTAGAAATAAAGCGGGTCGGCGGCGAGGTTCACGCCGCGCACGCCCTTGATCCTGATCGTGGTGCGGCTGTTGATGACCTGCATCAGGCCCATGAGGCCGTTATAGCTGACCATATCGAGGCCGCTGTCGCCGGTCTCGACATAGGCGAGGTAGATATTGGAGGAAAGATCGATGGCGGTCATTTCATCCTGCGCCTGCGCAGGCGCAGCGCCGAGCAGCGCCGCGAAAACAATCACGGCCGCGCCGCGGCGCACCTGCGCGAAGGCGCCGCGCATCCAGAGCGTGAGGAGCGTGTCCACGAGCAGCAGCAGGAGCGCCCATTTCAGGAAATCGGGTTTCATGCCCCGCTCGCCGGAGAGTTTGTATTCGTCAACCGTGACGCCCGCCGGAATATCGCCGAGCGCCACCATCTGCGGCAGCGCGTCGCCCAGGTTGAAGACCGAAAACTGTTTTTCCGTCCCGTACAGCCCGGGGGGCGTGACAGCGGTGGGGGTAAAGCCTTTTTTCGGGTCGAGCGCAGAAATGATGGATTTCGGTCCCGGCGGTTGCAGTTTGCCGAAGCCGTCCAGCACCATAAAGGGCGAGAGCAGGGATTCAGCTTTGTAATCGCTGATGCCGGTCGAGAGCGAAATCATGCGCTGCAGCGCGGCGACGTACAGGCCCGAATAGCAGAAATTCGACCAGTCGGTGCCGGCGGTGGTGTGGATCAGCACGATCTCGCCCTTGCCGATGGCGGCACCCGTCAGCAGCGGCGTGCCGTCGTCCAGCTGGAGCCAGGTATGCTCGAAGGTTTCGGGCGTCGGCTCCGCCAGCACCTGACGCGTGACGAGCACATCGGGCGGAACTTCCAGGCCCAGCAGCGGGCTGCCCTCCGGGATCGTCTGGTTCAGCTTGACCGGCTTTTCCCAGGTCATCGCGCCCTCAAGCGCGCGCAGGCCGAACCGCAACCGAACGGGCAGCAGCGGATCCTCCGGATTGGCGGCGAGGTTGGGGCCGGCGAAGCGGATGAGGAAACCGCCTTGCTCCACCCATTTCAGCAGGTCAACGCGCTCGATCGCTGTGAGCGGCGCAGCGTCCGGCCAGATGATCGCGGAGAGCGACTTGCCGAGCAGCTTGTCGACATCGTCGATTTCAAGCCCGCCACCGGTTTCGAGCGCGCGTTTCAGGTAATAGACCTCGTTCAGGAAGCTGTCGCTTTCCTTATGGGCGATATCGGCGATGATGCCGACCGGGCGCTGCTGCCACTGTGAATCCGTCAGGTAAGTGGCGGAGGCCATCGGCGTGCGCTGCAGCCCGATACGGCTGACCTTGCTGCGCATCTCGTTCAGCACGTCCCATTTCACGTCGGTCGTGCGCTGGCCGGCGCCGAATTCAACCTTGACGTTGTCGAGTACGCTGCCGTCCGGCGCATAGGCCGCGAGTAGCTGCGCCTCCTGCGTGAGCGCGCCGTTCAGCCGCTCAACGGTCAGGTCGAGGGAGCCGGGCTTTACAGCCTTTTTCCGCAGGATATAGGGCGTGTTGACTTTCTCGTCCTTCACGAGGGTCAGGCCGCCGCCGGGACGCAAGGCATCCATGAAGGCGCGGCCATCCGCGGTCTGCTGCGTGACGCCGTCGCTGAGGAAGACGGTATGCGAAATCTTGTGCTTGCCATTCACCTCCGCGGCGAGCGCGGCGGCGGCTTGGTGATCGGTCGGCCAGGCGACAGGCTTCAGGTGCGCGGCGAAGGCTTGCGCCTCACCCTCCTCCATCGGCCCGAAATAATGCAGCTTGCCGTCGCCTTCGTCGGCCGCGGTCAGCAGGAAGATCACAGGGCGGTCAGAGCGGCGCACCTGCGAGAGGAACTCCCGCAGCTTTTCCTGCCGCTGCAGCCAGTTCGCCGCGGATGCCCAGCCGTTATCGATGGCGACCATCACGTTGCCGCCGGACCCTGGCAGTCCGGCGGACAGCTTCATGATCGGCTCCGCCATCGCGAAGATGAAAAGCGCAACGATGATCGAGCGCAGCAGCAGCAGCCACCAGGGCGTATGCGCCGGCGTGCGCAAATCGGTTTTCAGGTCCTGCAGCAGGAAGAAGGCGGGAAACTTGACGGCCTTGGGACGCGGCGGCATGACCCGCAGGATCCACCACAGCACCGGAATGCCGGCCAGCGCAGCGAGCAGGAAGGGTGAGAGGAAACTGAGGCCAGCGAGGGAAAACATTTACGTCTTCCCCTTCTTGACCGCGAGATCGTCGTAGAGGCGCGTCAGCACGTCTTCCGGCTTCGCGGCCGTGTTTGTATGAAAGAATTTCCAGCCTATGCGCCGCGCGAGTTCCGCAAGCTTGTCCTGATGGGCGAGGAAGCGGCGGTGGTATTCTTCCGCGATTGCCTCCACCTGGGGCACGTCGATGGGGGCGGCGCCCGACGCCTCGATATCGTAGAATTTCGTGCGGCCCTTGAAGGGCAGGTTCTTCTCGGACGGATCGTAGACCTGCACCAGACTTCCGCTGACGCCCCGCAGCGCCAGCTTCTGGCAGAAATGCGCCACTTGCTCGACGGGGTAATAGAAGTCGCTGATCAGGATTGCCTCGGACCGCGCGGCAATCGCGCGGCCGGTTTCGGCCATCTGCTTCTGGACCGGAAGATATTCGAAAATGCGCTGCACGGAATTGTAATTGGTCTGCGGCGCAAGATCGGTGCCAAGCAGGCTGACCTGTTCGCCGCCGTTCAGCGTCACGATGGCAAGCGCGAGCAGCAACGTTTCGGCGAATTCCTTTTTCGTCGGCAGGTTCTTGTAGCCGCGATAGTTCATGGATTCCGTTGCGTCGCGGTAAAGCCACAGTGTCTGCGAAGCTTCCCACTCCATCTGGCGGACGAAAGCTTCGCCGCGCTTGGCGGATTGCCGCCAGTCGATGTCGCGGCGCTGGTCGCCGGGCTGGTACTGGCGGAACTGCCAGAAGCTTTCGCCCTGCCCGACGCGCCGGCGGCCATGGACGCCCTTCATGAAGGTATGCGCGACCTTTTCGGCCTCGAGCAGCAGCCCGGGCAGTTTCCCCGCAAGGCGTTCGGCTTCCGCCAGCGTCTTGTGGTCGTTGGTCGTCACGCCGCCGCCTCCGATTTGTTGCGCACCAGGACAGCCGCGAAAAAGCCGTCGGTGTCGTGCTGCGCGGGGGTGAGCTTGAGGTAATCGCCGGCGCCCTTGATGTCCACCAGTTCCTTCGCCGGCTTCAGCGTGAATTCGGGATGCGCGGCGAGGAAGGTTTCCACCTGCCGCTCATTTTCATCCGGCAGCAGCGAACAGGTCGCGTAAACGAGGCGCCCGCCCGGCTTCACCATCCGGTAGGCAGAGTCGATAATGTTTTTCTGCAAGGGCACGAGCGAGGAGATGCCGGGGCCGAGCATGCGCCAGCGCTTGTCGGGGTCGCGCCGCCAGGTGCCGACGCCCGTGCAGGGCGCATCCACTAGGACGAGGTCGAAGTGCCTCTCGTGCCGTTTCACATACTTGTCCCGCTCCGATGTCAGCGCGCGGGTTTCGATGTTGTGCAGCCCTGCGCGGCGGAAACGTTCCTTGGCCCGCTCGAGACGCTTGTCGAGCACGTCCATCGCAACGATGCGGCCCTTGTTGTTCATCGACGCGCCAAGCGCGAGCGTCTTGCCACCCGCTCCCGCGCAGAAATCGGCGACCTGTTCTCCTGGTTTTGCCTGGGCGAGGAGCGCGACCATCTGCGAGCCTTCGTCTTGAATCTCAACGAGGCCGTTTTTATAAAATTCATGCTGCGCAATCGGCGGGCGGTTGCGCATGCGGATACAAAGCGGGGAAATTTTGCCTGGCTCCGCATCCAGTCCGTCGCGGCGGAATTCGGCCAGCAGCTCGTCGCGCGACGCCTTGATCGCATTGACGCGAAGATCGAGCGGCGCAGGCGTCATCATCGCCTGCAGCTCGTTTTCAAGGTTCGGCCCGAGCACTTCCTTCAGGAGCGGGTATGCCCATTCGGGACACTCGAGGCGCTCGCGCTCCGGCATTTCCGGCGTCTCGAGCCCCTTGCCCATCAGCGCGCGGGTAAGGTCACGCTCCGGCTTGGTCATTTCGAGCGGCGCATATTGCGCGCCCGAGAAAATCTCGTTGACCGCTTTCGCGTCGAATTCCTTGTGCAGGATCAGGTCGGCGATGGTCAGCGTGCGCGCGTCGACGCGGCCGCCGTTCTGCGTGATCCACCAGGACAGGCGGTGATATTCGCGCATGACGCGAAAGAAGCGCAGCTGGATCGCCGCGCGATCCTTCGAGCCGATGAAGCGGCGGTTGCGGAAGTAAAAGCTGGCGACCGCGTCGGCCGGTTTTTCGACGGCGAGAACTTCGGTCAATATCTCGATAACCGCCTGTATTCTTGCAGCTGGTGTCATGGCGGCATTGGCCTTTGCTGGTTATTTCGCGCGAACGAATTCGGCGTATTCGCGCAAGTCGCGGAGGTCCTTCGCGCCGAGATAGGCCATTGAGGTGCGCAGGCCGGTCACGAGCTGGTTGACCATATGCGTAACGGAGCCGCGATAGGGAACGGAGGTATCGACCGGGTCTTCGTCGATGCGGTAAGGATCGGCGACCTGCGTCGTATGCGACGGGCGGTGCTGGGCCTTGGCCATCGGATTGACGACCTTGTAGGCGTTGCCGCCCTGATACACGACCTCGCCGGGCGCTTCGTCCGTGCCGGCGAAAAGATGGCTCATGACGACGCTTTCGGCACCCGCGGCCAGCGCCTTTACGAGCGCGCCCGCGTCCTCCACGCCGCCATCGACGAGAACGGGGATATCCTGCATCTCGCACTGCTCGACAACCGCGAGAATGGCGGAGAATTGCGGCACGCCGATGCCAAGCTGCCCGCGCAGCACGGCGCCGGGCATCGGGCCCATGCCGACCTTGATCGCATCCGCGCCCGCGTCGATGAGGCTGCGGGCGGCATTCGCCGTCGCGACGTTGCCCGCGACGATCTGCACTTCGCTGGAGCGCTGCTGCCGGATGCGGCTGACGGTTGCCGCCACTTCCTTGGTATGACCGTGGGCGACGTCGATGAAGACGACATCGAGACCTGCGTCGGTCATGGCGGCGGCGCGGTCGAGCGCGTCCTTGCCAATAGCGATCGCGGCCCCCACGCGCAGGCGGCCGAACTGGTCGCGCGCGGCCGCCGGGAAGCGCGACAGTTTCTCGATATCTTTCACCGTGACAAGGCCGGTGAGCTTGCCCTGGTCATCGGTCACGACGATTTTTTCGATGCGGTGCTCGTGCAGCAATTGCTTCACATGCGCCATGTTGGGCTTGCCCTTCACCGTGACGACCTGTTTGGTCATCAGCTCGCTCACGGGCTTGGCGAAGTCCTCGAAGAAGCGCAGGTCGCGATTGGTGATGATGCCGACCACTTTCTGCGACGGCTGCTCGATAACGGGCAGGCCGGAGATTTTGTAGGTGGTCATGAGGTCGAGCGCCTCGGCCACGCTGGACTCAGGCGAGACGGTAATGGGGCTCTGAACGATTTCGCCCTCCGCGCGCTTGACGCGGCGCACCTCTTCCACCTGTTTGCCGAGCGGCATGTTGTCGTGAATGACGCCGAGACCGCCCGCCTGCGCAATCGTGATCGCCATGGGGCTTTCCGTGACGTTGTCAGACCCAGCCGCGACAAGGGGGATGTTCAGTTCGATCGATTTCGTAAGCCGGCTCTTGAGGCTGACCTCGCCCGGCTTGATGTTGGTTTCACCGGGCAGCAGCAGCACGTCCGAGAAATTCAGCTGCTCTTTGATTGTCGCGTTTCTTTTCATATTTCCCCCAAAGCGCCGCAGAACGCGGGCCGCCGTTTAACCGCCTGATTTTAGCCCCGGAACCCCATTGCCACAACATACATTTCCGCTGAATCGCTGCGGCTGGCATGGGGTTTAACGTGCTTCACTCGCGTAAAATCTTTTTTCAGCTGCTTGAGCAGCGTCTCGGAGGACCCACCCTGGAACACCTTGCACAGGAAGGTCCCGCCGGGCACGAGGATTTCATGCGCGAATTCATATGCCGCCTCGGCCAGCATCATGATGCGGATATGGTCGGTTTCACGGTGGCCCATCGTCGGCGGCGCCATGTCTGACATAACGACATCGGCCTTGCCGCCCACGGCATCGGTCAGTTTCTGTGGCGCATCGTTATCCATAAAATCAAGCTTGAAGAAAATCGCTTCGGCGACCGGTTTCATGTCGAGGTAATCGATTGCGACCACCTTGCCGCCGGTTTTCTTGGGCTTGACGATTTCGCACGCGACCTGCGTCCAGCCGCCCGGCGCCGCGCCCAGATCGATGACGCGCATCCCCGCCTTGAACAGGTTCAGGTCGTCATGCATCTGCTGAATTTTGTAGGCGGCGCGGCTGTGGAAGCCGTCACTCTTCGCCTGCGCGACGTAAGGATCGTTCAGTTGCCGCTCCAGCCAGCGCGCGGAGGAAATGCTGCGCTTGGCGCGCGTCTTCACACGCACTTTTTTCTGTGCGCCGCGCGGGTTGCGGGGTTTGGAGGGGGGCTTTTTGTCGGTCACGTTACGGCCTCGGTTTGAGCTTCTGCGACGCCGGCGGGAATCCGCGCCTGCGATTCCTGTTTGGCGGCAATTGCCTTTTCCCCGCGCTTCAGGAAAAGGTATAGATTAAGCCCGAAGAAAAAGATGATTGCCGGCATCAGCACCGGCAAATCCCTCGGGGTAAATTCGTGGCGAGCACCATAGAAACTCAAGGGCACGAAGATGATTTGCAATATCAACCATGCATCCAGCAGCCCGGACGACTTGCCGCGCTCCTTTTCTATGTCGGAGATGCGCCCGCAACCAAGCACAAATAAAACGAGGGCCGCGGCGAAATTGGCAATGTCGGCAACCAAGATGTCATTATGCGACAATTTGACGCTCAAAATTTCTCCGGCTAAGACGCAGATAACCAGCAAGATATAAAGCAGGCGCCCCAGCTGCGGAATCCCTTTTACTTGAAGGGGAAGACCTGGCCCGCCGCTTGCTTTCTCCCCGCGCTTGAAGGACAGGTAAGTGTAACATGCCATCAAGGGGAGAAGAGATGCTACGCCCAATGGCAAAAGCTGTTCGTCCACGGGGTAAAAAGCCACATAGGCGTTGAGACAAACCATGATGGCCGTCAATACCAGCCAGACCGGCAGCAACAGCGTTTTTCTGCCCTGCCCTTTTTCGACGTCCTGAATTCTACCGTATACCAGCGGGAAAACAAAAGGGAGCGAGATCAGGCAAGCAAGCAGCACGACTTGCCCATCGCCCTGCGACAGCCGCATGGTCCAAACCTGTAAAACCGTGGGGATCAGGCTCAACGTAAAAAAACGAAGGCGTCCCAAAGGTGGAATCCAGTCCAGATAAGTGTGGGCAGCCTTCATCAAAGATCCCTCAGTCCATCGTGTTGATGTATTCTTTCATCCGGTCGTAGAGCCGGTAGTATTCGCGCTCGATAATAGCAGCTTTATTGTCTTTCGGGCCGGATTTCGGCAGCGCCATCTTTTGCTTCGTCGCGTCGATATAATCCGCGATAATCGCGTGTAATTCGTCGTTGAAAGCGCCGATTTCAGATTCCAGCTCGACCGTGCTTTTGACATGCGCGTCATGCACCTTCAGCAGGTGGCCGGCGAAGAACCACAGCACATGCTCCCAGTCCTCGAAATCCTTTTTTGCTGCTGGCATAAGCGCCCTCCGTACAACCTGCCCAGTATAGGAACAACGGGTAAATAATCCCTTTTTAGCGATTGTCATCCCGAGCTGAGCGAAGGTTCTACCTCAGGCGGAAAACCGGAGAGATCCTTCGCTTTGCCCAAGAATGACAAAGGACATATAAAGCTCTGATTTTAAAGACCTTTCTTATTTTACTTAACGATTGACATATCCATAAACCAGCCTATACTGCCACAAAATCAAAAGTTACGAGGAGCACAGAATATGGTTGAATGGACACCCAAAACCGAACAGCTGATCCGCGACATCAGCGATTTCGTCGACAAGCAATTCCGCACCGTTCTCGACCCGAATATCGGCACCACCTCGACCATCGCGAAGCTCTTCAACGCGAAATCGACGGGCGAGCACCTCTTCAAGCGCGCAGTGACCGAGCTGGAGATCGACCTGAATGCCGATCCCGAGCACAGCCTGAAAAAGGTCATCGAGCTTGCTGAATCGAACGGCAGCGATGCCGCCGACAAGCTGAAAAAAGCGGCGCCCGTCGCAAAACAGCTTGCCGAGGAATTCGGCTTCGGCCCGGACACCAAAATGGGCAAGCTGCAGCAGCTGTCCGCGCTCAGCAAGATCAAGAAAAAAGGCATCAAGTATTAAGTTGCCACGGAGTAGAAAGCGCCCGTCCCTGTTAACGCAGGGGCGGGCGTTTTTAATTAACCCTGTATTAATCCTCGCGCCATAAGCTGGGGGCTGGAACCTGTTACGGGGATTTCATGGACGAAAACACCAAGAAGCTGACGATCGACCTGCTGCGCGCCTGGGCGGAAACCAAACAGGACGTCGGTGAGATGATTTTGGGTGGGCGCGGTTATACGGCAGCGGAATATGTCGACGCGGTCGAAAAAGGCACGCCACTCGGCCAGGCCTATCTCGCCTTTATGGACGCCGCGGCGAAACATGCCAAACGCCCGCTGGAGGAATTCCTGAAAGACAGCATTCGTCCGCAGCCGCGTCCGCAGGTAAATTTCAACAAGCTGTTCGGTTAGCGCGGCAAAGTTTGAGGTTTGGCGAAAAGCTGCGCACCCGCAAGGACGGGCCGTAGAGAGCTGCGATGGCGCAGCAGTTTGTATCCCGGATCTTCGGCAAAAGACTCCGCGATTTCGCTCGCGGCGCGGCTGTCGGTCTTCTGGTCGGTGCGGCCCCAGCCATTGTAATCCCCATGGTGGCCGCGCGGCGCGCTGCCTGCCTCGGCAAACATGAGTTGATCGTCCTTTGCCTCCATCGCCCTGCCCCACTCCTTCAGGCTCACGGGACCATCGAAAAGCGAGGGGTCGAGAACGAGGTCGGTCACCCGGCCATCCGGCATCCGCACAGGCAATGCTGGCGCGACATGCGCCCACCAGACCGCCTTGCGCCCGTCTTCAAGCCGGACTTTGAGGGAACCGCCTGACGGCTCAAAGGCCCAGGCCTTTTTCGGTGTCAGACCCATGCCGAACATCCGGCGCAGTGACAAATGCGCGCGGGCGAAACAACCCTCGTGCGGCGCGTCGAAACCAAGGTCCTTCATGGCGGCGATGCGATCGAAAATCTCGATCGCCTGTTGCAGCGTGACCGGCTGCGGCGGAATTTGCGGGAAGACTGGCGCGCGTTGTCCCGTGCCGAAAACGCTATCGGCCGCGCGCGCGAATATGTCTCCAAGCTTGTCCATGCGCGCTATTATAGCAAAACGCGCTTAAAACAGCATTAAACAGTAAGCGGCTGAAATATCAGATTTTCTCGCGGCGGAGTTCCCAGGCGATTGTTGTCGGGCCGCCTTGCGTCATGCCTGCGATGACGATCTGCTGCGTGCGGCGCGGCGTTTCGCCCTCCCCCGCATAGACGCTTTCCTCGAGCGCGAGCGCGCCGCCCTGCGCGTGGAAACGCCATCCGGTTCCCGAGCGCGCGCGCAGGAGGATTTCCTGCCCGTCATTGATGAGCGATGCCTGGATATTCGGATGCAGATGGAAACGCGCGTGAAATTCAACGCCCGACTTCCCATTTAGCTGGTCTTCACCGAGCAGCATTTCGCCGTTGTCGTGAAGGCGTACGACGCGCAGGTGGGTGAGCCCGTGGCGCGGCATGTAGCCGTTATGGCTCGCCTCGATCATCGCGATCTCGTCGTCTTCCTGCCGCTTGTGGCGGATATCGGGACGGCTTTGCAGCAACCCGTCCTGCCCGATCGTGCAGGAGTTCCGGTGATCGACCGCAACCGTGGTATGCGCGGCTGTCGAGCGCAACATTTCCCGCCACTTGCCCGACACCTCCGACGTGCCACAGTTCACGAAGACGCGATCCTTGCCGTAGGAATATTCAAAGCTGAGCAGGCCGGCATGGGCGCGGTCGGCATAGCGCGACATCAGCGGCTGGCCGACATCCATGATCACCGCTGCGCGGCCGAGCGTGATTTTTTCATAGCCGCAATGGGGCAGCGACTTCATCGCCTTGCCGCGCGCGCCCGAATGCATCAGCGTTGAATCGCAGATGCCGCTCTGGCCTTCCTGCGCGCCGTTGAAATGGCTGAGCGCGCCGTCGCCGTGGCGGAAGAACTTGACGGCGGGCGCGATGCGGTCGATCGCATGCTGCACTTCGGCGGGGAGTTCAACCTTGGCGGCCGTGAGCGCTGTGCGCAGATCGACGAGGATCTGCAGGAATTCAAACGTTGATTGCGGGCTGCGGGAAATATGCCCACCATCGGCCAGCAGCTGTTCCTTGATCTGGAACAGGATGCCCTTGAACGCCTGCTCGAGGCGCTGCTCGCCATCCTCGAGGCAAAGACCGGAATAGGCCAGGCCCTTCAGGGCGCGCATGAGCGGAATGCCCGACAGCCCCGCGGGAAGGACTTTTTGCAGGTGCCGCGCCTGGCGCGCAAGGCTCGAGAAATATTCGTGGCGGAAGTCATCGGCGGCCGCGCCACAGAAAAAATCATGGAAGGAAATCCAGGTTGCAAGGCGCACGCCCATGATATCGGCGCGCCAGGCGATGGCGTCGGGTTTCTGATAGCGCGACAGCCAGTTGGCCACCATTTCGCGCGCCATGCGCCGCGCGCGGTCGCCGCCGGCGGAGCGCAGATCGCGCAGCCATTCGAAGCCGTGCAGTTCGGCCAGCCATTCGGGCTTGGCATTCGCAGGGCCCCAAGAGAGGTCGTTCTTTTCGATCGTCTGGCCGGCGAAGCGGAAGATGCCGTTGATGATATCGCGGCCCTTCTGCGCATCGCCGCCCCAAGGATCTGGCGGCACGCAGCGCAGGTGATCGGGAACGCGCTGGGGCAGCGAGAGCCCCGCCAGCGGATTGCCGATCGCCAGCCTTTGCAGCGGGCGAATCCCCTTGAAACTGAGTCCTTCAGTCAAAAACATCGTATAACCCCTTTCGCGCCGGGACCCCTCCCGGACACAAAACCCCTGTATCGCCGTTCTTTTTTTTAACCGCGAAGGCGCCGGATGGCGTCTGCGTAGTCTTTTTCCTTGAACACCGCGGTGCCCGCGACCAGCACATCGGCGCCTGCGCCAATGACCTGTTTCGCGGTTTCCGGGTTTATCCCGCCATCGACTTCTAGATCGATCTGCTTGCCGCATGCGTTGATGCGTTCGCGGACCGCTTTGATCTTGTCGAGCAGCGGAATGAATTTCTGTCCCCCGAAGCCGGGATTGACCGTCATGATCAGCACGAGGTCAAGATCGGGCAGCAGGTGGTCGAGTACGCTGACCGGCGTCGACGGGTTGAGCGAAATGCCCGCCTTCTTGCCGAATGACTTGATCAGCTGGACCGTTCGGTGCGGATGCGCGCCCGCTTCGGGATGAAAGGTGATGATGTCGGCGCCTGCTTTCGCAAAGCCTTCGATGAACTGGTCGACGGGCGAGATCATGAGGTGGACGTCGAAGACTTTGGCCGAAGTTTTCCGTAAGGATTCAAGCACGACGGGGCCGAAGGTGATGTTCGGCACGAAATGGCCGTCCATGACATCAAGATGTATATAGTCAGCGCCCGCGGCATCAACGGCTTTGATTTCCTCGCCTAATCTCGAGAAATCTGCGGATAGAACTGAAGGTGCGATGCGAACCCGTTGACTCATATGCTTTTTATAACACCTGCCTACGAATCGGGCAATTTAAAAGTTTGATTCCGGTAAAATTAGACGATATGGAATCTCGTATGCAGCGCATCCCCGAACCTGAATTGATGGAAGACATGGCGCAGGCCGAGGCCTATGACCGCGCCGATTTTTCTGCGGCGCATGGCGCGCGCGTGGAATTGTTTGCGGCAAGATATGCGCGCGAGGTGACAGGCAGCGTGCTTGATCTAGGCTGCGGCTCCGGCGATATACTTGAGCGCTTTGCAAAGAAATACCCGCGCGCGCAATTCGTCGGCGTCGATGGATCGTTTGCGATGCTGGAATTGTCACGCCGGCGCATGATGCGCGCAAATATTGCGGAGCGCATGGATTTCGTGGAAGCGCTTATTCCCGCCGGCGACATACCGCTCGAGGATTATGAAGTCGTGATGAGCCACAGCCTGCTGCACCAGCTTCATCAACCGGAGGTGTTGTGGCGAACGATTTCGCAGGTTGCGCCGAGACACAGTTTCATCTTCGTCGCTGATTTGCGCAGGCCTCAAAGCACGGCGGAGGCCGAGGCGATCGTCGACCGCCTTTCGCCGAATGAACCGGAAGTGCTGCGAAGGGATTTCTACAATTCCCTGTGCGCCGCGTTCACCAAAGAAGAACTCCAGCAGCAGCTAAATGATGCGGGCCTGCTGCTGCGCGTCGAGGAGGTGGGCGAGATACATGTCCTGGCGTTTGGCGAGCGGTGTTAAACGCGCAATAAATAACGGGGCAAGCCGTTCAGCCGCGGCCTTGCCCCGTTACTGCGAGACAACCTTAGTGGATCGTGTCGATAGACGCGTCCGTCAGGCCGCTTTTCTTGAGATCTTCGGTCCGGATCTGCGCGGCACGGAGTTCGTCCTGCTGGCGGATCTGTTCCGCGCGGAGCTGGTCCTGCTGCTGCAATTCTTTCTTGATCTGGTCCTGGCGCATCTGGTCCTTCATGATCATCTCCTGGCGAAGCTGCTCTTGATGGACCTGGTCTTGCATATTGTCGCTCATAATGTGCCTCCGTTTTTTATCCGGTCGGGAAACATACAAGCGCGCAACAGGACGGTTCCTTAATTTTTTATTAATCCGCTTGCTCGCCTGCCGGAGATTTCACGCTGGCTTTCTCGAGTTCGCGCACGCGCAATTCGGCAGCGGCGCGTTCACCGTGGCTTTTCAGGCTCTTCACGAGGGGATCCTGCGAAATTTCGTCGCGTTTGGTTTCGGTTTTCTGGTCCGTCATGGCCTCTCTCCCTTTTGCTAGGTGTACCGGCAACCTACGCGAAAGGAAGGAAATCGTTCCAAATCAAGCATTACGCCGGAAACGCGCAATGTAAAAGCCGTCGCTGCCCCCGTAACCTGCGAAATGTTGCGGCAGGCAGCGCACGTCACCGCGTGCGCAGAGCATTTCCTCCATCCCCCCGATCTCGCCCGCAGTAATGGAAGCGAGCTGGACTGGCAAGGCTTGCTGGAGAAGCCAGGTGGTCTGGCTCTCTCCTTCAGCCTTTTGCAGCGAGCAGGTGCAATAAACAAGGGTACCGCCCGGTTTAAGCATATCGAGCGCATTCACAAGCAGTCGCCGTTGCAGGGCTGCAAGCTTTTCCTGGTCGCGAATATCTTTCAGCCGCAGCACGTCGGGCTGGTGTCGGATCGTACCCGTCGCCGAGCAAGGCGCGTCGAGCAGCACGGCGTCCGCTCTTTCCTTCGGCTGCCAGGTTGCGCCGTCCGCGATGACGGTTTCCACGGTGAAGCCGAGCCGCGCCATGTTTTCGTCAAGGCGCTTCACGCGCATGGCGGAGCGGTCGAGCGCGGTGACCGTCGCGCCCATGGCCGCAAGCTGCGCGGTTTTGCCACCCGGCGCTGCGCAGAGGTCGATGACCGTTTTGCCTTGCAGGTCGCCGAATAGTTTCGCCGGCAGCGCTGCCGCCGCGCCCTGTATCCACCACTCTCCTTCGGCAAAGCCGGGGAGATCGGGAATGAAGCCGCCGCCGCTGAGCCGGATGCTGCCGCTTGGCATCAGCGTCCCGTTCAGTTTTTCGGCCCAGCCCTCGGGGTCGCGCTTGACGGTTACGTCGACAGCACCTTCTTCCAGGTTCGCCGCCGCAATGTCCAGCGCCAGTTCGACGCCGTAATCATTCACCCATTCATGCCAAAGCCATTCCGGCGTCGCGACACGTCCGGCTTCGCGCGGCGGCAGCGGTTCAAGTCCTTCGCGGGTCAGCCGGCGCATGACGGCGTTGACCAGCGGTTTATGATGAACGATGCCCTCCGCCTCCGCGAGCTCGACGGTTGTATTCACCGCCGCATGCGCCGGCGTTTTCAGGAAGACGAATTGCGCGATGCCGAGGCGGAAAATATTAACAAGCTGCGGCGGCTTGAGAGTGCTGATCGGTTCGTGAAGCAATGCGGCAAGGGCCCGGTCCATTTCGGGGGCCCGCTTGAGAATAAGTGACACGAGCAGGCGGGTGAAGGCGCGGTCCCGCGGCGGCAGCGCGTCGAGACCAGTACAGGCGGTGAAGGCATCGTCCATGTTCCTTTTCTGGAACAGGATCTGGTTGACGATGTCATAGGCAGCGCGCCTTGCGGGCAGCCCGTTTTCCTCGCCCGTGTTTTGGGGAGCTGTAAAACTCATGGGGATGTGTACTCGCAGATCGGGTCGGCCCGGAATTGACGGTTCGGCGCGTCCGGCGGCTCCACAGAGGTCAACGCATAGACGGTCACTTTGCCCGGCGCGCGCCGGATTGGATAGCTCCCTGCGAGGTAAAGAACCATGTCCGATGCCTGAAGCGCGTTGAAAACTTGCGACAGGCTGCTGCCATCGACGCGCATAAAGATAAGCGGATCGTAAACGATGCGGTTGTTGCCGAGGTTGCGGCGGAGGAAGACCCGCTTCGGCTTGAACTCGTCGTTTATGTTTACAGCACTTTCGCTGATCACGTAGTTCTGGTCGTATTGCAGCCCTTCGCGCAGAAAGGCATCGTAGCTGTGCGGGTCCCGCTCGCGGAAGATCGCCCAGGTGAGAGGGCGCTGCCAGGTTACCGGATATAAATGATCACGCGTGGCATTCAGCAAAAATCCGGGATGGCCCCGCCGGAGTCGCAGCGGCTGGGCGGCTTCTGCGGGCGGGTCGTAAGTCAGGTAGCGCGGGCGTTCGCGCAGCAGATTGTGGACGGGCAGGCAGATTTCCTTGCGGGCGTTCAGGGTCATGACAACCTTCTCTGCGGCGTGGGTGGCGGCAGCAGGGAAAAGCAGGCAGACGACGAGAAACAGGTACCGAAGGCGCACGTTATTTTTTCTTCGCCTTCTTTGCGGGCCGGGCCGCGGCTTCGCCCTTCAGCATGTCTTCCGTCGCGCACGACTGATAGATGATCAGCGTGTAGAGCGTGCGCATGAACTCCGGGTCAATTCCATATTTCTGCCCGTTGGTCGCTGCGCGTTCGCGCACTTGCGTGACGCGATCGCCGAGGAAGGCAGGAATATCATGCTTAATCTTGACCTTGGCGACCTTCCTCACTATGTCAAACCGCTCGCCGAGCAGTTTCAACAGCGCGTCGTCAATCCGGTCGATCTCCTTGCGATAGGGGGCGAGCGCTTTTTTTATGAAGTCGGGATTGCTTTTTTTCATCATTAATCTCTGTTAAACATGCTTGTTATAAATATAGTCTAGCATCATCCCCATTGATAACAAAGGGCGGCCCATGCAGCAGCTTTTCGGTATGTTCCTGGCGTTTTTCCTGCTGGCCGCGTCTCCCGCGGAGGCGAAGACGTTTAATGCCGAAACCTTCACGCTGGAAAACGGGCTGCAGGTTGTCGTCATCGAGAACCACCGCGCGCCTGTCGTGACGCATATGGTCTGGTACAAGTTCGGCGCAGCGGATGAAAAGCCCGGCGAGAGCGGCGTCGCGCATTTTCTCGAGCACCTGATGTTCAAGGGCACGCCGAAGGTGCCAGACGGCGAATTCTCGCTTGCCGTCAAGAAAATGGGCGGAGCGGATAACGCTTTTACCTCTCATGATTACACCGCCTACTACCAGAATGTGCCGCGCGCGAGCCTCGCGAAGGTGATGGAGATGGAGGCGGATCGCATGGGAAACCTGGTGCTGAAGGAAGACCAGATCGCATCGGAGCGCGAAGTCATCGTCGAAGAGCGCCGCCAGCGCATCGACAATCAGCCGCAGGACAAATTCCAGGAGCAGCTGATGAGCGCGCTGTTCGTCAACCATCCCTACGCCACGCCCATTATTGGCTGGCTGCACGAGATGAAAGAGCTGACGCGCGACGAGGTCCTGTCCTATTATAACACCTGGTACGCGCCCAACAACGCGATCGTCATCGTCTCCGGTGACGTGACCGCGGCGGAACTGAAGCCGCTTGTTGAAAAATACTACGCGCCGCTGGCGATCAAGGAAGTGCCGCGCCGCTATCGCCCCCGCCCCGCGCCGATCGTCGCGGAACACCAGATCATCATGCAGGACCCGCGCATCGGCCAGCCGGTCGCGATGAAGAACTATCGCGTGCCGCACGGCAGCGACACGATGGAAGTGCTGGCTCAGATCCTGGGCGGCACCTCGACGGCGCGCCTGTATAAATCACTTGTCGTCGACCAGAAGATTGCGGTGAACGCCGGCGCAGATTATGACGCCATTGCGATGGACGACACGACGTTTTCGGTTTTCGCGTCGCCCGCGCCCGGCAGCAGCATCCAGCAGGTCCAAGCCGCGATCGACAAGGAGATCCGCCTGCTGATCGACAAGGGCGTGACGCTGGAGGAGCTCAATGCCGCGAAGAACAGGCTGGAGGCGAGCTTCACCTATTATCGCGACAGCCTGCAGGGCCCCGCGACCCTGTTCGGCCGCGTCCTCTCGAGCGGGATGGACATGGATTACGTCGAGAACCGCATCGACCGTATCGAGAAGCTGTCGATCGACGATATAAATGACGCGATCGACGCTGTGTTCCAGTCGAACGACCTGCCGGTGACCGGCGTGATGCTGCCGCAGATCAGCCCGCCCCCGCGCGGCGGCAAAGGAGTTAAGAAATAATGCGTATTCTTCTCGCCATCCTCGCCCTGCTCGCATGCGCGACGCCCGCGCAGGCCAGTCGCGACAAAATCCTCGATATCCAGGTATTGAAAAGCGCAGGCGGCGTGGAAGTCTGGCTGGTTGAAGACCACTCGGTTCCGGTGGTTTCGCTCAACTTCTCGTTCGAAGGGGGCCTCGGTTTCGATCCGGAAGACAAGCCCGGCGTCGGGCGGCTCGTTTCGATCCTGCTGGACGAGGGCGCGGAAAAACTGAAGAGCCAGGACTTCCAAGCGAAGCTTTCCGACAACGCAATCAGCATGTCGTTTACCGCAGGGCGCGATGCGTTCTACGGCCGCCTCCAGACGCTGTCGAAGAACCGGGACTTGGGCTTCGACCTGCTGCGCATGGCGTTGACCGCGCCGCGGTTCGACCAGGACGCAATTGACCGCATGAAGGCCGCGAACGTATCTGAAATCAGCGAGAATATGGGCGACCCGTCCTGGCTGGTCGCGCGCAGCTTTAACGGCATGCTGTTTGAGGGCCATTATTATTCGCGGCCCGGCTACGGCAATCTTGCCAGCATGGCGACCATCACCCGCCGCGACCTGCAGCAATTCGTGAAGGAGCAGTTCGGCCGCGACGTGCTCAAGATCGCGATCGCCGGCGATATTACGCCTGCGCAGGTAAAGGCCGCGGTGGACCACATCTTCGGCGCCCTGCCGGAGAAAGCGGGCAATGTGGAACTGCCGCCCGCGACCCTCGCCTATGCAGGCAAGACCATCCTGCTGCCGCTTGAGGCGCCGCAGACCTACATTATATCTGCCCAGCCCGCCCTACCCCGCAATGACAAGGACTGGCACGCGGCGATGATCATGAACTACATCCTTGGCGGCGGCAGCTTCAACGCGCGGCTGATGAAGGAAATCCGGGAGAAGCGCGGCCTGACCTACGGCGTTTACAGCTCGATCACCAACATGAAGAATGCCGATATCATCCAGGCAAACATGTCCGCCAGCAATGAAAAGGTCGAAGAAGCCGTGCGCCTGCTGAAAGAATCCTGGGCGAGCATGGCCAAGGACGGCCCGACAGCGGATGAACTCGCCGATGCGAAATCATACCTGACCGGATCGCTACTGCTGCAACTGACCTCCACCGGCGATATTTCCGGCGCGCTGAACGATATCCAGCGGGACGGCCTCGGCCCCGACTACATCAACAACCGCAATGCGATGGTGAACGCCGTATCAATGGCGGATGTAAAACGGGTCTCGGCAAAGCTCCTGCAGGCCGATAAGCTTACGACGATACTCGTTGGCAAGCCAAAGAACATGAATGTAGATATCCTGCTGGACCGCCCACCCGGCATGGACGAACCCCCGGCAGAAAAACAATGAAAGAAACCACCAAGCTGAAGAACTGGCAGGCGCTGCGCGACCATCGCGCCGCGCTGAAAAATACCTCCCTCAAGGCCCTTTTCGCTGCTGACCCCGCCCGCTTTGGTAAGTTGTCGCTCGGGTTGCCGGGTATACTGGTCGATCTTTCCAAAAACATCATCAACGCAGAAACGCTCGCGCTTCTCGTCGGCCTTGCGGAAGACGCCGGCCTTGAGGCCGCGCGGACCGAGATGTTCCGCGGCGGCAAGATCAATACGACGGAAAGTCGTGCGGTTCTGCATACCGCACTGCGTGCCCCGAAGGGCAAGGCTGTCAATGTCGACGGGCGGAACGTCGTCACCGAAGTGCATGCAGTTCTCGACGTGATGCGCAAATTCACGGATGCGGTGCGGGGCGGCGGCTGGCGGGGCCATAGCGGCGATGAAATCACCGATATCGTTAATATCGGGATCGGCGGCTCGAGCCTCGGCCCGCAGCTTGTGACGCAGGCGCTTGCACCTTATCATCACAAGCGCCTGACGGCGCATTTCGTTGCGAATGTCGAGGCTTCGGATCTCGCACGGACACTCGAGAAACTGTCGCCGGAAACGACCCTTTTCATCGTCGCCTCGAAAACCTTCACCACGGCGGAGACAATGCAGAATGCGCATATCGCGCGCGAATGGCTGCTTTCGCACTACAAGGACGATGCCGCGGTCGCCAGGCATTTTGTCGCCGCTTCGACGAATGCTCCAGAAGTCGCAAAATTCGGGATTGCGCCAGAAAACATGTTTCCCTTCTGGGACTGGGTGGGCGGGCGCTACAGTGTCTGGTCGGCGATCGGCCTCTCGGTCATGCTGATGATCGGCGCCGACCGCTTTGCCGAGTTCCTCGGCGGCGGGCATGAAATGGACGAGCATTTCCGCACCACGCCGTTCGAGAAAAATATTCCCGCGCTGCTGGGACTGATCGGCGTGTGGTACCGGAACTTCCTCGACTTTCCGGCCTACGCGGTCATACCCTACAACGCCTGCCTTGGCCGGTTGTCCGCCTTCCTTCAGCAGCTCGACATGGAAAGCAATGGCAAGGGCGTCACCCGGGAAGGACAGCCCGTCGCGACCGCAACCGGCCCCATGGTTTTCGGGGAACCGGGCACGGATTCCCAGCACAGTTTCTTCCAATGGCTGCATCAGGGAACGAGCACCGTGCCTGTTGATTTCATCGCTGCGGTAAAAACGCCCTACGGTAATGCCGACCAGCAGACCATGCTTCTCGCCAATATGCTCGCACAGTCGGAAGCGCTGATGGCAGGCAAGGAAAACGCTGCGGAACACCACCGCAACTTCACCGGCAACCGGCCATCAACGACCATCCTGCTCGATGAGTTGAGCCCGCGTACGCTCGGCATGCTCATCGCGCTATATGAACACAAAGTGTTCGTTCAGGGCATCGTCTGGGGCATCAACAGCTTCGATCAATGGGGCGTGGAACTAGGCAAGGTGCTCGCAAAGACGCTCGAGGCAGAAATGAAGACGGGCGCGCCCGGTGCCCATGACGCTTCGACCTTAGGATTATTGAATTATATCAATGTGAAACGCTAAACACTTCTCCAGGTAAAAAGCGTTGCAAATATTAGCTGCATTATGCATAATACTGGCTGTTCTCATTACATTTTATAAATCAAAGTTCTTCCCGCGAGGTGTGTGCGATGCAGTTTAAAAAATCGATCAAAAACCTGGTCAATAAGGTATTCGGCCGCGAAGGCACGAATGAAAACAACCGGTTCAAATTCGAGATCACGCCCGAGCAGGCCTATCGCGCCGGAGACGCGCCCTTTGACAATAAGGTCGTCGAAGATTATCACGGCACCCTGGTATCGGACCCCTTCCGTCCCCTCGAAGACCTCGATGCGCCCGTGACGGCTGCCTGGACGGCACGCCAGAACAAGAAGTTTGAAGATTTTATCGCGGGCAGCGATGCCAGCATCGCGTCGGCATCCGATTTCATGACCAAGGCGCTTGATTACGACCGCGCCAGCCTCCCGGGCCGCTATGGCGATGTCTACTTCCGCACCTTTCAAAAGGCTCTCGCGCCGCAGGGCGTGGTGCAGGTGGGAGCGAGCGAGAACGGCCCCTGGGACACGATCCTCGACCCCAACACGCTCAGCGCCGACGGCACGGTCGCATTGTCGGGCTGGTCGCCATCGAAGGATGGCAAGCGTATCATTTATATGACGTCCGAAGCCGGCAGCGACGAGCAAACGGTGCATATCTATGACGTCGAAAAGCGCGAGACGATGGCGGATAAGATCGAAAAGGCCCGCTTTACCGGCGTGTTGTGGGACAAGGACAGCCATGACAGCTTTCAGTACACCTATCCGAAGCATGACGACACCCGCCGCACCTTCATCAAGCACCATTTGATCGGCGAAAGCCAGGAACAGGACAAGGTCGTGATGGACGCCCTGCCGGAGGCCGACACCTTCCTCGGCCCGTCGCGCCTGAAGACTGCGAAATATGAATGGGTGCATGTCAGCGTCGGCACCGACAAGAACAGCGGGCTGATGTTCCGCCCTTATGGCAGCAATGAAGAGTTCAAGGTGCTGCTGGAGCCCAAACAGACATCGATCGACATCGTTGCCGAACTGGCTGACGGCCAGGTGCTGGCGGTAACGACCAAAAATGCGCCGCATGGCAAGCTTGTGAAATTCGACCCCCGCGACCCTGCGGAGGAAAAATGGCTCACGGTTATTCCGGAGAACAAGGACGACCTGCTCGGCAGCGCGATGCTGCACAAGGGCAAGCTGTTCGCGTTCTACTCGCATGACACGGCCGATGCCGTCCGGGTCTACACGCCGGAAGGACAGCACCTTCATGACATGCCGCTGCCCGTCCAGAGCTCGGCCGGCTACGCGAAAGTGAACGAAGAAGACGACAAGTTCACGATGCGCATTTCCGGCTTTAAATCGCCAGGCGACACCTACAGCTATGATATCGAGAAGAACGAGTTGACTTTTGTGGCCAAGACCACCGCCCCCTTCGACCTCAACGAAGCGATCGTCGAGCGGCGTCATGCTGTTTCGAAGGACGGGACGAAGGTGCCCTATACCATGATCCGCCTGCCGGAAACGGAACTGGACGGCACCGCCGCGACAAAACTCTACGGTTACGGCGGCTTCAATATCGCGCTGGAACCCGGCTATTCCAACGGCGTCGCGCATTTCGTCAAGTCGGGGGGCATCTATGTCCAGGCCAACCTGCGCGGCGGTGGCGAGTTCGGCGAAGAGTGGTATAACGGCGGCCGACGCGAGAACAAGCAGAACGTGTTCGATGATTTCGCCGCGATCGCAGAAGACCTGCAGAAGCATAAATACACCTCCCCCGAGCGCCTCGTCATCAACGGCGGCAGCAATGGCGGCCTGCTCACGGCTGCGACGATGCTGCAGCGCCCCGAGCTGTTCGGCGCTGTCATCACCGAAGTGGGCGTCGAAGACATGTTCCGTTTCCATCTCGCGACCTATGGTGCCGCCTGGAAATCCGATTACGGCGATCCCGGCGTGAAGGAAGACTTCAACGTTTCGGCGAAATACTCCCCGCTGCACAACGTCAAGCCGGGTGCGAAATACCCGCCGCACCTGATCAAGACGGCGGACCATGACGACCGCGTCGTTCCCTGGCATTCGTTTAAGCTTGCGGCGACGCTGCAGGCGCGCAGTGACAGCAATAACGTCACGCTGATGCGGGTCGAGGAACGCGCGGGCCACGGCGCGGGCAAACCGACCGCCAAGGTCATCCAGGCCTATGCCGAAAGCTTCGCCTTCATCGAAAAGGCCATCGGCCCGGTGAATCAGAACGACTATAAGGCGCAGTTGGCGGCGAAAGCAGCCAAAACGCCGAAATGGAAGAAGGCGCTTGGCCTCGGCGGCAACAAGGCGGCATGAGCGACGTCATCTTCTACGACACCGAATTCACCACCTGGGAAGGTGCGATGGAGCGCGACTGGTCAGGCCCGAATGAATACCGGGAACTCGTCCAGATCGGTGCGGTGCGCTTTGACCGCGACACGCTCGTCGAAAAGGAGGAATTTCTCGTTCTGATCAAGCCCGTCAAAAATCCGCTATTGTCGGAATTTTTTACGCAGTTGACTGGCATCACCAACGAGCATGTTGCAAGGGACGGCCTGGCGTTTCCGGACGCCTACGACAAGTTTCTCGCCTTCACCGAAGGCGACGAAACGTCCTGCTACGGCTGGGATGCGCGGGTCATGCGCGAGAACCTCGCCTTCAACGGGATGCCCGCGTCGGAAGCGGAATTTGACAGCCACAATATCGGGCCGTGGTTTTTCGAGGTCGGCGCGCCCTATGGCATTATCAAGGGCAAGACCAATTCGGGCAGGCTGGCCGCGACGCTCGGCGCGCCGATCACATCCATTCAGGAACATAACGCCCTGCACGACGCGCGATCCATCGCAGCCGCATACCGTTTTCTGATCCAGAAGGGGGCGAAAAGCCCGTTCGACACCTTATGAGTTTATTCAACCGCAAATCTGCCGAGGCCAGAAAGAAAGACGCGCGTGACCGCATCCTGCGCAGTCTGGGAGAAGCGACGCGCGACGGCAACCTGGTCGCCATTTACAGTTGCTTCATGAACCTGACCGCCGGCAAACACCTGGATGCACCCGAGGCGCCCTTTGTGGTGAGCGGCGCAATTGAAAGCACGGCCCGGCGTAATTTTGACGAAGGGCTCGGCATGGCAATTTATGCGCTGAACACGATGTCTCACCCGCAGATGACGCCGTTTCTCGTCGACAAGACCTTTTCCCTGATCGACCGCGCGGATCGGGCGAACATGAAGCAGATGGCATCCGTGGCGATGGCGGCCGGCCTGATCGTGCAGCAGGTCGTTCCTCACGCGCTTGAGCACAAGCGTGCGATCGAGGCGTGGAACGCGGCGGTGGATACGCTGGCGGCAAACAAGGCGGGACTGCAATATGCCTTCGCCGCTGTGAGCAACGCCGCGCTGGGCGATGGAAACCTTGCCGGACCCCTCGCCCGCATCGGAATAGATAAATGGGAAAAGATCGTGACCGACCTTGCGAAATCGGACCGCAAGGGCGCATTTAACGAAGTCGCGCGCGTCGCGACTGGCTACACAAATTTCGGCCCGCAGGCCTATGACTTCCAGAACCGCGCCATGACCGTTCTTGACAAGATCGCCCGCGGCGGGAAATTCTAAACAGCCGTCGTTACTCGTCGTTCATGCGCAATGCCGCGATAAAGGCGGACTGCGGAATTTCGACGTTGCCGTGCTGGCGCATCTTCTTCTTGCCCTCTTTTTGCTTGTCGAGCAATTTCCGTTTACGGCTGATATCGCCGCCATAGCATTTCGCCGTGACGTCCTTGCGCAGCGCTGAGATGTCCTCGCGCGCGACAATCTTGCCGCCGATCGATGCCTGGACGGCGATCTTGAACAGCTGGCGCGGGATGAGGTCTTTCAGCCGCTCGCATAACTGGCGCCCGCGTCGTTCCGCTTGGCTCCGGTGGACGATCATCGACAGCGCATCCAGTGGGTCACCGTTAACAAGGATGTTCAGGCGCACAAGTTCGCCTTCCTCGAAGCCATCAAGCACGTAATCCATCGACGCATAGCCGCGCGATATGGACTTCAACCGGTCGTAGAAATCGAAAACCACTTCGTTCAGCGGTAGACGGTAAATCGCCATTGCCCGGCTGCCGACCCAAGTCAGCTCGACCTGCACACCGCGCCGTTCCTGACAGAGCGTGAGGATGGAGCCGAGATATTCGTCGGGCACGAAGATCGTCGCCTTGATCCACGGTTCCTCGATCTTCGCGATGCGCACGACATCGGGCATGTCGGCGGGGTTGTAAAGCTCCATCACCTCGCCGTTCGTCAGGTGGATCTTATAAACCACCGAAGGCGCGGTAGGAATTAGGTCTAGGTTGTATTCGCGCTGCAGGCGTTCCTGGATAATCTCGAGGTGCAGCAGCCCAAGGAAGCCGCAACGGAATCCCATACCGAGTGCGGTCGAGTTTTCCGGCTCGTGATGCAGGGAGGCGTCGTTCAGCGCGAGCTTGCCCAGGCTGTCGCGCAGTTTTTCAAATTCGGATGAATCGACCGGGAACAGCGAGCAGAAAACCATCGGCACGGAAGGCTTGAAGCCCGGCAGGCGTTCCGGCGTCGGGTTGCGGTCGTTGGTGATCGTATCGCCGATCTTGGTCTCGCCGATGTTCTTGATGCCGCAGGTGACGAAGCCAATTTCACCCGGCTTCAATTCATTGGTGATGACGTGCTTGGGCGTAAACACGCCGACGCGATCGGCTTCATAGGCTGCGCCGTTGCTCATGAAGCGCAGCTTGTCCTTCACCTTCAGCGTGCCTTCAACGACGCGCAGCAGAACGACGACGCCCAGATAGGCGTCATACCAGCTGTCAACCAGTAGCGCCTTCAGGATCGCGTTCGGGTCCCCCTTTGGCGGCGGCAGGCGCGTGACAACAGCCTCGAGCAGGTCGTCGATGCCGATGCCCGATTTCGCAGAGGTCAGCACGGCGTCGGATGCATCAATGCCGATCACATCCTCGATCTGGCGCTTCACGCGGTCCGGCTCGGCGGCGGGAAGGTCGATTTTATTGATGACCGGAATGATTTCGAGATTGTTGTCGATCGCCTGATAGACGTTGGCGAGCGTCTGTGCCTCCACCCCCTGCGACGCGTCCACCACCAGGAGCGCGCCCTCGCAGGCGGCAAGCGAACGGGAGACTTCATAGGCAAAGTCGACGTGCCCCGGCGTATCCATGAGGTTCAGCTGATAGGTCTCGCCGTCTTTCGCCTTGTACATAAGCCGCACGGTCTGCGCCTTGATGGTGATCCCGCGTTCGCGTTCGATCTCCATATTATCCAGGATCTGCTCCTTCATCTCCCGCGCTTCCAGCCCGCCGCAACGCTGGATGATGCGGTCCGCGAGGGTTGACTTGCCGTGGTCGATATGGGCAATAATCGAGAAGTTCCGGATATGCTTATGTTCTGTCATAATCTTTTCGTCTGGTTGGGCGATGCGGCAGAATAAAGCCTTGTTTTAGTTGGTGCAAGCAATGAAGTCTTCGTTCCGCCGCGGCGTTTTTATTTTCCTTATTGCCGCTCTTTTTAGCGGTATTCCAAGCGCAGCGCAAGCATCAGAGCCCGTTCCTGAAAAGATCCAGCGCAACTGGGCCGCGCCCGACTGCGGCAAATACGACGAAGCCCTTGTCCTGAGCCGCTTTTTCTACTTTCGCTCGACGAAAAAAGACATGACCCTCCTCCCCGCCGCGCTTGAGGGAAAACAGGGGGATTACTGGCAACTGGAACTGGGAAACGACCTTGCCCCCGTGAAGCTTGAAGAGGACGGCGTCCTTAAAATCGGTATCATTGCCGCCGGCAGCAAGAAATCGCAGAAGTGGGATGGCCTTACCCTCGACAGCACCGAGGAATATATGGGCTGCGTCACTCCGCCGAAGCTGCTGCCGAAGCAGATGATCCGGCTGATGCGCTATATCGACCGCATCAAGCTGCAATGCACGGTGTCGGTCACGAATGAATGCGCCGGCGTGCTCTTCAAGCTGGCCGATGAAGACAGCGACAAGAAGGTGACGAAGAAGGAGATTCAGCGCGCGGTTGCGGCCACGATCATCTTTGCCGAACTCGCCGAACGGCAAACGGTGAGTGACAAGGACTCGGTCGCGTTGATAAAAAAATCGCAGGCGGATGGCGGTAGCATCGCCGATGAGCTGATTGCGACCTACGACAAGGACAAATCCAAGAGCCTTGACTACAACGAGCTCATGGAAGACTTCCATGCACCGTCCCTGCCGATCGTAAAGGTAACGCTGAATAAAGCGGGAGCCTTGTTGCCGTCCTTCAAGGTCGTCGCGATGGGGCTGGATTGATCGTCCGAAATGGGGCTCTCAAACCCGCAGCGCTGCTTTTACTATTGCTGCACGAGGAAACCTCAGCGGCTATGTATAGCGGCGCACCGGAATGGAAAACACCCGAAGAAGTAGTTTGCAAGGGCTTGCCCGGTGGAGACTGGGTGCATAGTGAGTATAATGTATCTTGCGCAATCGTGAATTAGACGGGACAGAATTAAGTCTTTTGAGCGCCGGTCGCTCGCTTTAGCCGGTCATTGATTGCAACGCCAAGGCCCACGTCCGGAATGTCCATCACCGCAATACTGTTAAATCCCCCTCCGTCGAGCTGATGCAGCATCGAAAACAGGTTGGCGGCAGCGGTGGTCAGGTCGCCGGTCTCGCTCAAATTCAGCAGAGCGCCATCCGGCAGATCACGCGCGGCGCCGCCGCCGCGAATGCCCATGAAGCGGATGGAGCCGAAAGCCAGCAATGCCTCGCCCGGAGCGACATCGACCGCCTTGAGACGTAGCGGGGTTTTCGGCGCGTAATGATTCAGCAGTTGTCCGGGCGACCTGGGGGCATCGCTGACGGCTTCAAACTCGATAGCTATCTTTGCGCCCAACTGCATCTCGATCTCGTCGCGCGTAACGCCGCCGGGGCGAAGCATGACGGGTGTTATTCCCGTCAGGTCCAGCACAGTTGATTCCAGTCCGACCACAGCCTTTCCCCCCGCCAGGATAAGCCCCGCGCGATCTCCGAGGCTGTTCGCGACGTGTTGGGGCGTCGTTGGGCTGAGCGTGCCGGAGGCGTTGGCGCTCGGCGCCGCAATGGGCCGCCCGAGCGCAGCTATGAGCGCGCGCGCTATCGGATGCACCGGGGCGCGAACGGCTTGCGACGGCAACCCCGCGCTTGTTAGCAGGGACAGGCCGGCATCCGCGCGGCGAGGCAAAATCAATGTCAGGGGGCCGGGCCAGAAGATGCTCGCAAGCAGGGCAGCCCGGTCGTCGAACGTAACGATTTTTTCGGCCTCGACCTTATCATTCACATGGACGATCACGGGGTTGAAGCTGGGCCGGCCTTTGGCCTCAAAAATTTTGGCGACCGCGCTGTCATTTGTGGCATCGGCGCCGAGGCCGTAAACCGTCTCGGTAGGAAAGGCGACGAGCTCTCCTGCGCGCAGGCGGTTAGCCGCGCGCAGGATATTCTCTTCGGTGGGGTTCATTATCTCGGGCATTTGGGATCAGGCTGCGTCTGCCACATGATTCAGCTTGCCGCCGACCATCGGATGTGGCACCCCGGTCGTCTTCGGGAAGCTGATTGGCAGCCCGCGATAACTGCGCACCGCCATAAAGGCAAAAGCCTCCGCCTCGATCGCATCGCCGTTCAGGCCGATATCGTCGATCGAGAGCACGGGAGCGGCCAGTTTTTCACGCAACATCGCCATGATTGTATTGTTCAGGCGGCCGCCGCCGGCGACAATCCATTCGCGCGGTTTCTCAGGCAGGAAGAACAGCGCGTTTGCAACGCTATGGGCGGTGAAGGCGGCGAGCGTTGCCGCGCCGTCCTCTACGGAAAGATTCTCCCAAGCTGCAGAGACAAACGCGTTGCGGTCGAGCGATTTCGGCGGCTTTTCGGAGAAAAACTTGTCATTGAGCAGGTCGGTCAGAATCGGAAGATTGACCATGCCGCGAGCCGCCGTTGCGCCGTAATCGTCGCGTGCCGCACCCGTTTTCCGCAGCATCCAATCATCGATCAAAGCATTGCCGGGGCCGGTATCAAATGCAATAACCTCGTCCCCGATATAGGTCAGGTTCGCGACGCCGCCGATATTGAGAAAGGCGACAGGCTTCGCGCGGCTGGCGGCAAGAGCCTGATGATAGACGGGTACGAGCGGCGCCCCCTGGCCGCCTGCCTGCACGTCAGCGGAACGGAAATCGTTTACGACCGGTATCCCCGTCAGCTGTGCCAGCAACGCGCCATCGCCGAGCTGGCAGGTCCACTTATTCTTCGGGTCATGGGCGACCGTCTGGCCGTGGAAACCGATCAGGTTTATGTCCGATGGCTTCAGGTTGCACTGTGTCAGCAGCTGCATGACAACCGCTGCCTGCGCGCGTGTTATCTCGCGCTCGACCTCGCCTGCACCCGGCAATTCTGCCGGCGTGATGTTCAGCGCCGCGCGGATGCGGTCTCGCAACCCGTCTTCGTAGGGCACCGTCAGGAAGCCAAGGCGTGTGATCCGGGTCTCGCCGTCAGTTTCAATCACCGCTGCGTCAATGCCGTCCAGTGACGTGCCGCTCATCAGGCCGATCGCTTGAAATCTGGTCATTTTTTGGCCGCCTTGGCTTTTAAGGATTGTCCATATATTATAGTAACCCGCTATAGAAAGGCAGGCAAGGATGCGCTCGGAATTCGTTAAAACAATGCAGGAACGGGGTTTCCTGCATCAATGCACCGATCTCGAGGGGTTGGACAAAAAACTGAGCGATGGCATCGTCACCTGCTACACGGGCTATGACGCGACCGCGAGCAGCCTGCATGTCGGCAGCCTGCTGTCGATCATGATGATGCGCTGGTTCCAGAAGCTGGGGCATAAGCCGATCGTATTGATGGGGGGCGGCACCACCAAAGTCGGCGATCCCTCCGGTAAGGATGAAAGCCGGAAAATGCTGACCGAGCAGGACATCGCCGGAAACATTGCCGGTATCCAAAACGTCTTTTCCAAATTTGTGAAATTCGGCAGCGGCGCGACAGACGCTGTCATGGTCAACAACGCCGACTGGCTCGAAAAACTTAACTACATCGATTTTCTGCGCGATTACGGCCGTCATTTCACGATCAACCGTATGATGACGTTCGACAGCGTGAAGACGCGCCTGGAGCGCGAACAGCCGCTGACCTTCCTT
>DASPMW010000107.1:0-46869 GCA_035626855.1 Patescibacteria group bacterium
AACACCGACACGAACCTCATCACCGAGATCCGCCAGTCGGTTGATCGCGCGCAGAAGAAGTTCACCGACCTCGGCGGCACGCAGGACCAGATGGACCGCCTGAAGGCCTGGGTCGCCAACCCGAATAAAGACCCGATCCCCGGCTGGGTGCCCGGCTTCCTGACCCGCTACTATACGTCACGCGGCAACGTCATGGAAAAAGTGCAGCAGCGTCAGGCAAGCCTGCGCCAGGTCGCGACGATGCCGGTCGAGGTCAAGCCGCCGCTCGACCAGAACTTCAACGACGAAGCCGCGCCCAAAGCCGAAAGCAACGACAACAAGCCCGTTGCGCAACCGGCGGCGACCGACCCGGACTTCGAGAAGTACAAAAACGTCACTGGTTCCTCGCGCCCCAAGCCGCCGCAAGCCTGATAGGGAACGACCATGGGTATGTTTGACTGGTGGGGTCGCAGCAAGCGCGAGGAGGCCTGGATGGCCGAGCCGCGCCGCCTGCCGCACGGCATCGACGATACCACCGAAGACACCCGGTGGATCATGTCCCATGAATTCGTGAACAACGAGCATAAAAACATCCGCCAATATATGGCGGCACGGTACAACGACCGCGACCAGAACTGGACGATCAGCCTTTATAAAACCGATCTGAAGCATGACATCCCGGGCCGGGCTTTCTATGCCGAGTACGACGTTGATTTCACCGACGATCCCATGGCTGTCGTGACGGCGCTGGCGAATTTCGACCGCCAGTATCGCCGCAGCGAGGAATATTCGCCGATCGAAGGCCATCGCGGAACCTATCGCCCCTTCGCGAATAAATACGGCATCCACTTCGACGATGACGGCAACATCATGAAGGTGAAGCAGGACACGCGCCTGGTGAAGGGCACGTTCCTCAACAAGGACAGCATCGACAACCTGTTCCACAAGGACGCGCCGAAGGCGCTCGACAGCTGGGAGCAGGTCTATGCGCAGGTCGTCAATGTCTGGCCCGCCGAGTGGACGCTGACCGAAGCAATCAAGGTGCCCGCAAAAATACTCGTGCCCGAAACACCTGCTCCGGCCGCAGCGGCTGAAGGGCAAGCCCACGCAAGCGGCAACGCCGCGGACGGCCGCCTCGGTGACAATGCGGTTGAAGGCAGCGAAACGCCTGCCGTTGAAGAGCCGGCGGTGGAAGCGACCCCGCAACCGGCGCCCGAGCCGAAATTCGATATCGTCAATGTGACGCGCCCCATCACGCTGGCCGATCTCGCAGCAGATCCGGCCTATCCGGAATTTGGCTGGGAAATGGGCAAGACGCTGGCGGCGCTGAAAGATCTGCCGGCGCAGCTCAAAGACAAATCTTCGACGATCACGCAGAAAGAACGCCTCGTCACTGCTTTCGCGAAGGCCGCCGATATCCGCGCGCCGTTCGAAGGCAGCAAGGCGCTGCTCGCGCAACGTCTCGCCAAGGCGACGCTGCTGGTCGGCCTGCTGCGCACGGGCGAGGATGTTTATACCGAGCAGGTGATCAAAGGCAATTTCTCGCCAGAAGGCATGCGTCTTGCCGCCGCGTTCAGCACGGCAGTCACGACCGTCGCGCAGGGCAATTTCGGCCTTGATCCGGCGCTGGCCGGAAAAGTCTCCGACGTGATGAGCAAGGGCCACGACCCCTACGGGCCGCAGCTGCCAGTCGAAAAAGTTTTCGCGCAATTCCCGCCCGCCGCCTACACCCCGCCCGCGCCAGATGGACGCGGCAGCAACGGCCGCTTTACGCCGCGCTTCTAGAATTCCCCGATTAAAAAGGGCGCCAGAAGGATCGGCGCCCTTTTTTTGTGTCTTGGCAGAGACTATTCGCCGTACGGGATCCAGATATTCTTGATCTCGGTCGCATAGCGGAGGAACTCTTCACCTTCGCTTTGCGCACGGTCGAACCAGTTGCGCTGGCGGCCGCTATTGACCCAGGTGCGCTTGAGGTTGCCGCTGGAAGCTTTTTCAACGAGCGCCGAGCCTGCGGCGTCCGAGCCGAAGTACCAGAGCGCGTCGATCTCGTCATGTTCGGCCAGCGTCTTGGTCAGCTCCTTGCGGTGGCCGGTGACGATGTTGATCGAACCTGCAACGACATCCGAAGTATCGAACACCTGATAGAAGTCGGTCGCCAGTAGCGGATATTTTTCCGACGGCACGATGACAGTGCGCGCGCCCATCGCCATCGCGGGCGCGAATAGCGATACGAAGCCGAGCAGCGGGTTTTCATCGGGGCAGACGATGCCAAGAATGCCGACCGGCTCCTTCATCGCGACGGAGACGAGGCGGGCAGGGGGCGTATGCACCTGGCCGTCATATTTGTCGGCCCAGGCGCCATAGGTGAACAGGCGGCGGATCGATTCATCGACTTCCTTCTGTGCGGCGGCGGGCGTGACGCCCGTCACCTGCACAAGGCGTTTTTTGAATTCGTCGGAACGCGCCGAAAGGTTCTCTGCAATGTAGTAAAGAATCTGCGCGCGCAGGTGATGCGCCGACTTGCCCCAGCCTTCGGCCTTCTTGGCGGCTTCGACGGCGTTGCGGATATCCTTGCGGTTGCCTTCACCGACCTGGCCGACCAGCTTGCCGTTCTTGTCGGTGATCGAGAGGCTGTAGGCGCCGTCCGGGCGTGCCTGCTTGCCGCCGATATAGAGCTTGGCGGTACGATCGATATTGGCGACACCTTCGACCGCGCTGACATGCTTGGCGGGGGACAGCGCCGATTTCGTTTCCTTGTAGGCGGGCAGCGCCTTCAGGTATTTCGGCTTGAGATAGGCGAACATGCCTTCGCGTCCGCCTTCGCGGCCGAAACCGGATTCACGGTAGCCGCCGAAGCCGCAGGCCGCGTCGAACATGTTGGTCGAGTTGATCCAGACCACGCCGGCTTTGAGCTTCGGCGCAATATCGAGCGCGAGGTTGATATTTTCGCTCCACACCGATGCCGCCAGGCCGTAGCGCGAGTTATTCGCGAGCATCACAGCCTCTTCCGGCGTGCGGAAGGTCATTACCGTCACCACGGGGCCAAAGATTTCCACTTCGGCGACGGTCGAAGACGGCTGCACGTTCAGCAGCATGGTCGGAGGATAGAAGCAGCCCGTCGCAGGGCAGCTGTCCTTGCCGGGCTGGACGAGTTTCGCGCCTTCTTTGACGCCCAGTTTCACGAGGCGGTCGATTTTCTGATACTGCTCGTCGGAGGCGAGCGCGCCCATGTCGATCGCCTTGTCGAGCGGCGAGCCGACGCGCAAGTTCGCCATGCGCTTGGTCAGCTTGGCAATCATTTTCTCGGCGATGCCTTCCTGCAGCAGCAGGCGCGAACCCGCGCAGCAGACCTCGCCCTGGTTCAGCCAGATGCCGTCGACGACGCCTTCGACAGCGCTGTCGAGATCGGCATTTTCGAAGACGATCGTCGGCGACTTGCCGCCGAGTTCCAGCGTCAACGTCTTGCCTGAACCTGCGGTTGCTTCACGGATGATGCGCCCGACATCGGTGGAGCCGGTGAAGGCGATCTTGGCGATGTCTTCATGTTTAGTGATTTCAGCGCCGGTCGAACCATCGCCGTTCACGATGTTGACGACGCCCGCAGGCAGGCCGGCCTCGAGGCACAGCTCGGCGAACAGCATGGCGGTCAGCGGCGTGAATTCGGCAGGCTTCAGCACCACGGTATTTCCGGCAGCGAGCGCCGGGGCGATTTTCCACGCCAGCATCAGGAAGGGGAAGTTCCAGGGAATGACTTGCCCGACGACGCCGCACGCCTCATAAGCGGGAAATTCGGATTCCAGGATTTGCGCCCAGCCCGCGTGGTGATAGAAATGGCGCGCGGCCAGCGACACGTCGATGTCGCGCGTCTCGCGGATCGGCTTGCCATTGTCGAGGCATTCCACAACCGCCAGCAGGCGCGAATTTTTCTGGATCAGGCGGGCGAGGGCGTAGAGGTATTTGGCCCTGTCATGGCCGTCGCGCGCCGCCCAGGCTTTCTGCGCCTTTGCTGCTGCTTTCACGGCTGCATCGACATCCGCCTTGGTGCCCAGCTGGATTTTGGCGATGGTTTCGCCGGACGCAGGATTAGTCGTCGTGAACGACTTGCCCTTCGGCGCCTTCACCCATTTGCCGTTGATGAAATGGCCGAAGCTGCGGCCATGGCTTTCGAGCCATTCCTGCGCCGTCTTGTCACTCTCCGGCGCGGGGCCGTATTCCATCGTTTCAAAAATTTCTGCGACTTTTGCGGACATGTTTATTCTCCTTAACCGACCGGATGGCGGTTGTTGGCCGAGTAGCGGCCGGTGAGGTAATGCTCGAGCTGGCGTTCGATATCGGCCAGCAGGCTCGACGCGCCGACGCGGAACAGGTCGGGCTGGAGCCATTCGTTGCCGAGTTCTTCCTTCATGATGAACTGGTAGTTCATCACGTCTTTCGCATGGGCGATGCCACCGGCAGGCTTATAGCCGATTTTGTAACCCGTCTGTTCCTCGAATTCGCGGATCATGCGGATCATGACCATGGTAACGTTCAGGTTGGCGTTGACGCTTTCCTTGCCGGTCGAGGTCTTGATGAAGTCGGAGCCCGCCATCATCGCGACCATCGACGCTTTTGCCACGTTGCGCATGGTGGCCAGCTCGCCGGTCGCGAGGATCGATTTCAGGTGCGCCTCGCCGCAGGCTTCGCGCATTTGGCGAACTTCGTCATAGAGCGCCTGCCAGTTGCCGGTCAGCACATGACCGCGGGTGATGACGATGTCGATTTCCTTGGCGCCTTCAGCGACCGAAGCGCGGATTTCTTCCAGGCGCTGCTTGAGCGGGGAGAGGCCATGTGGGAAGCCCGCCGCGACAGCCGCGACGGGAATATTCGTGCCCTGGAGTTCCTTCACCGCGGTCGGCACCATTTCGTGATAGACGCAGACCGCGCCCGTCGTCAGTTTCAGGCTTTCGATGCCAAGACCGGAGACAAGGTCGTCGCGCAGCGGCTTGCGCGCCTTGGCGCAGAGGCGCTTGACGCGGCCCGGAGTGTCATCGCCGGACAGGGTGGTGAGGTCCATGCAGGAAACGGCCTTCAGCAGCCAGGCAGCCTGCCACTGCTTCTTGACCGTGCGGCGGCCGAGCAGAGTGGAGGTGCGGCGCTCTACGGCCGACAGGTTGACGTTCAGCCCCTCCAGCCAATCTATATTGAGGTCAGTGCCGGGATTGCGGGCGTGGGCATGGCCCTTGTTCGCCGCGACGGGCAGGCGGACAGGAAGATTGGCGACCGGTGCATCGCCCGTCGTCATCTGCGGTTGTGGCTTCGCCATGGCTGGCTACTCCTGCATAATATGAAATAATGCTTGTAAACTACATTGAAACCAGCGTATGCACAATGTGTTCACAGCTTAAAAGACGTAGAAAATAGACAGCAAAAGCGACATTATGGAATTTAAAGACTTAGGTCTCAGCGACGCGGTTTTGAAAGCCGTCGAAGAAGCGGGTTACAAGAACCCCACCCCCATTCAGGAACAATCCATACCCGCGGTCCAGATGTGCCGCGACGTTCTCGGCCTCGCGCAGACGGGCACGGGCAAGACAGGCGCTTTCACCATCCCAATGATCGACGCGCTCGCAGGCGGCCGCGCGAAGGCGCGCATGCCGCGCTCGCTTATTCTCTCGCCCACGCGCGAGCTTGCGATGCAGACGGCGGAAAACTTCGACAAGTATGGCAAGTACATCCAGCTGACCAAGGCGCTCATCGTCGGCGGCACCTCGATGGATGAACAGATCCGCCTGCTGGACAAGGGCATCGACGTGCTGATCGCGACGCCGGGGCGGCTGCTCGACCTGTTCGAGCGCGGCAAGATCCTGCTCGCCGATATCAAGATCCTCGTGATCGACGAAGCCGACCGCATGATGGATATGGGCTTCATCCCCGACCTCGAAAAAATCGTGTCGCTGCTGCCGCCGATCCGCCAGACGCTGTTTTTCTCGGCGACCATGCCGCCCGAAATCAAGCGCCTTGCCGATAAATTCCTCAGCAACCCGAAGATCATCACGATTTCGCCGCCGGCATCGACCGCGATCAATGTCGAGGCTTTCGTGGTGCATGTGCCGCATTTCAAGCAGAAACAGGCCGCGTTCTTCAAGCTGTACCAGCAGGAAGGCATTAAAAATGCTTTCGTGTTCTGCAACCGCAAGCGCGATATCGAGGAAGTGCGCCGCTTCATGAAGTCAAAGGGCATCAAGGCTGACGCCCTCCACGGCGACATGGAACAGTCCGAGCGTACCGAGGCGCTGAATAATTTCAAGTCCGGCGAGACGCAAGTGCTCGTCTGCTCCGACGTCGCGGCGCGCGGCCTCGATGTGCAGGCGGTGTCGCATGTGTTCAACTGGGACGTGCCGAACCATCCGGAAGACTACGTCCACCGCATCGGCCGCACGGGCCGCGCCGGGTTGAAGGGCCGCGCATTTACGCTTGCGACCGGCATGGATGACAAGGCGCTGCGCATCATCGAAAAGCTCATCGGCAAAAAGATCGAGGTGCTGGAAATCGATGTGGGCAAGGCGCCGCCCCCGCCGCCCGAGCGCGAACGCCCCGCGCCCGCGGTGCGCCAGCGCGAGCGTCACCACAACCGCCACGAGAAGCAGAACACTCGCCATCGCCATGTCGATAATATCGAAATCGAGGCGGAGCCGGATAAAGGCTCCTTCGGCGACGACGTGCCGTCCTTCCTGCGCAAATAGCCCTCGGCAAGGTTGACACCTCTCTGATTTTTCAGGAAAATATGCCTGAACCGGCGCTTTCGACATAACAAGCCGGAATGGGGATATTTTGCCGAAGCGACACCGCAAGACGAAAGCGCGTCATGCTGCCTGGGGCCTGTTTTGCGCCGGGGCCTTCATGCTTGCCGGCCTGAAGCCTGCATTGGCGCAAGAGGCCGCGGTCTCCGACCTCCCGGTTAATTTCCAGTCGAAGCAACTCTCCCACGACGATGAAAAGCAGACCGTGACCGCGCTCGGCGATGTTGAGCTCGTGCAGGGCGAGCGCGTGCTGCGCGCCGACAAGATGGTCTATCATCTTGATACCGACACGGTCGAGGCGATCGGCAACGTCTCGCTGCTCGACGAGCAGGGCAATGTCAGCTTCGCCGAATACGTCTCCCTGAACAAAAGCATGAAGGATGGCTTCATCCACAGCCTGCTCTCGCTGCTGGCCGACGGCTCGCGCTTCACGGCGGAGGAAGCGCGGCGGGAGAACGGCACGAAACTCACCCTGACCGATGCCAGCTACACGCCCTGCAAGGTCTGCGAAACAGACCCGAAGCCGCTCTGGCAGATCAAGGCCGACAAGGTCGTGCATGACTCGGTCGAGAAATCCATGAAGTATAAAAATGCGCGCCTGGAATTCGCGGGCGTGCCGCTTGCCTTCGCGCCGATCTTTTCCCACGCCGACCCGTCGGTGAAGCGCAAGAGCGGTTTCCTGCGCTCCTCCTACGGCTACAGCAGCGAGCAGGGCGCGCATGTGCAGACGGGCTATTATTTCGGCGATATTCGCCCCGATGTCGATGCGACGCTGATGGTGCGGCCGACCACGCAGGCCGGCGTGCTGGTGCAGGGCGAAGTGCGCAAGCGCTTTGAAAACGGCCGGATGCAGCTCGATGGCGGCGTCGTGAATTCCGACCGCCACGAGGAAGATGGCAGGGTTGAGGAAGACCGCTTGCGCGGCCACATCTTCGGCAACGGCCTTTTCAACCTCGACGAAAAATGGCGCGCGGGCTTCGACGTGCAGCGCGTCTCCGACAAGGAATACTTGCGCCTCTACGACATCTCCAAGGCGAACGTGCTGGAAAGCCGCGCTTACGCGGAGCGTTTCGATGGACGCGATTACACCAATATCTCGGCGTTCAATTTCCAGGATGTGCGCCTCGGCCTGCGTCCTGACCAGCCCGATGTGCTGCCGAGCCTCGAGCATCGCAGCTACGGCGAGCCGGGACGGCTGCTCGGCGGACGCTGGACCGCCGGCCTGCAGACGCTGGAACTGCGCCGCTCCGGCGCGGACCAGGACGTGCAGCGCGGCTCTGCCGATATCGGCTGGGAGCGCCGCGACGTGTCGCGCCAGGGTTTCGTCAGCCGCGTTTCCCTGAACGGCCGCGGCGATTTTTACGCGGTCCAGGATTCGACCGCGGCGGTGCTGAACCCCACGCTTGAATCGTCAGAACAGGAAAGCCGCGGCATGGCGGTCGCGAGCGCCGAATTCTCATACCCCATGCTAAAGCGCGTTGAAAAGGCGCAAGTGCTGATCGAACCGCGCATCGGCATCAGCGCGAGCCCCGAAACCGACGACACGCCGCTCGACATCCCGAATGAAGACAGCATCGACATTCAGCTCGATACAAACAACCTGTTTTCCGACAACCGCTTCCCCGGCATCGACCGCGTGGAGGATGGCGTGCGCATCAATTACGGCATCCAGGCGGGGTTGTTCGGCGATAACGGCCGCTACGGCAAGGTGTTTCTCGGCCAGAGCTACCGCTTCGACGACGACCTGATCTTCCCGAACGGCTCGGGGCTGGAGGACAATTCCTCCGACGTCGTCGGGCAGATCAATGCCAGCGTCTCGAAATACTTGACCGGCGATTACCGCTTCCAGATGGACAATCGCAACCTCGTCATCCACCGCCACGAATTCCAGGCGCATCTCGGAAACGATGTGTTCAGCGCGAACGGCAAATATATCTTCATCGACCCGACCGCGGGCACGGGCTTCATCGAATCCCGCCAGCAGGCGCTGGTCGACGGCACCTATAACTTCACGCCTCATTGGTGGCTGAACGCCGCCGCGCTCGCGGATATGGGGGAGGAACCGGGCTTCCGCAAGGCGGCGCTCGGCATCAACTACGCGGACGAATGTTTTTCCTTTTCATTGCAAGGCGCGCGTAATTTGATTAATGAAGCATCGGGGGAAAACGGCACCATCCTCATGATGCGTGTCGGGTTCAAGAATTTGGGCGAGTTCAGCGCACCCGGCATCCGGCTCAACAAGGGCACCGAACAGGAGTGATAAGATGAATTTCATGGCCTATGAATACGGCGGCAGCCGCTCCAAGCGCCGCGACGCCCAGCGCCGCCGGCGCATCATGATGGTGATTTTTTTCATCGCGGGCCTTTGCGTCGCGTCGTTCTGGTGGGGTGGGGAGAAGGAACGCACCAGCCAGCTTGCCTTCAAGGAACAGGCGACCAAGCTGAAAGACGAGCGCGCCGGCCTCGACGCACAGATCACCAGCCTCAATTCCGACGTTAATTCGGCGCGCATCCGCTACCAGCAGCTGGAGGAAAAGTACAAGCAGGAAGTTCCGCAAGGCGTGTTCAAGCAGCTTTCCGACCTCGTGAAAAAGCAGCTCGACGCGGGCATCAAGCCGGAGCGCCTGGCATTCGTGATCGACTCCGCGCGGCCACCCAAGAACTGCACAGAGCCGGTCGTAAAGCGCTTCGTCGTCAAGACGCCTGTCTATAGCGGCCCGCAGGGCGCGGTCGCCTTCGGCAACGGCGTAGTCACAGTGGCAGGTGACGGGCAGGCCTCGGTCAACGCGGCGGGCGCGCCGGAAGCATGGTATGATCCGGGCAAGGAAGTGAAGCTCACCTTCACCGAAATCGGCGGCCGCCAGACGGTGAAGAAAGGGCTGCTGCCGATCCAGCATTCACTCGTCGTCGGCAACAAGGAATACCGATTCACGATTGCGGCAGGCGAGCGTTCCTTCATGAGCGTGACGTCCGATAGCTGCGATTATCCCTGATTTATCAGTCGTTCAAGAAAAGCCGGAACCTCGATGGCCCGCGCCCGTTAGTCCGGGTGGAAGGATAAGGGAATTTGACGACTAACGTCCGATAATACCTTTATCCTTCCGCTTTTTCGGAGCCGGAACAAAAGAATTGCCGGTCCGTTTGCTTCACAGCACAACAAATGAAGGATTTTAGTCATGGAAAACAAACAATCACAAAACCCGTCCCAGTCCGCTTCCTCGAAATCTTCTTCGGGCAGCGAAATGTCGAAATCCGCCTCCTCCAAAATCGGCGGCGACGAATTCGACGCGGAAACCAAGCATTCTTCCTCCAGCGAAACGGCTGGCAGCAAGTCCGCGGGCAGCCAGTCCTCCGGCAGCGACGTGCTTCAGGGCGGTGGCGACAAAGGCTCCTGCTCGTCGGGCGGCTGCAGCACCACCAAGCAGTAAGGTTTTCTGAAATCTTTTGATTTCAGGAAAAAGAAGGCCGGAGCATTGCTCCGGCCTTTTTCTTGCCGGAAATTTTGTGGGAAAGTGTCACATTTTTTTGGAACGGTTGCGACGGGCGGCAGTTTGTCCCTCTGAAGAGGCAAGGGCGTTTAAAGCCGGTCTTTCAGAACGCTCTTGTCTCTTCACTCATTTCCCGATCAAGCGAGGTGTATGATGGCAGACCGCAAGCAGGAAGCGCCGACCTCAAAATCGAAACAGGAAAGCCGCTGGGAGTCCGAAGGCGGCACGCCCGCTGGCGTCCGCAAGGAAAAAGTAGAGTCCCGTGAATTCAAGCCTGATGAAGAAACGCTCAGCAGCCGCACCAAGCAGCCCGATTCATGCTGCGGCGGAATGATCGACGAAGGCTAAACAACGAGCTTCTTGAGAAGGGCACTCTCTAGACTATCAGAGCGTCCCTGGAAGAAGGGAAAGCCGACATCCTCCGAAACGAGGTGTCGGCTTTCTTAATTCCCGGCACTCAATGCCGGGGATCGATCGTTTCCATGATCGTGTCGGGATTGTCGGAAAACACTGCGTCCACGCCCCAGCGGATCAGCTCTTTCGCCAGCATCGGGTCGTTGATGGTGTAGGCGAGGATCGGCTTCTGCAGCTCGATGTAATCCTCCACTTGGTCGCGCGTTGCGGTGCGGCCGTTGATGTTGATCGTCGCGGCCTGCAGGTATTCGACCATTTCTTTCCAGTTGTCGAGATGCTCGTCCATCAGGAAGCCGCGCGGCCATTCGTTCATCATGTCCATCGCCGTCTCGAGGCTGACATGCTGGAAGCTGGAGACAAGCGGCGGCGGTTGGTCGTCGGGCCAGATGCGCGTCGCGACATCGAGCATCACTTCCGCCGTTTCCTTTTCGCGGCCCGGGCAGGGCTTGATCTCGAGGTTCACGCCCATGCCGCGCTCCAGCACGGCATTCAGCAATTCTTCGAGCGTCGGGATTTTCTCGCCGATGAAGCTCTCGCCATACCACGACCCCGCATCCATCTCGCGCAGCTCTGCCAGCGTGAAATCCTTCACCAGGCCGTTGACGCCTGTGCAGCGCTGCAATTCCTCGTCATGAAAAATGATCGCCTCGCTGTCCTTCGACAACTTCACATCGACCTCCACCCATTCGCAGCCGAGGTCTGCCGCCGCATGGATGCTCGAGAGCGTATTCTCCGGCGCATAAGCCTTCGCGCCGCGATGGCCGATCACTTTCGGGATGATGAGGGAGGTCATGATGGCTCCTGTAGTTTCGCAAAAATATACACAATCAATCGGCTCCTCGCCAGAGGTCTCGCGTTCTAATCCCCTCTCCCGCGCTTGCGGGAGAGGGTTACGGAGAGGGTGAGGACTTTGCGCTAAATCGGCAGCCAACGGTGCCAACCGTTCTTCCGTGCACCCTCTCCCCAGCCCTCTCCCGCATGGGCGGAAGAGGGGGCAAAGAAAAGGGCGCCAGCTGCAAAGCCGGCGCCCTTAATTCTTCAGTCAGCTAAAAACGTCTTACGACGCTTCGCGCTGCTGCTGCGGCTGTACGTCCTGGCCGGTTTTCTGGTCAACGGCTTTCATGGAGAGCTTGATCTTGCCTTTCTCCATGCCGATGCACTTGACCTTCACCTTGTCGCCTTCTTTCACGACTTCGTCGACCGTCTTGACGCGACGGGCAGCGAGTTCGGAGATATGCACGAGGCCGTCCGTTTTCGGCATGATGTTCACGAAGGCACCGAATTCGACGACCTTCACGACAGTGCCGTCATAAACGCGGCCGACTTCGGCTTCAGCGGTGATGCCCTTGATCCAGTCGAGCGCTTTCTGGATCGCTTCGGAGCCCACAGCCGCGACCTTGATCGTGCCATCGTCTTCGATGTCGATCTTGGTGCCGGTTTTTTCGGTGATCTCGCGGATGACCGAGCCGCCGGAGCCGATGACTTCGCGGATCTTTTCCTTCGGGATCTTGATCGTGACGATCTGCGGGGCGTTCTGGTTGAGCGTTTCGCGCGCGCCCGTCAGTGCCTTCGCCATTTCGCCCAGGATGTGCAGGCGGCCTTGTTGCGCCTGCGCCAGCGCGATCTTCATGATCTCTTCGGTGATGGACGTGATCTTGATGTCCATCTGCAGCGCGGTGATGCCGTTCGCCGTGCCCGCCACCTTGAAATCCATGTCGCCGAGATGGTCTTCGTCGCCGAGGATGTCGGAGAGGACCGCGAATTTCGAGCCTTCCTTGATCAGGCCCATCGCGATGCCCGCGACCGGACGGGTGAGGGGAACGCCCGCATCCATGAGCGCCAGCGCGCCGCCGCAAACGGTCGCCATCGAAGACGAACCGTTCGATTCAGTCACTTCGGAAACCACGCGGATGGTGTAGGGGAATTTCTCCTTCTCCGGCAGCATCGGGCGGATCGCGCGCCAGGCGAGCTTGCCGTGGCCGATTTCGCGGCGGCCGGCGCCCGACATGCGGCCCGCTTCACCCACCGAGTAGGGGGGGAAGTTGTAGTGCAGCATGAAGGTCTCGTGGCTCTCGCCGTGCAGGCCGTCGATCAGCTGTTCGTCGTCGCCGGTGCCGAGCGTGGTGACGACCACCGCCTGGGTTTCGCCGCGGGTGAACAGCGCCGAGCCGTGGACGCGGGGCAGGAAGCCCGCTTCCGCCACGATCGGGCGGATGGTCTTCGTGTCGCGGCCGTCGATGCGGTTGCCGGTGTCGAGGATGCCGTTGCGCACGATGTCCGCTTCGACATGCTTGCACATGGCTTCGATGAGCGCCGAGGTGATCGGGCCCGATTTGTCGTCTTTCGGCACGAGGGCTTCGACGGCCTTGTCGCGCGCGGCGTCCAGCTTCGCGACGCGTTCCTGCTTGATGCGGGTGTTGTACGCGTTCTTGAAGTCCTCGCCGACGAGGTCATGCACTTTTTTCTCGAGCGCATCCGCGTCATAGCCTTTTTCCGGCAGGACCCAGGCGTCTTTCGCGCAGGCTTCCGCCAGTTCGATCTGCATGTCGATCACGGGCTGGAAGCCTTTCCAGCCGAACATGACCGCTTCGAGCATTTTCTCTTCGCTCAGTTCATGCGCTTCCGATTCAACCATCAGCACGCCTTCGCGGGTGCCGGCGACGATCAGGTCGAGCTTCGAGTTTTTCATTTCCTCGATGGTCGGGTTCAGCACGAGCTGGTCGTTGATGTAGCCGACGCGCGCCGCGCCGACGGGGCCCATGAACGGGATGCCCGAGATGGTGAGCGCAGCGGAGGCCGCGCAGAGCGCAGAGATGTCGCTCTCATGCACCTGGTCATAGGACAGCACGGTCGCGATGATCTGCGTTTCGTTCAGGAAGCCCTTGGGGAAGAGGGGGCGGATCGGGCGGTCGATCAGGCGCGAGATCAGGGTGTCGCGCTCCGTCGGCTTGCCTTCGCGCTTGAAGAAGCCGCCGGGGATCTTGCCGGCCGCGAAATATTTTTCCTGGTAGTGGACGGAGAGAGGGAAGAAATCCTGCCCTGCCTTCGCCGATTTTGCCGCAACCGCGGTGACCAGCACCGTGGTGTCGCCGTAGGTCACGAGAACCGCGCCGTCGGCCTGGCGGGCGATGCGCCCGGACTCAAAGGACAGCTTTTTGCCGGCCCAGTTGATCTCTTTCTTCGTAATATTAAACATCGTCTTTCCTTTAACATTCGCCCCTTGCCAATAAGGATTGCAAAAAGGGGCTTTTACTTGCTTTTTCACCTTATTTTCGCCTGAATAAATCGCATTAAAGCCGCGCAAAGTCAAAGGGAAATGCCTGATATATGTAAACATTCCGCCTTTCCCCTGTAAAATCGCCGGAATCGCGTTACAATGACCGCGTATTAACGTAAAAGGTGTGAAAATGAACTATCTGGTCCTGCTCCGCCATGGCGAGAGCGAATGGAACAAAGAAAACAAGTTTACCGGCTTTACCGATGTCGAGCTGAGCGCAGCGGGCATCGAAGAGGCAAAGGCTGCCGGCCAGTCGCTGAAAAACATCAAATTCGACGCTGTTTTCACCTCGACCCTGAAACGCGCCTATAACACCGCGTCGCTCGCCATGACCGAAGCCGGCCAGCAGCTTGATTTCGTGCGCCACGACGACCTGCGCGAGCGCGACTACGGCGACCTGACCGGCCTCAATAAAGACGAGATGCGCAAGAAATTCGGCGAGGAGCAGGTGCATATCTGGCGCCGCTCCTACGACGTGCGCCCGCCCGGCGGCGAAAGCCTGAAGGATGTCGTCGACCGCGTCCGCCCCTATTACGAGGCGAACATCAAGCCGCTGCTGGACGCAGGCAAGAACGTCCTGATCGCGGCTCACGGCAACACGCTGCGCGCCATGCTGATCATTCTCGAGGAAAACACGCCCGAGAATATCAACAGCGCCGAAATTCCGACCGGCGTGCCGCTCGTGTTCGAAATGAACAAGGCGCAGAAGCAGAAAAACTACTTCCTGAAAAAGGCATCTTAATGACCGTCAAGGGCACCCTCGTCATCCTCCGCCACGGACAAACCGATTACAACGTCCAGCACCTGATGACAGGGCAGCGCGACATCCCCCTGAACGCGACCGGCGAAGAGCAGGCGCGGGAAGCGGGCAGGGTGATCAGCGTCTTCACCTTTGACAAAGCTTTTTCGTCCAATCTCGGCCGCGCTTTCAACACCGCGGCGATTGCGCTGGAGAGCGCCGGCAACCAGACCCACCTGCTGAAGGACGGCAAATACGATGTCGAGCAGCGCGCCGAAATCGCCGAGCTCGACACCGGCGACTTTACAGGCCGCAACCACAAGACCGACCCCGAAATCGTCAATTACGGCCGCCGCTTCGATAAGCCGCTGCCGGGCGGCGAGAGCGACCAGCAAGTGGTCGATCGCGTGCAGAAGTTTTTCGACGAACAGGTCCAGCCGCGCCTCGCGTGCGGCGAAACCGTGCTTGTCGTTTCCCATTCCGGCATCATGCGCGCCTTCGATATCGTCCTCGGCTTCCAGGAAACCCCGCAGCCCGATAACGCAGGATGGACCACCCGCGCCCGCGTGCCGAACGCTACGCCCACCGTCGCCGAATACGAAGACGGCAAGCTCGTGAACCACTATCGCCTGGTAAACAGCAAAGAACTCGAAGCTGCCAACCAGAACAAACCACTCAAACCGCCGAAGGCCGGCGGTCTCGCGCCGTAAACAACCGCCCCATCGTCATCCCCGCCTTGTGCGGGGATCCGGCGCGAAGCTTCCGCTTCGCCTTTTGAATCATAAATCGCGCTCCCGCGCGGCCAGACCCCCGCACAAGGCGGGGGTGACGATCACAAAATTCGCCACCCCGGCGAAGGCCGGGGTCCACGGACTTGTCATTAATGTTTGAACGGGCGATCATCTGTCTTGCTGAAAAGACTGTGTCCGTGGACCCCGGCCTTCGCCGGGGTGGCGCGGTATGATTGATCGGGTTCTGCATAACAGATTGCTCCCACACGGTTGATGCAGCATACATGTGGCGAAGTTTAATCCTTCACGCACCACCATACGCCACCCCGGCGAAGGCCGGGGTCCACGGACATAAACGTGACGGTGTGAACAGTCGATCAACTGTCATACTGCGAGGATGATGTCCGAACTGGCCTGCGCAGAAGATTGCCGCTGGTGACGAAACGTTGCGTTTCTTTGTGCCGCCGCTACAAACATTTCACTCAACGCCAACCTGTATTCGTCACACAACGTCACAGCTTCACACCGCTGAAATCCCTTCCACGAAATTAATTTGCAAACCCCCATCCCGCCGCTATAGTACCGTTGAATCATTTCAGGGGTGCTTCAAGGATGTCGAAGGTCAAGGGGACGCTTGTGCTGTTCAGGCACGGGCAGACGGAATACAACAAGCTCCATTACATGACCGGGCTGCATGATATTCCGCTGACGGAAACCGGCGAGGATCAGGCGCGCGAAGCGGGAAGCCGCATCCAGGGCTATGTTTTCGACAAGGCCTATAGCTCGACGCTGCAGCGCGCCTTCAACACGGCGGCCCTCGCGCTTGACGCATCCGGCAGCAACAGCCACCTGAAAAATCCGGACGGCACCTGGAACATCGAACAGCGCGGCGAAATCGTCGAGGCGGATTCCGGCGACTTTACCGCGCGCAACAAGCTGACCGATCCCGAGATACTCAACTATCCGCATAAATACGATATTGCGCTGCCGAACGGCGAGAGCGACAAGCAGATGGTTGAGCGCACGAAGAAATTTTACGAGGACGAAATCCTGCCGCGGCTGGAGCGCGGTGAAACGGTGCTTGTATCCTCGCATTCCGGCATTATGATCGCGTTCGAGATCGCGATCGGCGTGCGCCCTGTGCCGGTCGAAGACATCTGGTCGAACCGTCAGGGCGTGCCGAACGCGACGCCTGTCGTTTTTGAATATGAAGACGGCAAGCTCGTGAACCACTTCCAGATCGCGCCGGCAATGCCGAAACCGCCCGCCAAAGGACCGACGCCTTGAAATTTGCATTTGCACTGATCGCGCTGCTCGCCTTCGCCGCGCCGGCCCGCGCCGATGATGAAACGATCGCGCGCCATGCCTTCGTCGGCGACCAGGAAATCGCGCTGCCCAAGCTGCTCGGCTTCGAGGAGGTCTTCGGCAAGAGCGCGCAGTTCGACCAGTTGGTCAAGCAGTTCGTGCCGCCGGAAAACCGCCTGCTCGCCGTCTATCTGCAATACAAGGATATGAAGGCGCTGCAGGGCGACGCCTCGGGGGGCATCAAAAAATACATCCTCGTCCAGACGACCAAGGGAGACGTGACCGTCAAGGACCAGAACGACTTCAACGTGTTCAAGCAGGCGATCATCCGCGAAACCGGCGGGTCGCTTGACGTCGATGCAGCGGCGCAGGAAATGCTCGACAAGATCGACCAGGGCTCGGGCGCGCAGCTGAAAATCGGTGAGTCGAAAAGCCTCGGCGCGTTCATGAACCTCGACAACGCGCTCGGCGTCGCCATGCTGGCCAATATCGGCATGCAGTCGGGCGGCCAGCAGATTGATATCCCGATCGCAATCTCGATGTCCGCGCTCAACGTCAAGCGCAAGGCACTGATCTACAGCGTCTATGCGCAATATGCCGATCCTGCCGATATCGAATTCGTCAAAGACACGGCCAAGGAATATGCGCGCGCGACGCTCGCCGCCAACGGGGCGGATGTGCCCGACGTGATCGCCGACCCCTCGCTCGATTCAAGCGCGGAGACGAATTTCATCCTCAACCTCTCGCTCGTTGCCGTCGCCGGCATCGCGCTTATCCTCATCGGCGTCTTCGCGGCGCCCGCCATCAAGAAAATCTTCAGGAACAAGGACACATCGGTATGATCAGGTTCAATACGGCTCTCGTCGTCGCGCTCGCGCTCCTCACCTCCGCCTGCGCTGAAAAACAGGCGGCGGCGTCGATCGACAATACGCCGTACCAGAAAATCGTCATCAACACCCCCGGCGTGACCGGCGCGAGCTGCGTTGTGCAAAGCGGTGGCAATACCTACGCCGTGCTGACCCCGGGCGCCGTCACCGTGCGCCGCGCGCCCGATGCGATGAGCGTCTCCTGCTTCAAGGGCAACCACATGAAGGGCAACGACGTCGTCCGCCCCAGCTTTGCGCCCCGCGAAGGCGAAAAAGTCCGCGGCACCCAGAGCGCCTGCATCACCTGCAACTACCCCAACACCGTCACCATCGCCATGTCCCTCAACGGCCACGCGATGAACGTGCCGGTGACGGTGTGGCGTTAACGCCGTCGTCCCCGCCTTGCGCGGGGATCCTGTAGGCCGTCCGGCCGCCTCATCACTCAACCTGTTGTGGATTTCACGCGACGGGCCGACGCGCTTCTCGATGCCCGCGCAAAGCGAGCATGACGATGTTTTAATATTTATTTTGGATGCTTGGGCTGGGAGCCAATGATCAATTTACCCATTGGCCTACTTTGCCACGTATCCAGGTAATCTTTTTATTCTCATCACACCACAATATCGAAATACTAACACCCGAGTTGCCGAAATTGTGAGAAGTCCCGCAGGCGCTGAATTGGCAAGGGTATTCCTTCGTGGGAGTAAATTTGGGATTTAATTCATTTGGCACGTATTTGTAACCTACGTCTTGGCAATCTAACGCAATTTTTTCCGAAGACGAGTCTATTGGATATGTCTGCTGAACGACGAGCGGGAAATTCGCCCAGAGTTCATTCTCCGCAATTCCATCCCATCCCGTATCCGCGCCTTTCTCCTCCCATTCCTCAAACAACGCCGCCCATTTCGGCAGCATCTGTCTCCGCGCTTGGATCTTCTCTTTTTCAAGATGGATCTTATGGGCTTCTATAAGAGCAAAGGCCGCGAGACCAACGCAAACAACAACCGCTGCTATAGCCAGTGACTTTTTCTTCAAGAAGGCCTCCGGCTATTTCAAAGGTTTCAGGGCGACGGCGGCCGGACCTGCGCCGAAGGTTTCTGCGGATTGTTCGCGCCGTTGATCAGCGCCTCGATCTTCGCGACCGCGTCGTCGCATTTTTCGGCAAGCGGACGCTCGACGGTTTCGGCCTTGCAGATCATCGCGCTGAATTTTTTCACGGGGTCGAGCGTCTGGCGCAGGTAATCGGCATCCGCCGCCGCGCCCGATTTGCGCGAGACGGCGAGGCTTTCCTCCATCTCTGCCGCCATCACCTCGAACATGCGAAAGCTGGAGGCAAGGATGACGGCCCGCGCGCCGCTGTCGAGCGCGGTGTAGAATTCCTCGACCGGCTCCGAGCTCATGGCAAGCCCGCCAACGGCAAAAACGGCCTGCACAATCTCCGTCACGCGCGGCGGAATTTCAGCTTGGGCCAGCAGCACCGGTCCGGCATCACTTGTCAGTGGTACCAGCAGCCCGGCCGCAATCGCCTCGGGGTCTTTGGTCAGGCTGTCCGCCGCGATGATCCGCGCGATATGGACGCCGCGTTCCGTGAACTGGTCGCCGGTGTCGAGGCGTGTCAGCTCGTCAAACGCCTTTTCGATCACGGGATGGCGCGGGAGCTTCGTGTCGGCGAATCTCATGGCGGGCCTCTTGAAATTGTTGATTATCGGCATGGTAGGAAGCGGGTAGGGGAGTGTCAACCCTGCCGGAAAAGCCTATATTTCAAGCCATGACCCGCAGATCCGGCAGCGCTGATCTCCCCCTCCATGGCGGCCATGTGCCGAAATGGCTGGCCGACCGCATGACGCGGCTCGGCGCCGTCATCACGCAGGCAATCGTCCATGAATACGGCCGCGACGAATTCCTGCGCCGCGTTGCGCATCCCTTCTGGTTTCAGTCCTTCGGCGCGGTGATGGGGATGGACTGGCATTCCTCCGGCATCACGACCAGCGTGCTCGGCGCGCTCAAGCGCGGGCTTGCGCCGCTGCAAAACGAGCTCGGGATTTACGTTTGTGGCGGGCGCGGCAAGCATTCGCGCCTCACGCCAAGCGAGCTGCTCGCGGTCGGCAACCGCACGGGAATCGACGGCGGCGCGCTCGCGCTCTCGAGCCGTCTCGTTGCGAAGGTCGATAGCGCGGCCGTGCAGGACGGATTCCAGCTTTATCTTCACGGCTTTATCGTGACCGCCGACGGCAAATGGACCGTCGTGCAGCAGGGCATGAGCGACGCGAAAGGCCAAGCGCGGCGCTATCACTGGCTCTCCGAAGACATCACTGATTTCGTTGACGAACCCCATGCCGCGATCGAGGGGAAGGGGCAGGGGGAGATCGTTAACCTGACCGACCACCGCGCGCTGCCGTCGCGCCGTGCGCAGTTGGACCTGCTCGCAACGCTCGGGCCCGACGGCATTACGCGGGAGCTTGCGAAACTGAAACCGCCGCCCGCGCAAGGATTTTTGCCGCATCTCGTCATGCCCGACCACCACGACGTGCGGCCGGCGGATGTGAATTTAAAGCGTTTGCACGGCACGCTCGCGGCCGCGGCCGATGCGGGGCCGAATGATTTCAGGGAATTGCTTCTGACGCCCGGCGTCGGCGAGCGGACGGTGCGGGCGCTCGCGATGGTGGCCGAGGTCGTGCACGGCGCGCCCTGCCGCTTTTCCGATCCGGCGCGGTTTTCGCTCGCCCATGGCGGCAAGGACCGGCATCCGTTCCCCGTCCCCACGAAAGTTTACGACCACACCATCCGCGTCATGAAATCGGCGGTGCAGAATGCGCGGCTCGGCTACCAGGAGGAATTATTCGCGCTGAAGCGACTGGATGCGCAGGCACGGCTGCTCGAAGAAACCGCGACGGGGCCGACAGTAGATGAAATCATCCGCGAAGAGCGGCGGGAATCGCATAAGCTCGGCGGCCGCAGTATTTTCGGCTGGGAAGGCGGGCCGCTGACGGAAGAGGAATAAGCGTTCCCAATGTCTTGCGCAATTCCAATTGCGAAAATAGTAACTCTGTGCTAGGCTGGTTCATGATCGGTTATTGAACATTGTGAACAGGTACTACCAAATCCACCAAGCGCCGGCGCGATAACAGCCCCCTTTACACCCGCAATTCCCCCGCCTAGTTTGTGCGCTGCATCAGGAGAAGATCATGCGCCTCAAGGATAAAACCGCCGTCGTCACCGGCGCCGCCAGCGGCATCGGCCTCGAAATCGCCCGCACTTACTTGCGCGAAGGCGCGAAAGTCGCGCTTGCCGACCTGAACCACGCCGCCGCCGTGGAAGCCGCGAAACAGCTCGACCCCACTGGCACCCGCGCGATCGGCATCGCGATGGACGTTTCAAACGAAGAACAGGTCGATGCCGGCATCGACCGCGCCGCGGCCGAACTGGGCGGCATCGACATCCTTGTCAGCAATGCCGGAATCCAGATCGTCGCCCCGCTCGAGGATTTCGACTACGCGAAATGGAAGCTGCTCATGGCCGTTCATGTCGACGGCGCGTTCCTCACCACGCGTGCAGCCCTCCGCCACATGTACAAACAGGGACGCGGCGGCAGCATTATCCTCATGGGCTCCGTCCATTCCAAGACTGCCTCGATGCTCAAAGCGCCATACGTCGCCGCCAAGCATGCGCTGATCGGCTTCGGCCAGGTCATCGCCAAGGAAGGTGCGAAGCACGGGGTGCGCTGCAACACCATCTGCCCCGGCTTCGTCCGCACGCCCCTCGTCGACAAGCAGATCCCCGAACAGGCCGCCGCGTTCGGCATATCGGAGGACGAGGTCATCAAGAAAATCATGCTGAAGGACACGGTCGACGGCGAGTTCACGACGCTGCAGGACGTGGCCGACGTCGCGCTGTTCTTCGCCGACTTCAAGACCAACGCCCTGACCGGCCAGTCGCTGGTGGTCAGCCACGGCTGGTATATGCAATAGGCATGAAGCTTTTCGTTTTCTATATCGGCGGCGATACCGAGACCTCGCTGCTCGAGCTGCACGACATCCGCTTCGCCGCCGGCGAAACGATGGAAGAGACCTATCCCGCACTTAAAAAATCCTGGTGGGGTCGTCCGGAAAGCCTGCATCTCGACTGCTGGGGCGAGCTGACGAGCGCCGACGGCCATAACATCACCCTGCGCGACACCCCCGCCAGCGGCCCCGACCGGCTGTGGTTCGTCAACCTCGGCGGCTATGAAAAGGGCGAATTTTCCGAGCTGCATAAAAACGTGTTCGTCGTCGCGCCGACTGAATCGAAGGCCAGGGTCCGCGCGCTGAAACAGGTCCAGCGCTGGAAAGGCGCGCATAAGGACAACCAGTTCGAGATCGAGAAACTGTTCAATGTCGAGGACGCGCTGCGCGGGCAGGGGCTGTTCATCCATCTGGAACCGAGCGACGATCCCGCGTCATTCGTTTTCGAGACGGGCTATAAGCCGATCGGAAAAACGCATACGAGAAAGAAAAAAGCCGCTGAATAATCAGCGGCTTTTTCCGGTTGTCTCGTGTGCCTGATTAGCGGCGCAGGCCGAGGCTGTCGATCAGCTTCTCGTAGCCTTTGGCGTCGACTTTTTTCAGGTAGTTCAGGTGACGGCGGCGCTTGGAAACCATCAGCAGCAGGCCGCGGCGGGAACCCATGTCTTTCTTATGGGTCTTCATGTGTTCGGTCAGCGCGTTAATGCGTTGGGTGAGCAGTGCCACCTGGACTTCGGCAGAGCCGGTGTCTTTTGCAGTGGTTGCGTATTTCTTGATCGTTTCCGACTTCGTTTTCTTGGTCAGCGACATCGCATACTCCCTTATAACTAAAGGTTAAAAACTTTGACCGGATGCAGCTCAATACCCTGTTTCTCAAGCAGGGCGAGGGGCTTGTCGTCCCCAACGGCCAGAACTAAGGTAGTCGTCTCGTCAATGCCGGCAACCGTAAACCGGTCAACGTCCTGGCGGGATAAAAACTTCAGGGTCTGGCCCTGCCGTATCCGGCTGATCTCCAAGGCTGTCATGGCCAGTGCCGGGATGTCGTCCAGCACGGTCTCCACAGGCATCAGAACCTGATCAGGTGGCGCAGATTGCATGATTTTCTCGAATTCGTCCAGAGAAATCGAGTTTTCTTCCGTAAAACCGCCGACAGCTGTGCGGCGCAGGATGGAAACATGGCCGAAACAGCCCAGAATCTGGCCCATATCGCGGGCAATCGAGCGCACATAGGTGCCTTTGCCGCAATTCAGCTCGAATTCCGCGTCGTTTTCGGTGGTTTTGAGCAGTTTGAAGTCGTAAACCACCACATTCCGGGGCTGGATATCGACTTTTTCGCCCTCGCGGGCGAGATCATAGGCCCTTTCGCCGTCAATCTTGATGGCTGAGAACTGCGGCGGGGTCTGGCTGATGGTGCCGATGAAGCGGGGGATCAGGGCGGTGATTTCGGCCTCGGTGGGGCGCTTGTCGGAGCTTTCTGTGACCGCGCCCTCGCAGTCATCCGTCGTGCGCGCCTCGCCCCATTTTACGGTAAATTTGTAGATCTTGTCGCTGTCCTGCACGAATGGGATGGTCTTGGTCGCCTCGCCGAGCGCGATGGGGAGGATGCCGGTCGCGAGCGGGTCGAGCGTGCCGGCATGGCCGAGCTTCTGCGCATTCGTCAGCCGCCGCACCCTGCCAATCGCCTGCGTCGAGGTGATTCCAAGCGGCTTGTCGAGATTGAGCCAGCCGTGGACGGGGGTGCCTTTTTTATTGCGGGCCATTGTCTGCACTTTCCCCTCTCCCGCCCTTGCGGGAGAGGGTTAGGGTGAGGGTGCTTATAACGCCCTCGATGTTCGTCGTTACGTCACTGTTCCAGAACCGGAGGACTTCATAACCTTTTTCCCGCAGATACGCGGTGCGAGACTCATCTGCTGCATTTTCACAGTGTTGGCCGCCGTCAATTTCAATGACAAGCTTCAGGGCGGGGCAGGCGAAGTCGGCGACGTAATGGCCGATGGGATGCTGGCGGCGGAATTTGTAATCGCCGAAGCGGCGGTCTTTAAGAAGATGCCAGATGATTTTTTCGCAGTCGGTCTGGTCTTTGCGCAGGCGGCGGGCAGTGGCGGTGCCTTTGCGGCGCTGGGTCGCCCAAGACGCACCCTCACCCCGGCGCTCTCCCGCAAGGGCGGGAGAGGGGGCGGGCGCTGCCCGACTGTTATCTTTCATCGTCTTGTTCATCTTCCTCTTCGCCGCCCTCATCATCCTCCCTCACCGGCGCGTGGATGTCGCGCTGGACGCGGTCCTGGCGGAGGATGTTTTCGATATGGGCGGCGTTTTCGAAGCTTTTGTCGAAGCGGAAGGAGACTTTCGGGGCGTAGCGCAGGTCGAGTTCCGGCGCCATGCAGGCGCGGAAATAGGACGAGGCGCGGTTGAGGGCGGAGACGACGGCATCGACGTTCTTGCCGCCGAGGGGCATGACATAGGCGGTCGCATGCTTCAGGTCGGGGCCGATCTCGACCGCCGTCACCGAGATCAGGCTCGCCTGCGCGAGCGCCGGGTCATGCAGCTCGCCGCGCCGGAGCACATCTGCCAGCAGGTGGCGGATGCGCTCGGCGACGCGCAGCTGGCGCTGTCCCGGTTCGGAACGTGAATTGGTGGGGCGACGTTTCATGGCTCGGGTTACGCGTTGCCTTCCAGCGTGCGGGCGGCGCTTTCGATCTCGAACGCCTCGATCACATCGTTTTCCTTGATGTCATCGTAGTTCTCGAACGCCATGCCGCATTCATAGCCCTTCTGCACTTCGCGGACTTCGTCCTTGAAGCGGCGCAGGGTTTTCAGCGTGCCGGTATGGATGACCACGTTGTCGCGCAGCAGGCGGACCTTCGCGCCGCGCTTGACGAGGCCTTCGGTGACGAAGCAGCCGGCGATCTTGCCGGTCTTGCTGACCTCGAACACCTTGCGGATTTCCGCGTAACCGATGAACTTTTCCTTCATCTCGGGCGAGAGCAGGCCGGAGAGCAGCTGTTTCACCTCGTCGATCACTTCGTAGATGATCGAGTAGTAGCGGATCTCGACGCCGTCGCGCTTGGCGAGGTCGCGCGCCTGCGGGTTGGCGCGGACGTTGAAGCCGATGATGAGCGCATCGGACGCGTTCGCGAGTGTGATATCGGATTCGGTGATCGCGCCGACGCCGGAATGCAGCACCTGCACTTTCACCTCGTTGTTTTCCTCGGTCACCTTGTTGAGGGCGCCTGCGATCGCCTCGATCGACCCGTGCACGTCGCCCTTGATGATGACGTTGAGCATCTTGGCGGAGCCCGCCTGGATGTCGGAGATCATCTGGTCGATGCCGCGGCCTTTCGACTTCGCCGCCGCGAGCGCGCGCTTCTTGCGCAGGCGGAATTCGGCGACTTCGCGGGCCTTCGCTTCGTCGGCGACGACGGCGAAATCATCGCCGGCTTCCGGCGTGCCGGTGAGGCCCTGGACCTCGATCGGCTGGCCGGGGAGGGCCTGCTTCACGAGCGCGCCGCGGTCGTCATGCAGCGTCTTGACGCGGCCCCATTCGGTGCCGGAGACGAAGATGTCGCCCTGCTTGAGCGTGCCGGACTGGACGAGGACGGTCGCAACCGAGCCCTTGCCCTGCTCGACGCGGGATTCGATGACCGCGCCGTTGGCGGTGCGGTTCGGGTTCGCGCGCAGGTGCAGGACTTCGGCCTGCAGCAGGATCGCTTCCTCGAGCGCGTCGAGGCCCTTTTTCGTTTTCGCCGAAACCTCGACGGACTGGCTGTCGCCGCCCATGCTCTCGGTCACGACTTCATACTGCAGCAGTTCCTGGCGGACCTTGTTCGGGTTCGCGGTCGGCAGGTCGCATTTGTTGATCGCGATGATCATCGGCTTGCCGGCGGCCTTGGCGTGGCTGATCGCCTCGACTGTCTGGGGCATGACCGAGTCATCCGCCGCGACGACGAGGACGACGATGTCGGTCACGTCGGCGCCGCGCGCGCGCATCTCGGTGAAGGCCGCGTGGCCGGGGGTGTCGATGAAGGTGATCTTCTTGCCCGATTTCGACATGATCTGGTAGGCGCCGATATGCTGGGTGATCCCGCCCGCTTCGCCCGCGACCACGTCGGTCGCGCGGATGGCATCGAGCAGCGAGGTCTTGCCGTGGTCGACGTGGCCCATGATGGTCACGACCGGCGGACGGCCGACGAGATCTTCCTCGGCGTCTTCGATTTTCAGGCCGGTTTCGACGTCGGATTCAGACACGCGCTTCACGGTATGGCCGAATTCGCTGACGATCAGCTCGGCGGTGTCCTGGTCGATCGGCTGGTTGCCGGTCGCCATGATGCCGAGGCCCATGAGTTTCTTGACGACGTCGCCGAGGCGCTCGGACATGCGGTTCGCGAGTTCCTGCACGGTGATGACTTCCGGCACGACCACTTCGCGGTACTGCTTCTGGCCGGCAGCCTGCTGGCTTTGCATCTTGGCGCGCATGCGGGCGCGGGCGCGCTGCTGGGCGGCCATCGACGGGCTCTTGGAATCGCGGTCCTCGAAGCCGTCATTCAGCACCTGGCTGACGGTCATCTTGCCACCGCCGCGGCGGCGCTGCTGCTGCGCGCCGAAACGGCCGGCGCCGCGCTTGCGGTTGATTTCGTCGACGACGGAAGCCGGCTCGGCATCGGGGCCGAACTGCTTGCGGCCGGGCATGCCGGTCGGGCGGCGGTCGTCATCGGGGTTGCCGGACGGCACGGAGCCGACGCGGGGATTGTTCGGAACGGGGCGGGCGGCGTCGCGGCGGCGGCGCTCGGCGTCTTCCGCCTGGTTGAGCTGGCGCAGCTTCGCCATTTCCTGCTCGCGCGCGCGCTCGGCGGCGGTCATGGTGTCGACGGGGGCCTTGTCGGCGGCGGCGGGGGCTTCTTCCTCGACCGGCTGGTTTTTCACGACGAGCTTGGTCTGGTACTGCGTCTGGTTGCTGGTGTCGCGCGGGCTCGCCTGCGCCTGCAGCAGGGCGCGCTTGCGCGCTTCCGCCTCGGCCGTGGTCAGGTGGAGGTCCTGCGCGGATTTTTCCTCCGCCTGGCGCGCGGCTTCCGCCTGCGCCCCGCGTTTTTTCTTCACCTCGACGGCGACAGGCTTGGCGCTGCGGCCCATGGCCATGTTCTGCCGCGGCGCGGCGCCCACGGGCGCTTTGAGGCTCAGCGTGCCTTTACCGGACAGGGTCAGCTTTTTCGTCTCTTTTTCGTTGTCAGCCATTTTGGTGTCTTCAGCCTTGTTTAAAAGTTCACATTTGAAAGTCCGTCGTCATCATGCGCGGTCTCATTAACCTGCGGCAGCCTGCGGTTCCTCTTCGGGGAACCAGCTGGCGCGCGCGGCCATGATCACGCTGTTCGCCTGGCTTTCGGTCAGCTGGTCGCTGCCGACGATTTCGCGCAGCTCGTCGCCCGCGAGGTCGCCCAGGTCGTCGAGCGTCTTCACGCCCTTTTCCGCGAGCGCGAGGATGTTGTCCTGGCTCAGGCCCTTGACCTTGACCAGGTCCGGCTTCACGCCCAGTTCCTTGCATTTCTGCTCGAACTCGGCGGTTTTTGCTTCCAGGAAGCTCGCCGCGCGGTTCTTCAGCTCGGTCGCGACATCGGCGTCGAAGCCCTGGATGCGCGCCATTTCGTCGACGGAGGTATCGACGATGTCCTGGATCGAGGTGAAGCCTTCCACGACGAGAAGATGGGCGATGACTTCGTCAACGTCCAGGCCTTCGATGAAGAGGGCGGAGCGGGTCTTGAACTCGTTCTGGCGGCGCTCGGTTTCCTCGGCTTCCGTCATGATGTCGATGTTCCAGCCGGAGAGCTGCGTCGCGAGGCGCACGTTCTGGCCGCGGCGGCCGATGGCGAGCGACAGCTGCTCGTCCGGCACCACGACGTCGAGGCGGTGGGTGTCCTGGTCGAGGACGACCTTGGTGACTTCGGCAGGCGCCAGCGCGTTGACGACGAAGGTCGCAACATCGTTGGTCCAGGGAATGATGTCGATTTTCTCGCCCTGCAACTCGCCAACGACGGCCTGGACGCGGGAGCCGCGCATACCGACGCAGGCGCCGACCGGGTCGATCGAGCTGTCGCGGGAGATGACCGCGATTTTCGCACGGGAGCCGGGGTCGCGCGCGACCGCCTTGATCTCGATGACGCCGTCATAAATCTCGGGCACTTCCTGGCGGAACAGTTTCGCGAGGAAGTCGGGATGGACGCGGGACAGGAAGATCTGGGGGCCGCGCTGCTCGCGGCGCACGTCGTAGATATAGGCGCGGATGCGGTCGCCGTTCTTGAAGTGCTCGCGCGGCAGCGCGTCCTGGCGGCGCAGATAACCCTCGCCGCGGCCGAGATCGACCGTGATGTTGCCGTATTCGACGCGCTTGACGACGCCGGAGACGATTTCGCCCGCGCGGTCCTTGTATTCCTCGAACATGCGGTCGCGCTCGGCGTCGCGCACTTTCTGGAAGATGACCTGTTTCGCGGTCTGGGCGGCGATGCGGCCGAAATCGAGGGGCGGCAGCTTGTCGACGAGGAATTCGCCGACAGCCGCGTCGGATTTGATTTTCTTGGCTGGCTTCAGCAGGATCTGGCGCGCTTCGGCTTCGGGCATCTCGGGGTTGAACGCCTCGACGACTTCGCGGTAGCGGAAAAGCTCGATCTCGCCGGTTTTGCGGTCGATGGTCGCGCGGATATCGTGGTCGTAGCCGTATTTGGAGCGGCCGGCCTTCTGGATGGCTTCTTCCATTGCCTGGATCACGATTTCACGGTCGATGCTTTTTTCACGGGCGACGGCATCGGCGACTTGAAGCATTTCTTGCATGGCGTTTTCCTTGTTAGCCTTTTTTCTGCTGCGCAGCTTTGAGTAATTCGTCCGTCAGAACCAGCTTGGCTTTCTGGACGTGTCCGAAAGGAAGGCCGCGCAAAATGCCGTCCTCGGTCTGCAGGCTGATGACGTCTTTCTCTTGGGTGCCCATCAGCATGCCCTTGAATTTCTTTTGCCCGTCGATGGGCTGGTCGATCTCGATCTTCACCTCATAGCCTTTCCAGCGCTCGAAATCCTTGAGGCGGGTCAGCGGGCGGTCGATGCCGGGAGAGGAGACTTCGAGGTAATAGGCCGCGTCGATCACGCCTTCGACGTCGAGCACCGCAGACACCGCCTGCGACAGCTTCGAGCAGTCGTCGAGGCTCATCGTGCCGTCGGGACGCTCCGCCATGATCTGTAATGTAGGCTTGCCGGAGCCCGCGCCCACCATCAGGACGCGCACGATTTCAAAACCCATGCTTTCGGCGGTGGGGGTGATTGCTTTTTCGACTTTTTTGCTCAGCGGCGTTTTATCCATCGGTCTCTTTTTAGCCCTTTATTCAGCACAAAGGGCGGGCTCTTTTTAGAGCCCACCCTTTTGTTATGCCGGGTATATTTGAGTGCTTTTATACAGGAAATATGGCGTTTCGCAAGAAAAAAGGCAAATTTTGCGCGGGGCATGATGGTTTGCCATGGGTTACGGCGCGAAATAAAACTGAATTTATTTGAATAAATTTACATAAAAGTGATTTCGCAAGGTTTAAGTGAGCCGAAAAGGAGATTTTCCCCGCGAACGAACGCCAATAAGGCGCCGCAGGCTATCAAATTTGGGAACTAGCCACCGCTCCATTCGCGTTTATTTGCGTTTATTCGCGTTTATTCGCGTTCATTCGTGGGGAAAAAACAGCCGTAAAACACCTAGGCGCGGTTCCGGAAGTTCAGGAACATCGTCTCGCGGCCCTGCACCAGCCCCTTGGCCTGATAACGGGTGCCGAGCATATCGGCGGGGCGGGTGCGCCAGTCATCGGCTCTCTGCGCGGTCCATTCAAAACCGCCGTGGAAATAGGCTTTCTCGAGCTGCCATTCGTTCAACGAGGGATCGTCGGATGACATGCGCAGCTCGCCGCCCGCCACGAGCAGGCGGTGGAACTGGTCGAGCGTTTCGGTCTGCACGACACGCCGCTTGTGGTGGCGCTTTTTCGGCCAGGGATCGGAATTGAGCAGGAACAGGCGGCCTATTGAATGGTCGGGCAGGAGCGGCAGGAGCAGGCGCGCGTCGTCCTGGAAGATGCGGATATTGCGCAGCTTGTTGTCGCGCATGTCGCGGCAGAGTGCGGCGACGCCGTTCATGAAGGGCTCGCAGCCGATGAAGCCGATATCGGGATGCTGCAGGGCCTGATGGATCAGCTGTTCGCCGTTGCCAAAGCCGATTTCCATCCAGACGTCGCGGACAGGGAAATCGAAGAGGCTGCGGGGGTCGATAAAACCCCCTCTCCCGTCTTCCGGGAGAGGGCGGGGGGAGAGGGGCTTTCCAGCAGGTTCTCGATCGGCAGAAGGTGATGAAGCCGAACCCCCGCTCTCATCCCTCTCCCTAGCCCTCTCCCGCATAGGGGCGGGAGAGGGGATTTCAGGAGGAAGCTCCAGCCGCGACCAAGCCATGACTTCATCATAGGCGCTCTGGCGATTTTGCTTGAGCGTCTTGCCTTTGCGGCGGCCGTAGAATTTCAGCCGGTCGTCATTTCGCACGCTTCATCGCCTTGGTCTCAAGGTCCTCGAAGCGGTTGGTATTGGGGTTGTATTCCATGAGCTTGCCGCGCGCCATGTCGAAATACCAGGCGTGGATGGAAAGCTCGCCCTTGTTCACGCGCTCCATGATCCAGGGGAAGCTGTGGAGATTCTTGTAGGAAACCATCACGACGGCTTTTTCAAGCGCGCGGGCGCGCTCTTCGGGCGGCAGGTTCTCGGTTTCCTTCTTGGTCGCGCTGAGCGCGGATTTCGCGATATCGACCCAGGTTGGCAGGAACTCGAACTGCTCGGCGACGAGGTCGCGGTCGGCCAGCGCCTGCACCCCGCCGCACAGGCTGTGGCCCATGACGACGATCTGCTTCACCTTCAGCGCGCGCACCGCAAACTCGATCGCCGAACATGTGCCGTGGTGACCGGTGTCGCGGGTGTAGGGTGGCACGATCGCCGAGACGTTGCGCACGACGAAGATATCGCCGGGCGCGCTGTTGGTGATGATGGCGGGATCGGCCCGGGAATCCGAGCAGCCGATCACCAGCACTTCCGGGCTCTGCCCGTCGCGCACCAGATGGTGGAACAGGTTCTTGCCGGGCCCGAAATGTTCCTTGCGGAAGGCCTTATAGCCTTGAATGAGTTTGTTGAAGGGCAACTTATCAATCCTTTTATCAGCCGACGAGGGGACTCGCACCTAATGTACTTTGGACATCCCATGCAAAAATAAGCCAAATCCAAGCATGACCCCAACGACGTTGCACCCGATATATAACAGAATTTTTAGGGTTAGCCGCGCCCAAAAATCTGTCCAATAAGTGGGGTAAAACGCCATCATCATCGCACCCGGAACGAAAGGGAAAGCCCCTTTAACAAAAGCATTCTCAATATTATGAGACAACACCAGCCCAACGAGGGGCGAGACGGTTGTTGCGATCAATACCGCGATGCGTTTGGTCTTGACCCAGCGAGGTTTCGCTGATTCATCCACTCCGGCTTACCGCTTCAGTTCCGTCACCTTGCCTTCGGAGTCCTTGTACTTCTTGGAGCCGAGCTCGTCCTTCAGCGCCTGAACGAGGTCGGGTTTTTCCCAGGTGAAGCCGCCGTCCGCTTCCGGCGTGCGGCCGAAATGGCCGTATGCCGCGGTGCGGGCGTAGATCGGCTTGTTGAGGTTCAGGCGCTCGCGGATCGCGCGGGGGCGGAAATCGGCGACGGCCTGCAGCGCCTGCGCGATCGCGTCGTCGCTGTATTTGCCGGTGCCATGCGTGTTGACGTAGAGCGAGATCGGATGGGAGACGCCGATTGCGTAGGAGACCTGGATCGTGCAGCGGTCAGCGAGGCCGGCGGCGACGATATTCTTCGCGGCGTGACGCGCGGCATAGGCGGCCGAGCGGTCGACCTTCGTCGGATCCTTGCCCGAGAACGCGCCGCCGCCATGGGGCGCTGCGCCGCCATAAGTATCGACGATGATCTTGCGTCCCGTCAGGCCGCAATCGCCATCGGGGCCGCCGATGACGAAACGCCCCGTAGGGTTGACGTAGAACTGGTCTTCGGCGCACATCCAGCCCTGGGGCAGGATATTCTCGACATGCGGGCGCACCATTTCGCGCACTTCTTCCTGGCTGACGGAGGCGTCATGCTGCGTCGAGACGACGACGGAGGTTGCGCGCACCGGCTTGCCATTGATGTACTCGAGCGAGACCTGGGATTTCGCATCGGGGCCCAGCTTGAACAGCGCGCCGGAATGGCGGGCTTCGGCGAGCGATTTGAGGATCGCATGCGAATAGTGGATCGCGGCCGGCATCAGACTTTCGGTTTCGCGGCAGGCATAGCCGAACATGATGCCCTGGTCGCCCGCGCCTTCATCCTTGTTGCCGGCGGCATCGACGCCGACAGCGATATCCGCCGACTGCGCGTGGAGGCGCACATCGACCTTGATTTTTTCCCAGTGGAATTCTTCCTGCTTGTAGCCGATGTCGCGCACCGCATGGCGGGCGATCGTCTCGACCAGTTCCGGGGTGATGGAGGAAGGGCCGCGCGTTTCGCCGGCGATGCAGAGATAGCCGGTGGTCGCAAGGCATTCCGCCGCGACGCGGGCATAGGGATCCGCGTTGAGGTAGGCATCGACGATGGCGTCGGAGACGCGGTCGCAGAGTTTATCCGGGTGGCCTTCGCCGACGGACTCGCTCGTGAAAATGTATTTATGGTCAGCCATGTCGTTTTGCCCTCACACCTTATAAATGCTGAATTTGCTGATTTATAGACGAGCAGGCGCGTTACGGCAAGGTTTTTTGGCCTAGTCGTCGCTGCCTGTCGCTGCCAGCGCCTGCGCCATTTCGCGCACCTGTTTCCGGGTCTTGGGGCTCTTGATCGCCCGGTAGCTGCGCAGCAGCTCAATCTCGTCTCGGCTTTCCGGCTCGCTCTCGAAGGGGGCCTGCTTGCTCTCGGCGAAGCCGCGCGCGCCGCCCTTGGCGGTGCCGGGCAACAGGGTGGACAGCCCGTCCACGAAATATTCGAGCGAGGTTTTTAGTGCCTGCGCGATTTCGGTGAGGCGGCTGACGGAGATGCGGTTGGTGCCGCGCTCGTATTTCTGGACCTGCTGGAAGGTGATACCGCAGGCCTTGGCGAGATCGTCCTGGCTGAGGCCGAGCGAGAGGCGGCGCCCCTTTACCCGCTGACCGACATGCACATCCACGGGATGCGGGCCATCATCGGGTTTGCGGGAGCGCGGCATCGGAAATAACTTTCGAGAAGAAATGTGACGTATATCACATTAGCTTTCGTAACCCGTCATTGTCAACATACGCCAGTATTCAATCGGGTGTTGCGCGCCGCATATGGCGGGCTGCGGCCCACAGGCCGGCGAGCAGGGCGAAGAAGGCAAGGCTGCCCGCCTGGCTGAACGGCGTGGGCGGGAGGGGAGCCGGAAGCCGCGCATCGACATAGCCTTCCGTGCCGAGCGGCGCGGAGCCGAGGACGCGGCCAAGCGGGTCGATCATGGCGGAGATGCCGGTATTCGCCGCGCGCGCGAGCGGCAGGCCTTCCTCGATCGCGCGCAGGCGGGCGATGGCGAAATGCTGGCGCGGGCCCGCCGTATTGCCGTACCAGCCGTCATTCGTCACGTTGACGAGCCAGTGCGGGCGGTTGGCGCGGTCGGCGACTTCGCCGGGGAAGATGACTTCATAGCAGATCAGCGGGCTGAAGCCCGGCACACCCGGCACATGGAGAGTCTGCGGCCCCGGGCCGCGCGTGAAATCGCCAATGCCCGACACCGCCATGGCGAGCGGCTTGAACGACATATGCTGGCGGAAGGGGATGAACTCGCCGAAGGGGACGAGGTGATGCTTGTCGTAGTTGGCCGCGACGCGCGCGGTTTTATCGACGGCGGTGAGGCTGTTGTAGAAATAGGGATGGTTCGGGTCGCGGCCGTCGACGCGCAGGCTGCCGAGCAGCCCGACCGACTGCCCGGGCAGCTTCATGGAAATCAGCTTGGCTATTTCGGGGAACTGGTAGAGGTCGGCATTGACCGCCGTTTCCGGCCAGATCACGACATGCGGCGCGAGCGGGGTTTGGGTCGCGGTCAGGTTCAGGTGCTTTTCAAAATGGCGCCAGTCGTCGTCCTTGTTCCACTTGGTTTCCTGCGGGATATTCCCCTGCACGATGCGCACGCGCGTGTCGCCGGCATATTCCGTCGGGTGGATGGACAGGCGGATGGCGCCCGCCGCGACGGCCACCACCAGCGACATGATCGCGATATGGCGCAGCGTGGGATGCGCGCGGTAATGCGGGATGAGCGCCCAGAACACGGTCAGCAGCGTGAGGCCGTAAATGCCGGTGACGGAGCAGACCTGCAGCACGGGGAGCACATGCACCCAGGTTTCGCCCGCGAGGTTCCAGGGAAAGCCGGTTAGCAGGTGACCGCGCGCGAATTCAACAGCGCCCCAGGCCGCGGCGAAGGCAAGCGCATGCGGCGTTTCCTTGTCGCGGAAGCAGCGCGCAAGCAGGGGGATAAAGCCGAAATAAAGCCCGAGGATGGCGGGGCCGACGATCAGCGACAATGGCAGCACCCAACGCCACTGTTCGATGTCCACGAACAGCGCCGCGCTGACCCAGTAGAGCGAGAAGATAAAATAGCCCGCGCCGAAGGCCCAGCCGACCGCGAAACCCTTGCCGCGGGTCGGCGCAAAACGTGCAAGGGTGGCGAAGGCGGGGATCGTAAAGAACAGCACCGGGAATAACCCGACAGGCGCGAGCGCCAGCACGCTCAGGGCGCCGAGCAGGAAGGCGGCCGCATAACGCCTGAACCCGCTCAGACCTTCGAGCGATGCGGTGCAGGCGGTGCAGTTCATGATTGCGGCTTGGACTTGTCGGGCAGGTTGCGGATACGGATGCGCGTCACGCGGCGCGGATCGGCGTCGATGACTTCGAATTCGACGCCGCTCGGTTGGTGCCGGATCACTTCGCCGCGCGTCGGGACATGCCCTGCAATAAAGGTAACGAGGCCGCCCATGGTGTCGACTTCCTCGTGCTCCTCGTTCTCGGCGAAGGTTTCGCCGTACTGCTTTTCGAAATCGGTGATCGCATAGCGGCCGTCGCAGATCGCGGAGCCGTCGGGGCGCTCGATCAACTGCGGCGTCAGGTCGAATTCATATTCATCGTCAAGCTCCCCCACGATGGATTCGACGAGGTCGTTGATGGTGATAAGCCCGTCGATGCCGCCGAATTCGTCGACGATAAAGGCGATATGCACCTTGGACTGGCGCATCTGCAGCAGCAGGTCGAGGACGCGCATGGCGGGCGAAACGACCAGCACGTCGCGCATGATGTCCTTGATGTCGAAGGGTGTGTGGTTGGCAAGATGCGCGACGATGTCCTTGATGTTGACTGCGCCGAGGATGTTGTCGAGGTCACCCTTGTAAACCGGAATGCGGCTGTGGGGCTTTTGCGCCAGCAGGGCATAGAGCTCCTCGCGGCTGGCATCGAGGCTGATCGCGACGATGTCGGCGCGCGGCACCATCATGTCGATGACGGGCAGGTCGCGCAGTTCCAAAATGTTGGAGATCAAGCGGCGTTCATGCGCGGCGACAGCGGATTGCGGAACGTCGGTTTTTTCCTCGATCAGCTCCTCGATCGCGTCGCGCAGGCTGTCATTGTCATGCGCTTGCTCCTTGACGGGCAGGAGGTTCTTCATCCAGCCGATCAGGCCGCGGCCATTGGAATCATTCCGCGCATCGGGCGCGTCGGCGGGTTCGGTTCTCTTGAGCGAATTTTCTTCCACGTCAGGACTTACGTTTCTTGAGGGGTTTCGGTTCGGCATAGGGATCGTCATAGCCCATCCCGGCGAGGATTTCCTTCTCGAGGGTTTCCATCGCCTTCGCATCCTTCCCGCTCATATGGTCGTAGCCGAGCAGGTGCAGCGTGCCGTGAATGACCATATGGAGCGTATGGCCTTCGATTTCCTTTTTCTGCGTGCGCGCTTCGCGCGCGACGGTTTCATGCGCGATAACGATGTCGCCGAGCGGGATGGCGTCGTCGGGCGGAAAGCTGTCGAGATCTTTCGCCCGCAGCCCCTTCATCTTCATCTGCGGGAAGGACAGCACGTTGGTTGGCTTGTTCTTGCCGCGGAAGGTGTGGTTGAGTTCCTTGAGCATCTTGTCGTCCGCAAGCACGACCGCCACGTCGAAATTGCGGCCGGCAAAGGCCTTGGGCTTTTTCGCGCCGAGGAAAGCGGCAGCGACCGCTTCCTCGATCTTGCTGTTCATCTTGACGAAGGCCTTTTTCCACTTCGCCGAGGCGTAGTCGACCTGGATCGTGAGGCTGATCATGGCGTGTCCTTGCCGTAGCGGTTGGGCTGCGCGGAGTCGCGCTTTTCATAGGCCGCGACAATCTCGCGCACGAGGCGGGAGCGCACGACATCGGCGTCGCCGAAGGAGACGAAGGCGATTTCCTTGCCGCCCTTCAGCACCTCGACCGCGTCGCGCAGGCCGGATTTCTGGCCGTTGGGTAAGTCCGTTTGCGACAAGTCGCCGGTGATGATCATCTTGCTGTTTTCGCCGATGCGGGTCAGCGCCATTTTCATCTGCGTCGGCGTGGTATTCTGCGCCTCGTCGAGGATGACGACGGCGGAGCCGAGGGTCCGGCCGCGCATGAAGGCGAGCGGCGCAATCTCGATCGTGCCGTCGGCGAGGCGGCGGGCAAGCTGCTCGGCCGGCATCATGTAGTTGAGCGCATCGTAAATCGGGCGCAGATAGGGGTCGATCTTTTCCTGCATCGTGCCGGGCAGGAAGCCGAGGTTTTCGCCGGCTTCCACGGCCGGGCGGGTGAGGATCAGGCGGTCAACCGCCCCCGACTGCAGCAGCGTCACCGCCTGCGCGACCGCGAGGAAGGTCTTGCCGGTACCGGCAGGGCCAAGGCCGAAGACGAGGGAATTGTTCTTGATGGCTTCCAGGTATTCCGCCTGCTTGGGCGTGCGGGGCGTGATGTTCTTGTTCTTCGACTGCAGCTTGACCTGCGGCTCCTTCAGCGCGGCCATCGCAAGCTCGCGCGAGCCTTCGTTCATCGGGCTTTTGACCACGTTGATCGCGGCAGTCACGTCTTCGGTCGCCACGGGCAGGCCCTTCAGCAGACGTTCCCAGAGCACGTCGAACACCGCCTGCGCCGCGACGATCTTGGGCTTCGGCCCGATGACGACAACTTCGTTGCCGCGGCTGGCGATTTCGATGTCGAGTTCTTCCTCGATCTGGGCGAGGTGCATGTCGTGTTCGCCGAAGAGCAGGGGGACGAGCGCGTTATCGTCGAACTGGAGTCCGACGCGGCGGACGGCTTGTTTGGTCAAGTGGTTCTCCCTGAATGGAAAAGTAGGGTTAGTTGTACACTAACCCTACTTTAACAGTAAAACGTAAATATAGGCTAACGCGAAAGGACTACCACTGGCCCGGCTTAGGGGGTTGGTTTCCTTGCGCTTTCGCCGGCGTGACCGCCTCGAGTTTCGGCTTGTCGAGGTTGTCGAATTCGTCGACTGCCGCCACGAAGGTCTGGACGATTTCCGAGCGGACGACATGGGTCTGCTCGAAGGTCTGCGTTGCCGCGCCGGTTTTGCCTTCCATAATCTGGGAAGCCCAGATCAGGCCGGAGTCGTTCTTGTCGCGCAGGTCGATCTGCTGGGGGTCGCCGGTCATGACCATTTTGGAGCCCTTGCCGATACGGGTAATGGCCATCTTGGTCTGTTCGCGGGTCAGGTTCTGCGCTTCGTCGACGATGATGAAGGCTTCGTCGAAGGTACGTCCGCGCATGTAGCCGATCGGAACGATCTCGATGACGCCGTTTTCCATCATGCCCTTGTACTTGCCGGGGCCGAAAGCCTTGTCCAGCTCGTCATAGATGGGGCGCATGTAGGGCGCGAGTTTCGCGTTCGCGTCGCCCGGCAGGTAGCCGATTTTTTCGCCGGCTTCGGCGGCGGGGCGGGCGAGCAGCAGTTTCTTGACGGCGCCGGATTTCAGCGCCTCGATGCCTTTCACGACTGCGACGTGGGTCTTGCCGGTGCCGGCAGGCCCAAGCGCGAAGATCAGGTCGTTGTCGGCGATAAGGTTCGCAAGGTTTTCCTGCGCGGGGTTGAGCGCCTGGAATTCCGCGCCCGAGGAGCCGCCTTCATGCTTGGGGGTCGAGGGCCTGTTCTGGTTGGCGGCCTTGAAGGCTGCGGCCGGGCTTGCGCTCGAGGGGGCCGGGTTCAGCTGCGCCGCGATCTTGTTGATCGCGTCCTTGTCGATATGCGCGCGCGCCTCGACCTGGCCGGAGAGCATGTCAAACGCGCGTTTCACGCGGGTCGCGTTTTCCTCGCTGCCGTAGAAAGCGACTTTGTCGGGGTTGAAGCTGACATCGAACTGGACGCCGAACTTGCTGCCGAAGTACTGGTGCAGATGGCCGCGGTCCTGGCGGTAGAGGATGTTCGCCAGCGTCTTGTCGCTGGGGGAGTCGAGCTTGATGGTATGCAGTGCGCCTTCCGGCTGGGCCTGGCGCTGTTGCTGCTTGTTGCGGTAGTTGCTCATGCTGCTTCCTTCTTCTGGCTGGGGGTTTTTGTTGTTGTCTCGGTTGTCGCGATAGTACCGGCCATCCCGTTCTGGAAGGCCTTATCAATCGTCACATCGATCATTTCGCCGAAGAGGCGCTCCGGGGCGGTCACATAGACGGACTGGTTCCACGGCGTCTTGCCAAGGAGCTGTCCCGCCTTGTCGCCCTTGCGGTCAAACAGCACGGGCATCGTCTTGCCGACGCTCTGCTGGTTGTATTCGGATTGCTGCGCAAACAAAAGCGCCTGCAGTTCATGCAGGCGCGCGTCCTTCACCGTTTCGGAAACGATGCCGCCCATCACGGCGCCGGGCGTGCCGGGGCGGGGGCTGTATTTGAAGGAATAGCAGGAAGCGAAAGTCACCTGGCGGACGAGCTCCATCGTCGCGGCATGATCTTCATCCGTCTCGCCCGGGAAGCCGACAATGAAGTCGGAGGACAGCGCGATATCGGGGCGCAGCTTTTTCACGCGCGCGATGATGTCGAGGTATTCGGCAGCGGTATGCTTGCGGTTCATGAGGTCGAGGATGCGGTCGGAGCCGCTTTGCACCGGCAGGTGCAGGAAGGGCATAAGCTTGTCGATGCTGCCATGCGCCTCGATCAGCGCGTCGTTCATGTCGCGCGGATGGGAGGTCATGTAGCGGATGCGCTGCAACCCGTTAATCTGCGCCAGCGCGTCGATCAGCTGCGCCAGATCCCAGGTCGATCCTTCGAACTCGCCGTGGTAGGCGTTGACGTTCTGCCCGAGCAGCATGATTTCCTTCGCGCCCTGGTCCACCGATTTTTTCGCTTCATCGATGATCTGGCGCACGGGGCGGGAATATTCCGCGCCGCGGGTATAGGGCACGACGCAGAAGGTGCAGAACTTGTCGCAGCCTTCCTGCACCGACAGCATGGCCGACGGCCCTTGCGTGGTGGAGGCGGGCAGGCTGTCGAATTTCGATTCTACGGGGAAATCGGTGTTCACCACGCGCTCGCCCCCATTGGCGCTCAGGATCATTTCCGGCAGGCGGTGATAGGTCTGCGGTCCGAAGACCATATCGACGTATTTGGCGCGCTGCATAATGACCGGACCTTCGGCCTGTGCCACGCAGCCGGCGACGGCGATCAGCGCCTTTTCGCCCTTTTCCGCCTTTTCTTCCTTGTGGTCGCGCAGGCGGCCGAGGTCGGAGAAGACTTTCTCCGTCGCCTTTTCGCGGATGTGGCAGGTATTGAGGATCATGAGGTCGGCGCCTTCGGGCGCATCGACGGGCGCATAGCCGAGCGGGGCCAGGACATCGGCCATTTTTTGGCTGTCATACACGTTCATCTGACAGCCCCAGGTTTTGATGTAGAGCTTTTTGCTCATTGCAATCTCAGTCCTGCAACTTAAAATCTGGTCGTGGTTTTTGGTGCTGGGACTATTAACCATAGTTTAAATCCAGAGTCCAGAATTTTATGTCTAATTGCGGGGATATATCCTTATGGCTCAAGAAGTTCTCGTGATGGGCCCGATACCCGCCGCACAGCTGGAAACACTTGAGAAAAATTACCGGATTCACCGCCTCTGGCAGGCCGAGAACCCCGAGACCAAGCTTAACGAAGTGCGCAATAATATTACCGGGGTCGTGAGCACGGCGTGGTCTGGCGTCTCGGCCAAGCTGATCCGCGCCTTACCGAACCTCGAGATCATCAGCCATTTCGGCGTCGGGTACGACAATGTCGACGTGAAGGCAGCCAAGGCGCAAGGCATCGTCGTGACCAATACACCGGATGTGCTGACGGACGACACCGCCGATATTGGCATCGCGCTCCTGCTTGCCGTTTTCCGCCGGACCGTGGAGGGGGATATTTACGTGCGCAGCGGGCAATGGGCGAAAAAGGGTGCGCTGCCGTTGGGCCGCTCGTTGCGCGGGCGCAAAATAGGCATCGTCGGTCTTGGCCGCATCGGTGAAGCTATTGCAAGGCGCGCCGAGGCCTTCGGCTTGCAGGTGATTTATCATGGCCCGCGCGACAAGCGGGCGCCTTATCCGTATTTTCCCGACCTGCTTTCCATGGCGGAACAGGTGGACATATTAATGGTTGCCTGTCCCTACAGCCCGGCGACACATCACCTCATCAATACGGCGGTGCTCAAGGCGCTGGGCAGGGAGGGTGTGCTCATTAATATCGCCCGCGGCAGGATCGTCGATGAAGAGGCGCTGATTGCCGCGCTGGAATCGGGGATTATTGCGGGGGCCGGCCTCGACGTGTTCGAAAACGAGCCCGATGTGCCAAGCGCGCTGTGCAGACTCGACAACGTGGTGCTGCAGCCTCATGTCGGCAGCGCGACGCATGAGACGCGGGGCGCCATGGCGCAGCTGGTTGTGGACAATTTGCGCCTTTACTTTGAAAAGGCTGAAGTTTTGACACCGGTCTGATGGAATTCTGGACAATCAAAACTATTTCCTGTAAAACTCGGAACCAATTTCCGGCTCATATATTTTACAGGATGCCCTTCATGAAAAAGATCGCGCTCGCTCTCGCCGTCGCCCTTTGCCTGTCCACCGTTGCGGATGCCAAAACCTCGACCGCCGGCCCCCGCGGCTCGTGCTATACGCAAAAAGAGTTCGAAGCGGAGCAGGGCCTGCGCATCCATAGCGAGCTCATGGTCATCGGCCTGACCTGCCTGAAAATGCCCCAGGGCGCGCAGGGCTACCTGAAATACCAGAGCTTCACCCAGAAGAACAAAGGCCTGATCTCGGGCTACGAAGACGACCTGATCGGCTACTACCGCCGCACGAGCAGCGGCAATCCGGAGATCAAGCTGCATACGCTGCGCACGACGCTGGCGAACCAGATTTCGCAGCATGCGATCCAGATGTCGACGGTCAGCTTCTGCAAGCGCTTCTCCCCGCGCATCGACCAGGCGCTGTCGATGGACAAGGGCAAGATCCGCAAATGGGCGCAGCATTCCTGGCAGAGCAGCCCGACCTCCGCGCCGGTCTGCACGAACTAACCAGAAGACTTTTAGAGAATTAAACGAAGCCGCTTTTAAACGAGCGGCTTCGTTTTTATGTCGGCGACTTTCGGCGTGCGGGTCGTGGACCATTCGATGACCATCGCATAGGCGAGGGCCAGCAGGGTCGGGCCAATGAACAACCCGATGAAGCCGAAGGCGCCCATGCCGCCCAAAATCCCGAGCAGGACGAGCAGCAGCGGCAGGTCGGAGCCGCGGCTGATGAAGTAGGGCTTCATGAAGTTGTCGATCGAGCCGACGACAAGCGCGCCCCAAAGCGCGAGGAAAATCGCCATGCCGGTCTCTCCCTCCGAGAACAGCCAGAGCGCGGCGGGACCCCAGATCAGCGGCGGGCCCATGGGCACCAGTGACAGGAAGAAGGTCATGAGGCCCAAGAAAGTCGCGCCCGGAATATCTGCAATAAGAAAACCGATGGCGGCAACCACGCCCTGCAGCAGGGCGGTGCCGAGAATCCCGTAAACCACGCCGATCAATGTGTTGGTCGTGACGGCCAGCAGCTTTTTGCCGTACTCCCCGCCGAAGCGCTCCGACAGGGCGCGGATGCGCACGGCGACATGGGTGCCGTGACGGAAAAAGAAGTAGGAAATGATGACGCCGAGCGTAATATCCAGCATGCCATAGCCGATGGTCGATCCCATGCGAAGCAGCACGGCGGAAGTGGGCTTGGCATATTCCTGCAGCGTTTCGGTCATGCGCGCCTTGTCGCTGGAGAACATGACCCAGCCTTTTTCAAGGTACGGCCCGACATACTTGACGGAGCCGAGCGAGGCCGCCGTTTCGCTTGAATCATTCTGCAGGAAGCCGAGAACACCCTGATAAACCTTCTGGTAGTTGTCGGCGATGCTGGTGCCGATGATGATCAGCGGCGCGATGAAGCAGGCGGCCAGCAGCAGAGTCATAAGGACGGAAGCCAGCACGGTGCGGTTCTTGACCTTTGCCTGGATCCATTCAAAGGCGGGCCAGGTGGCGAGCGTAAAGATCGTCGAGAGCAGGATGGCCGGGAAGAAGGGCAGGAGGATGATCAGGCAGCCAATGATAATCAGGGTCACGACGGTGAGGCCGACCACCAGTTGGTAGATCAGCGTTTTGTCCTTTGGGGTCGTCGGCATGACAGGCATCGGGGCACTCCATTTGTCGAAAGAATATCGCATTACAATCTGGCTTCCCAGCAGGATTTTATTTATCTATAGTCCAACCAATACCATAACGAATTTTTTCAGGAGTCCCCGACGATGCCGTCGTTGTTCAGCGCCGCCACCTTTTTCCGCAAGAGACATCCCGCGACCGAATGCGAGACAGGACCTGCGCTGAACAAGGTGCTATCCGCCTGGGACCTGACCCTGCTTGGCGTCGGCGCCATCATCGGGACCGGCATTTTCGTGCTCACGGGCGTCGCCGCAGCGACCCAGGCAGGACCTGCCGTGGTGCTCTCCTTCGTCGTCTCCGGCATTGCCTGCGCCTTCGCCGCGCTCGCCTATGCCGAACTCTCCGCAAGCGTCGGGGGCTGCGGCAGCGCCTATGGCTATTCCTACGCCGCCTTCGGCGAATTCATTGCCTGGATCATTGGCTGGGACCTTGTGCTCGAATACGGCGTGTCGGTCGCGGCTGTCGCGAATGGCTGGTCGGGATACCTGAAGCGCGGGCTTGCTTCGCTCGACATGCCGATCCCGGATGCCCTGACCAAGGGGCCCTTTGCGATGAAGAGCGAAATGGTCAACGGCCTCATGACGGACCTTCCCGACCCGGGGATCGTCAATCTTCCCGCGGTGCTGATCATCCTTGTGCTGATGGTCATGCTGATCATCGGCGTCAAGCAAAGCGCGCGCCTGAATGCCGCGATGGTCTTTATCAAGCTGCTGACGATCGCCGTTTTCCTCTTTGTGGCAGGCAAGACCGTGTTCGGCGACCTCGATGCCGCAAAGGCGCTCTGGACTCCGTTTATGCCGTTCGGCTGGTTCGATACGCTGGAGGGGGGCAAGACTGTTGGCGTCCTCGCCGGCGCCTCGCTCGTGTTCTTTGCCTATGTCGGCTTTGACGCAGTATCCACGGCCGTGGAGGAGTCGCGCAACCCGCAGAAGGATGTGCCGATCGGCATTCTCGCCTCGCTGGTTTTCTGCACGATCATTTACATCGTGGTGTCGGGCCTGCTGACCGGCGTCGTTAAATACGACACGCTGAATACCTCGTCACCGGTGGCGGACGCCCTATCGGCCATCGGGTTCAAGGCCGGCGCCGCGCTTGTGTCGACAGGCGTTATCGCGGGGCTGACCACGGTCATGCTTGTCCTGTATTACGGCCTGACGCGCATCATCTTCGCCATGTCGCGCGACGGCCTGCTGCCGCCCTCCATGGGAGAAGTGAACGCGAAAACCCGCACGCCCGTGCGCACCACCGTCATCTGCGGCGTAGTCATGGCGGTCATGGCTGGTTTCATTCCGCTCGGGAAACTGGCGGAGCTCGTGAATATCGGCACGCTCGCCGCCTTCGTCCTCGTCTGCGGCGGCGTTATCATGCTCCGCGTTCGCCAGCCCAACCTAGCGCGTCCGTTCAAGACGCCCGGCGGGCTGATCGTGCCGATCCTCGGGGTTCTTTCCTGCGGGGCGCTTGTCGCCTTTCTTCCGCTGGAAACGCATTTGCGCTTCATATTGTGGCTGGCGGCCGGGCTCGTCATCTACTTCGCCTACGGCATCCGGCACAGCGCGCTGAACAAGGCGGGTTAAGCAGCCTTTGCTTTACCCTCCCTTAACCTAAGTAACATAAGATATCTTGTGTACTTCAGGGATGGGACGAAATGCGCGTTTGGTTGATTATGTTCGGTTTTCTGGGATTCCTGCTCGCAGCGCCGGTGGCGGCGCAGGCGGAAGGTGACGCGGCGGCTGTGCCGACGCCCGAATTCGAGTATGTCGACATGAAACCGCTCGTGCTTCCCATCATCACCGAGCGCGGCCTGACGCAGCAGGTGAGCCTCGTGATCTCGCTGGAAATTCCCTACGGCACCAAGGATAGCATCAAGGCGATGGAGCCCAAACTGGCCGATGCCTATATCAGCGACCTCTATGGCGCGCTGGGGTCCGGCCACGGCCTCATGAAGGGAAGCATCATCGACGTCTCTGCCGTCAAGGCGCGGCTGGCCAAGAATACCCTGAAGGTGCTTGGCCCGGACAAGGTGAATGACGTGCTGCTGCAGGTCGTCCAGCAGTCGCAGCGCTAGCCTGACCGCAGATATTTGATCGCCGTATCCCGCTCGAACAGGTAAAGCAGCGTGCGCAGCGCGAGTCCGCGCGGCGACAACAGTTGCGGGTCGCGGTCGAGGATCAGCCGCGCATCGTCGAAGGCTGTTTCGATGAGGCTTGCATGGAATTCGGGATGGGCAAGGCGGAATTCGGGCACGCCGCTCTGCCTGGTGCCGAGCATCTCGCCCGCGCCACGCAGCTTCAGGTCCTGCTCCGAGATATAAAAACCGTCCTCCGAATCGCGAATGGTCGCCAGGCGCTTCTTCGCGATCTCGCTGCATTTTGGGTTGTAGAGCAGGATACAGGCGGATTTGCCCGTGCCGCGCCCGATGCGCCCGCGCAACTGGTGTAGCTGGGCAAGGCCGAAACGCTCCGCATGCTCGATCACCATGACCGTCGCCTCCGGCACATCGACGCCGACCTCGATCACGGTAGTGGAGACGAGGATATCAAGCTCGCCCTTTGCGAACTGCTCCATGACCTTGTCCTTTTCCGGCGGTTTCATGCGCCCATGCAGCAGGCCAACGCGGCGGAAGCGCAGCGCCATCATCTTGAACCGCTCTTCGGCGGCGGCGAGGTCGAGCTTTTCGGATTCCTCGACCAGCGGGCAGACCCAGTAAATGCGCTCGCCCGCCTCGATCTTGCGCTGCAGGCCCTGCAATACTTCCTCCAGCCGCTCGTCGGAGACAAGGCGCGTATCGATCGGCTGGCGGCCGGCCGGTTTCTCGCTGAGGACGCTAACCTCCATATCGCCATAAACTGTGAGGGTCAGCGTGCGCGGAATCGGGGTCGCGGTCATGACCAGCATATCAGCGGTTGCACCCTTTTCGCTCAGGAGCAGGCGCTGGTGCACGCCGAAGCGGTGCTGCTCGTCGATGATGACAAGCGCAAGGTCCCTGAAGGCGACGTCTTCCTGGAACAGGGCGTGCGTGCCAATGACGATATGCGCGCTGCCGTCCGCGATTGCTGCCAGAATTTCATTCCGCACCTTTCCCTTGTCTCGCCCGGTGAGAGTGACTGTTTTAAGGCCGAGCTTCGCCGCAAGCTTTGAAATGGTTTTTTCATGCTGGCGTGCGAGGATCTCGGTCGGCGCCATGATCGCCGCCTGCGCGCCGCTGCCGATCGCATGGATGGCAGCGAGGAAAGCGACCGCCGTCTTGCCGCTGCCGACATCGCCCTGCAATAGCCGGTGCATGCGCGTCGGTTTGCGCATATCGGCGCGCACTTCGGCGATGGCTGTTTTTTGCGATCCGGTCAGGTCGAAGGAAAACGCCTCAAGCGCACGCGCGAAGAGGGCATCGTCGCCAGGCAGGCTGCGGCCTTTTTGCGCCTGCTGGTTCTGGCGCAGCAATGCCATAGTCAGCTGGTTGGCGAGAAGCTCGTCATAGGCGAGCCGCTTGCGCGCCGGGTGTTCCGGCGACACGGCCTGCTCGTTATCGGGGTTATGCACGGACTGGACGGCTTCATGCCAGCGCGGCAGCTGCTCGCGCTGCTGGTAGGCCGGGTCGAGCCATTCATCCATCACCGGGATTTTCGACAGCGCCGCGCGCATGATTTTCAGCGAGACTTTCTGCGTCAGTCCTGCTGTAAGGGGATAGACGGGTTCAATCGCAGGAATCTGGTGGGCGGTTTCGACGGTGGTGATGTAATCCGGATGCGGCATCTGAAGCAAGCCGTTGTAATGCTCGATCCGGCCGCTGACCACGCGTTCCTCGCCGACAGGGAACTGCACTTCAAGGTAGTCGGCAAGTGCGTGGAAAAAGGTGAGGTCAATCCAGCCCGTGCCGTCCGTGCCTTTGATCCGATAGGGCAGGCCGGGCCGCTTGGGCGGGAAATGGCCTTCGATGCGGATGGTTAATGTGGCGACAGCCTCCGCGATGCCAACCAGGTCGCGGAGCTTGGGCGAAAAGCGGCGGTCGATGACGCCGGCGGGCAGGTGCCAGAACAGGTCGGAAACGCGGGGGCCGGCGACCTTTTCAAGCAGCTTGGTCATGCGCGGGCCCACGCCGGGCACCGATTTCGTGGACTGGAACAGCGGGTCGAGGATGAACGGCCGCCCGGTCACGGCCTAGCCCCCTTGCTTGATATATTTGTTGTTGATGCGCACGGCGGCCACGCCGGCGCCGATCAAGAGCGCGCCGACGACGATAAGTCCCAGCGGTCCCGCCAGCGTATCGCCGAAATATTTCGCCATGAAATAGCCGACATAACTGAGCAGGGCGAGGGTGCCAACCACCAGCAACGCCTTGCTGCGCGCGACGGTGGAGAGGAAGATGACACCGCAGGAAAGGCCCAGGAACAGGATCTCGAAGGGGGAGCCGCGCAGGACATCCGCCGCAACGCAAAGTACCATGACCGAGCCGAGCAGGTAGCATATGCCCGCGAGCGGCCTGTGCTTCGAGTAGTCCAGCGCCCAGCCGATGCAGCCGATCGACAACCCCATGACGAAACCGATCAGGTCCG
>DASPMW010000108.1:0-8355 GCA_035626855.1 Patescibacteria group bacterium
CGCCGCCCGCAATCACAAGCTTTTTCCCGGCAAAATCGCGCCGCTGCTTCACCATGTAAAAAACCGATTTGCCCTCGTAAGTTTCAAGTCCCGCGAGCGGCGGGCGGTTTGGGCCGAAAGCACCTGCGCCAGCGGCGATAATGATGGCACGGCAATCGATTGTTGTTCCAAGCGACGTCGTGACGGTAAAACCATTCCCGCTTTTCACCACTGTCTGCGCCTGCTGGTTAAGGTGATAAACGGGTGTAAAGGGAGCTGCCTGTTCTTCCAGACGCGCGATAAGGTCGCCGGCCAGTACGCTCGGCAGCGCGGGAATGTCGAAAATCGGTTTCTCCGGGTAAAGCGCCGTGCATTGACCGCCGACATGCTCGAGGCTGTCGATAACATGGCATTTCATCTTCAGCATGCCGCATTCGAAAATCGCGAAGAGGCCGACCGGTCCCGCCCCGATAATCACCACATCTGTTTTATGCGCTGCTGTCATGGAATTGTTTATGTCATGCCATCAGGGCAGAGTCCAGTTTTGCGGCACGACCCGTAAAACCGCGCAAAAACAGCAGCTTGAATGCTCGACCCGCGGCGGCCTTTATGCTAAAACTAGCGGCGAAGGAGATTGCCCATGTTCGTTCCCATCGTTGTCGGCCTGTTGCTGGTACTCGTCGTCCTCGGCTTTATTATCTCGCGTCAGCCGGACGAATTCCGCGTCACGCGTTCCACGGTCGTCTATGCTCAGCCGGAAGCGCCCTTCGCGCTCGTCAATGACTTGCATCGCTGGAACGACTGGTCGCCCTGGGCGAAACTCGATCCGAATGCGAAAAACGAGTTCGAGGGTCCCGTAGCCGGCACAGGCGCCGCCTTCAAGTGGTCTGGCAATAACAAGGTCGGCGAAGGCAAGATGACCATTACCGAAAGCCAGGCCCCAAACCTTGTCCGCATGCGGCTCGAATTCCTCAAGCCTTTCAAGGCGACGAACGAAACGGAGTTCACCTTCCGTCCCGAGACCAGCGGCACGCTGGTCAGCTGGAGCATGTCGGGCAAGAACAACTTTATGTCCAAGGCCATGAACCTCGTCATGAATTGCGACAAGATGGTGGGCGGGCAGTTTGAAAAAGGCCTCGCCGATATGAAGGCGCTCGCCGAAAAAACGCCGGCTTGACGCATAACGGCGCTGCTTCTAGCATGGCGGCATCACCAGTTTCCGGAGTTGAACCACTTTGCAGCCCGACAGCAAGCATGGCCGCACGCCGCCTGTGATTGACCGGGAACGCGCCGATTTTTATCGCGCGGTGCATGGCGGCGACCTGAATGCCGTTGACCTGTTCCTCGCGCAGAAGCCTGAAGCCGCGCGCTGGCGAACGCCCGACGGCACGCCGGTGCTGGTGCTGGCGATGGGATCGAATGACCGCGATTTGTGGGAAGCCGAGAGCCGCTCCTACAGCCACGAAGAAGTGATCGCGCTGTTGATTACGTATGGCGCCGATGTCAATGCGGCGGATGTGCAGGGCCGCACGCCGCTGATCGAGGAATGTGCCAATGACCGCCGCGAGAATATCGTTGCGCTGCTGCTGAAAAACGGCGCTAACGCGAATGCCGTCGACAGCCTGAAAACCACCGCCCTCCATTTCGTTGCGGTCGAAGACTACGGCGACGACCTTATTTCGCCACTGGTTGCAGCCGGCGCGAATGTGAATGCCCAGGACTGGCAAGGCAACACGCCGCTGCACCTGGCGGCTGGGGAAGGGGCTTGTGAATTTTCGGCCGGTCATCTCGACTGCGTGCAGCGCCTCCTTGATTGCGGCGCGTCGCCCGATATCCGCAATAGCAGCTTCCGCACCCCGCTCGACACCGCCAACATGAACGCGGATTTCCAGGAAGACGGCAAGCGGCCGACGGCCGAGCTCATTCTTTCCAAAATCGGCAAACGGAAGCCACTGCCCGAGGCGCCTGCCGCCGATACGAAACCGGGAGCGGGCGAAGCGCGGAAGGGGCCGAAACCGCCGCCCGGAAAATTCCGCCTCAAGCCCTGACGGCCGCTGCAATTTTCCCGCGGCTGCGCTAGATTATTTCCAGCAATCAGGGAAATCGCCATGTCCAACGCCCGCAGCCTGCGCATCGATCATGAAGAAGACATGCGCGTGCTGGCCGTGCGTATCGCGCAGCTGCTGAAGATCGGCGATGTCCTGACCCTGCAGGGCGATCTTGGCGCCGGCAAGACGGTTTTCGCGCGCGCGCTGGTCAATGCACTCGCCCCCGCGCCGGAAGAAGTGCCAAGCCCGACCTTTACGCTCGTGCAGGTCTATGACCACCAGACGCCGGCGATCTGGCATTTCGATCTCTACCGGCTGGAGGACCAGACCGAGATTCTGGAATTGGGATGGGATGAAGCGCGGCGGGGCGGCGTCGCTGTCGTTGAATGGCCCGAGCGGCTCGGTAGCCTTTTGCCCAAGGATCGGCTAGAAATAGGCATCGAATTCATCGCTGATTCTGAAAACGCGCGGCAGGTAACGTTTACCCCGTACGGTAAATGGATCGGCCGCCAGAAGGACGAATAAGCATGGCGCCTGTTCCCAAGAAAGCCTTCGTGCTGGCCGCCGGCCTCGGCGAGCGCATGCGTCCGCTCACCAATACCTGCCCGAAACCGCTGCTCTATGTCGGCGGGCGCACCATGCTCGACCGCGCCCTCGACGCGCTCGAGGAAGCGGGCGTGGAAGAGGTAATGGTCAACACCCATTACCTGCCGCAGATGATCGAGGACCATTTGAAAACACGGCAGTCGCCCAAAATCACGGTCACGCGCGAAGAGGAATTGCTCGATACCGGCGGCGGCGTGAAGCGCATGCTCGACTGGTTCGGCGATGCGCCATTTTATGTTTTGAATGCCGATGTCGTCTGGACCGACGGCGACAGCGGCTCCACGCTTCGCGACATGGCGGCGCAGTGGGACGAAAACAAGATGGACCTGCTGCTGCTGCTGCACACCACGCAGGACCTGCCGCTTTATAACGGGCGGGGCGATTATTACCTTGCTGAAGAATCCGACCAGCCCGTCTTCAAAGAGCGTGCCGGCAGGCCGGCCAATTATATTTTCGCAGGCCCGCGCATCGTCCATCCGCGCCTGTTTAAAGGCGCACGCGAGGGCGGGTTTTCGTTCCTCGAGCTGTTCCACAAGGCCGAAGAAGCGGGGCGTCTCTACGCGCACCGGCATGGCGGCGACTGGCACCATGTCGGCACGCCGGAGGCGCTCGAAGAAACCAACCGGATTCTCGAAGCCAAAGCCAAAAAGCGCGCGCCATGACCACCTTGCGCGACGCTCCGAATGTCGTGACGATCACGGCGGGGCAATCCTTCGCCGATAGTTTCGCGCGCGGCATATTGGAGCAGGCGGGAGATGACCCGCTGAAGCTCTCAGAAACGCTGATCCTGCTGCCCAGCCGCCGCGCCTGCCGCACGCTGCGCGAAGCTTTCCTGCGCCTTTCGGGCGGCAAGGCGCTACTGCTGCCGCAGATGCAGCCGATCGGCGATGTTGACGCCGACGAAGTGGCTATCCTGCTGGCGGGCGACGAGGATGCCGCCGCTGCGCTCGATATACCGCCCGCGATCTCGCCGCTATCGCGCCAGCTGCTGCTGGCGCAGGCGATACAGCGCGCGAAGATGGCGCAGTCCTTCGACCAGGCAGTCGCGCTGGCCGAGGGGCTGGGTCGTTTTCTGGACGAGGTACAGACCGAAAACCTCGATTTCGCAGGGCTGGAAAATCTTGTTCCCGAGGAATTTGCCGAGCACTGGCAAAAAACCCTCCAGTTCCTCAAGATCCTGACCGAAGTCTGGCCGGGCATCCTGAAATCGCGCGGCGTGCTCGATGTCGCGGAGCGCCGCAACTTGCTGGTCGCGGCGCAGATCAGCGCCTGGCAGCGGCACCCCCCGCAGCATCCCGTCATTGCCGCAGGGTCGACCGGCACAATTCCGGTCATTCGCGACTTGCTGGGCGTAGTCGCCCGCCTGCCGCAAGGTCTCGTTGTCCTGCCCGGCCTCGACCGCGACATGGATGAGGAAAGTTGGACTCTCCTCGGTGACGATCATCCGCAGTTCAATCTCAAGACGCTTCTCGCGCATCTCGGCCTCTTGCGTGAATCCGTCGGCGACTGGCAGCTTTCCACCGCGCCCAAGATCAATACGGGCCGCGTGCGGCTGGTATCGGAAGCGCTGCGCCCCGCCGAAACGACCGAACAGTGGCGGAGCTTGCGCACGGGCGATATCCCGCCGCAGGCGCTCGACAAATTCACGCGCATCGATTGCGGCACACCGCAGGAAGAAGCGGATGTGATCGCACTCATCATGCGGGAGGCGCTGGAAACGCCTGGCAAGACGGCCGCGCTTATTACCCCCGACCGGCGTCTCGCGCGGCGGGTGTCGCTCTCCTTGCGGCGCTGGGGGATCATGATCGATGATTCCGGCGGACAGCCGCTGACCGAACTGCCGATCGGCGCCTGGTTCATGCTCACCGCCGAAATGGCGGAAGAACAGCTCGCGCCGGTCACGCTGCTTTCCTATCTGAAACATCCTCTGATGGCCGCGAATATGCCGGCGGAAGACTTGCGCGGCATGGTGCAGCTGCTTGATGAAAAAGTCCTGCGCGGCCCGCGCCCGACCGCCGGTTTTACAGGCTTGCGCGATGCGCTCCTCGCTCTGCCCGAAGAAAAGCCCTATCGCCAGCAGTTGCTGAACTGGCTCGATGCGCTTGCGGACCAGATGCGCGGCTATGTTGGACTGATGGCCACGCGGTCGGAAACATCCTTCCGTAATCTTCTCGAGAAGCATATCCGCATGGCGGAAACGCTCGCGGCGACGACCGAGATGAACGGCGCGCAACGGCTATGGGCGACGGACGCTGCCGACGCCACCAGCGATTTCCTGAGCGAGCTGTGGGCAGCCGCGCGCGATGTGCCGGATATTACGCCATCCGACTACGTCTCCCTTATGCGCAACCTGCTCAAATCGGTCACCGTACGCTCCCATTACGGCGCGCATCCGCGGCTCTCCATCCTCGGCCAGATCGAGGCGCGGTTGTACACGGCGGATATGGTGATCCTCGGCAGCCTGAACGAAGGCACTTGGCCCGCGCTGCCCGCGCATGATCCCTGGATGTCGCGCCCGATGCGCAAGAAATTCGGCCTGCCCTCGCCCGAGCGCACCATCAGCATCGCCGCGCATGATTTCGTGCAGGCCGTGACCGCGCCCGAAGTCGTCGCGACGCGCGCGATGAAGGTGGACGGCACGCCGACAGTGCCCGCGCGCTGGCTGCTGCGCCTCGAAACCGTCTTGCAGGCGCTCGGCATCGAAATGCCGGTGCGCAAGGCCGAAATTTACAAGCAGTGGATGAAGGATATTGATACGCCGCGCGAGATCGTGCCGGTGCGCCGTCCCGAACCGCGGCCGCCCGTCGATGCGCGCCCCCGGAAACTCTCGGTCACGCAGGTCGAGAAATGGATGCGGGACCCGTACCAAATTTACGCGCAGCATGTGCTGAATCTCCGGAGCCTTGAGGACATCGACGCCGATCCGGGCGGCGCGGAGCGGGGCACATTCATCCACGCGGCGCTCGAAAACTTCATCAAGAATTATCCTGACCGCCTGCCGGAAGATGCGACGGACAAGCTGCTCGAACTCGGCCGGAAATCCTTGCGCGATATGCGCATCCCGCAGGAGGTGGAGGCCTTCTGGTGGCCGCGCTTCGAGCGCGTGGCGGATGAATTCGTGCGGCAGGAACGCGCCTGGCGCGAAGACGCGAAACCCTTCCAGACCGAAGTGAGCGGCGTCTGGCAGTTCGGCACGATGGGCGAGCCCTTCACGCTGACCGGCAAGGCCGATCGCATCGATAAATTCAATGATGGCAGCTATGCGATCATCGACTACAAATCGGGCTTCGTGCCGCGCACCGGAGACGTGGCGCAGGGGCTGTCGCCGCAGCTGCCGCTTGAGGCGCTGATGCTGCAGCAGGGCGCGTTCAAGGACATCCCGGCGGGGCCCGTCAGCGACCTCGTCTATTGGCGCGTGACGGGCAGTGGCCAGAAACCGGTCGAGAGCAAGTCGGTGATCGGCAAGGACCATGATCTAGGCAGCGTCGTCGAGCAGGCGGCAACGGGTCTGATTTCCCTCGTCGAAAAATTCGATGATCCGGCTACTCCCTATTTCAGCCAGCCCCGCGCCGAAGCGAAATCCCGCTTCTCGGATTACGAGCATCTCGCGCGCGTCAAGGAATGGAGCATTGCGGGCGAGGAGGAGGAAGCGGCATGACCCCCGATAACCTCAAGCGCAAATCTCCGGAAAAAACTGCGAGCGAAATCCAGTCGGAAGCGGCCGATCCGCTCAAAAGCGTCTGGGTTGGCGCGAGCGCCGGCACCGGCAAGACGAAGGTCCTGATCGACCGCGTGCTGCGCCTGATGCTGCCGCGGCTGGGACAGGGCGCCGACAGCGCGACGCGGCCCGATAAAATCCTCTGCCTGACCTTCACCAAGACCGCTGCTGCGGAAATGTCGAACCGCATTTATAAAAAGCTTAGTTCCTGGGCCGTGATGCCGGATGATAGGCTGAAGGACGACCTGCGCGCCCTGATGGGCGAACAGCCGACCGAAGACACGCTGCATGCCGCGCGCCGCCTGTTCGCGCGCGTGCTCGATACGCCGGGCGGGTTGAAATTCCTGACCATCCACTCTTTCTGCCAGTCAGTACTGAAGCGCTTCCCGGTCGAAGCCGGCCTGCCGCCGCATTTCGAGCTGATGGACGAGCAAAGCGCGATCGAATACCTGACGCGCAGCCTGCACGATATCATTGCGGCCACGAAGCGCGACCCGGAATCCGCGCTTGCCAAGGCCTTCAACCTGCTTGTGCTGCATCTCGACCCGGATTCGATGAACGACCTGATGTCGAAGATCATGTCCAAGCGCAGCCATCTCGCCCGCATCCTCGACGCTCATGGTGACCGCGAGGGGCAGGCGGACAAAACCATTGCCGCCGTTTACGGGCAGCTCGGCCTGCAACCGACGGATACGGCCGAAAAAATTCTCGAGCTCGCCGCGACCCTCCATGAAGAGGATGAAAAAAATCTCCGCCGAGCGCTGACGGGCTTGCTGGCGGGCGGGAAAAAAGACGGGGACAAGGCGGCGCTCATGCAGCCCTGGCTCGAAAACCCGCTGCGCCGCGCGCAATTGTTCCACTCCTATTGCCGCTGCTATTTCACCACGAACGGCGAATTCTATAAAACCTTTGCCTATAAGGACGCGGTGAACGCCTGCAGCGACATCCATGAAATCATGCTGCGGGAAGCGACGCGCCTGCAGCAGGTGCAGCAGAAACTGCGCGGCATCAAGCTTGCGAACCTGAATGCCGCGCTCCTGACCGTTGCCTCGGAAATGGTCGGGCGGTACGAGAGATACAAGCGCCAGACCGACCGGCTCGATTTCGAAGACCTAATCATCAAAACCAGCGAGCTTCTCGACCAGAAGGGCATGGTCAGCTGGGTGCTGTTCAAGCTCGACGAAGGCATCGACCATATCCTCGTCGACGAGGCGCAGGATACCAGCCCTTATCAGTGGCGCGTGATCGAATCGCTGTCGCTGGAGTTCTTCTCAGGTCTCGGCACGCGGGGCGACACGCTCCGCACGCTCTTCGTCGTCGGCGACGAAAAGCAGTCGATCTTCAGCTTCCAGGGCGCCGAGCCGAAGAAGTTTTTCGAAATGCAGCAGTTTTTCGGCGGCAAGGTGCGTGATGTGCAGGATGGCTGGGAGGTCTTCCTCGAACATTCCTTCCGCTCGACGCGCGCTGTGCTCGATATCGTCGATTCGACCTATGCCGCGGAAAACGTGCGCCGTGGGGTTGTCGGCGACATTTCCCGCGAAGTGCGCCACCTCGCCTATCGCCAGGGACAGGCGGGCCTTGTCGAAGTCTGGCCGCTGATCCGTCCCGCCGCGCGCGCGGAGCAGGAATCCTGGCAGATGCCGGTCGCGATCGAGCCGGGCGACAACGCGGCGAGCCGTCTTGCGAAAAAGATAGCGACGACCGTGCGCGGCTGGATTGCGGACAAGGAAATCCTCGCCTCTAAAAATCGCCCGGTCCGCGCCGGTGACGTGTTGATCCTCGTCCAGTCGCGCGGCGCGCTTGTCGAGATGCTGATGCGTGCGCTGAAGGAAGCTGAAGTTCCCGTCGCCGGCATCGACCGCATGACGCTGACGGAAGAAATCGCGGTAATGGACCTGCTGGCGCTCGCGCAATTCGCGCTGCTGCCAAAAGACGATCTGACGCTGGCGACACTTTTGAAATCTCCGCTGGTCGGCGTGAGCGAGGAGGAGCTCTATAGGCTTT
>DASPMW010000109.1:0-68818 GCA_035626855.1 Patescibacteria group bacterium
TGTTCAACAAGCAGGACATCACGGAACCGGCGCTCGACCCGCTGCCCGCTTTCAAGGCGATGTTCGCGCAAGGCAAACAGACACCCGTTCCAGCGCCGCGCAAGGAAGAGTGGGGCGTCGTCATCCCGTTCCGTCCGCGCAATCACCTGCACGCGAACGCGGGCTGACTCAGGCGCCAGCGACCATCATTTTTGCAATGCGTAATGTCGGCGTATCCACGCCGAACTTGAACTGCAGGTCATTTGCAGCTTCGAGGTCAAGCCACATCTGCAGGATATTGCCTGCGATCGTCATCTCCGCAACCGGGTAGGTCAGCCGGCCTTTCTCGATCCAGAACCCGCGCGCGCCTCGGCTGTAGTCGCCCGTCACTGGATTCGCGCCCGAGCCCATGAGCTGCGTCACGTAAAACCCTTCATCGATATCGGCGATCAGCTCCTCGACCGACTTCTGCCCCGGCTGCATGTAAAAATTGGCGGCGCGGGGCGAAGGCGGGGCGGAGGCGCTGCGCGCGGCGTTGCCGGTCGTCTTCAGGCCCAGCTGCTTGGCCGAGGCGGTATCCAGCAGCCAGCCGGTCAGCACCCCGTTGTCGATGATATTGCGCCTTTGGGGCGCCACGCCTTCGCCGTCGAACGGGTGCGACCGCGCGCCCCGCTTCAGGAAGGGATCATCGACGACCGTGATATTGGCGGGAAAAATCTTCTTTCCCATCGCGTCTTTCAAAAAGGTCGTGCCACGCGCAACGGCGCTGCCGCTGATGGCGCCCGCAAGCGAGCCGATGACGCCGCCTGCGGTGCGGCGGTCAAAAATAATCGGCATTTCCCGGGTGGGGCCCTTGCGCGGGTTCAGCGCCTTCACCGCGCGCTCGGCCGCGTTGCGTCCGATCAGCTCCGGCGCTGCCAAGTCCTTCAGGTAGGAGGCCGAATCGAAATCGTAATCCGTCTCCATCCCGGTGTCTTCGCCCGCGATGACCGAAACCGACAGGCTGAAGCCCGAAGCGGGATAGCCGCCGACAAAGCCATTGGTAGCCGCGAAATAGGAAATTTCCTTGGTCACGCTGCATTCAGCGCCGTCGGAGTTTGTGATCCCCTCAACCTCCAGCGCTGCGCCTTCGGCCGCATCCGCCATTTCCGCCATTTTTTCCACGCTGATTTCGGTCGGGTCATATAGATCGAGGTCCGGAAAGCTTTTAGCCAGCTCAGCCGGATCGGCGAGACCGGCGAATTTGTCATCCGGCACCATCTTCGCCATGGCGACCGCGCGTTCCGCCATCTGCGCGAGCGCGTCCGGCGCGCGGTCGGACGACGATACGATCGCCTGCCGCCCGCCGACCAGCACCCGCAAGCCGATTTCGGCCTCTTCGGAACGCTGCAGCGATTCCGGCTCACCATTGCGTCGCGTGACGGCGACCGAGGTCGTGTCCGACAGCACGGCATCGGCGTCTGTCGCGCCGAAGGATTTCGCCTTTTTCAAAAGATCCTGCAGCAGTTGCAGGGTCTCTGCCTGTTTCGGGTCGGCCATGGTGTGTCCTTTGTTTTCGGGTTACGCCTCGGCGGCGGCGCTTTCGGCGCGCTGCGGGACGACGCGCTCCGCCTTTTCCGCGCCCTGCGGCAATTCGATGAGGCTCATATGCAGGCGCGGCGCTTTAGCCTTGTCCTCGAAAGAATCATGGAACTTGCCGAGCACTTCGGAGAAACGGTTGATCGCATCTACCGGTTCCGTTTCGTAGATGGGGCGCTGCAGCAGCACCGCGAAGCAATCCGGGCCGAGCCGCCCGATCACGTCCGACTGGCGGCGCATGAAGGTCATTTTTTCGGTGAGCTTCTTGAATGTTTCGTCATAGGCGGCGCTGTCCGCTGCTTTCAGCGCCTCATGGTTCGTGATGGTGATGAAGACGATCAGGCTGCGTTCGGCATAACGGAAGGAGCGGTCGATGGCCGATAGAAACAGCTGGTTGAACGCTGCCTTGCCAATCATGCCGCCGGAGGAATGGACGTTATCCTCCCGCGCCAGGTGCCGGCAGAGGTCCATAAGGCGCTGCGCATTGCCGATCTTGGTTTCGAGATCCTCGGACGACAGCGGCTTGTTGAGGACGTCGTTGGTGCCCGCAGTCACCGCATCTTCTGTTGTCGCCGATTTCGACAGCAGGAAGATATAGGGTTTCACCTGCGCGCGGATATTTTTCCAGACGCCGATGACGACGGGGCGCGCTTCGCTGAGCGGTGCGGGATCGATCATGATGCAGTCGAACTTGCCGTTCTTGATCAGTTCGAAGGCCGCATTCTTGTTCGGCTCGAGCGTCACCTTGTGACCCTGCGCCTCCAGCTTGGAGGCGATCAGCTGGTTGGTGAGAGATTCGCGGTCGATAACCAAAACTTCCATGACGCCCTGCCCCTTTTTAATACTCTCCGCGATTTTACGGGCTAGGTGACGCCAACTCCACAGGAATCAGGCTTTTTTCCCTATTCCCTGATATCATTTGACAAAGCCGCCTGAATTCAATTATTACTTCTTCACCAAATACCCGTGCCCAAATGGCGGAATTGGTAGACGCGCAGGTTTCAGGTACCTGTGGGGTTACACCCGTGTAAGTTCGAGTCTTATTTTGGGCACCATCTTTTCTACAAGTTCTGACTCAAGTCCCCGTGCTCCTGAATGAGCATGGCGCGGCTTGTGTCGTTCGCAGCCTTCGCCCCCCTGTATGCTTCGGTGAGCGCAGCCTTGCCTTCTTCCCCCATGGCCTTCAGGACTTCGGCTGCAGTCATCGCGGCGATCGCATCCTTGCCGGTCAACATGTTTTTGAGGTGCGGTAGGTCGCCGGGCTTAACTTCGTTTTTCAGCGCAGCGATTGTTTCCATGTTCATGCCGCGGGTCATATGCGCAAGGCCGGTATTGGATATGACCGCGCAGTGCAGTTGCGCGGGACGGCCCGGCAGCGCGCAGACGTAGCGCCCGGAAACCGCGGCCCAAGCCAGGACCGCGAGCATGAGCAGGATGACGCGACGACCGCCCTTGCGGCGCAGGAGCAGCAGCGCGACGATAAGTTTGAGGCCTCTGGACATATTGCAGGCTCCTGTTATAGTTTTTTGTCGAAACATCAATAAAATCGGGCAGTAATATGAATGTAGCATTGCATGAAGGCGATTTGCCAGACGGTCTTGATCTCGGCCCCGTGGTCGCGATCGATACCGAGACGCTGGGCCTCAAGCCCGGGCGCGACCGGCTCTGCCTTGTGCAGCTTTCGGCAGGCGACGGCAATGTGCATCTGGTGAAATTCACTAAGCCGGAATATTCCGCGCCGAACCTGAAAAAACTTCTGGGCGATCCCGCCGTCACCAAGCTGTTCCACTTCGCGCGCTTTGATGTCGGGGTGATGCTCACCTATCTCGGTGTCCTGACCGCGCCGATTTATTGCACCAAAATCGCGTCACGCATCGCCCGCACCTACACCAGCCATCACAGCTTGAAAAACCTCGTGAAGGACCTGCTGCAGCTTGATATCGACAAGCAGCAGCAGACGACGGACTGGGGCGCGGAAAAGCTGAGCCAGGAACAGATCGAGTATGCAGCGAACGATGTCCTGCACCTGCACCGCATTCGCGCTGTGCTGGACGAATCGTTAAAACGCGAAGGCCGCGCCGAACTGGCGCAGGCCTGTTTCGATTTCCTCCCCCACCGGGCAAAGCTCGATATGGCAGGCTGGGCGGAAGAAGATATTTTCACGCATTAACAAGCGCCTAGGCCAACGCCCCCGAGCGACCACGTTATGCAAATAAATATCCTCATTAATTGACATAACGACATAAATTTGATAGATATTTCGCGCCGCAACACGCATGATAAGGCGGTTTCAAAACGTCCCAAGCGTACCTGACGCATAACAGCGAGACACCATGAAAATCCTCAAGCTTCCCGAGACCGCCCGCGAACAAGATGCCGTCGCCGATACCGTGCAGACAGGCCGCCGCGTGCTGCAGATCGAAGCCGAGGCGCTCGCGCAATTGGCCGCGTTTTTGAACGACAGCTTCGATCAGGCGATCGAGATGATTTCCGCGGCCGAGGGCCGCGTGATCGTGACCGGCATGGGCAAGAGCGGGCATATTGCGCGCAAAATTGCGGCGACGCTGTCCTCGACCGGCACGCCCGCTTTCTTCGTCCATCCGGCTGAGACGAGCCATGGCGATATGGGCATGATCGTGCGCGGCGACGTCGTGCTCGCGCTGTCGAATTCGGGCGAGGCAAAAGAACTCCTCGACCTCATCGAATATACGCGCCGCTTCGCGATCCCGCTGATCGGCGTGACCAGCCGGCCGGAATCAACGCTGGGCCAGAAGTCGGATGTCGTCCTGCTGCTGCCGAACTGCCCGGAAGCCTGCCCGAACGGCCTCGCCCCCACGACCTCGACCACCATGACGCTGGCGCTCGGCGACGCGATTGCGATCACGCTGCTGGAGCGCAAGGGCTTCACGGCAAAGGACTTCAAGATTTTCCATCCGGGCGGCAAGCTTGGCCAGCAGCTGATGAAAGTTTCCGAGATCATGCATACCGGTGACGCGCTGCCTGTCGCGTCCGAAACCGCTGCCGTGCGCGACGTTATCCCGGTCATCAGCGCCAAGGGCTTCGGCTGCGTCGCGCTGGTGAACGCCAAGGGCACGATGGCGGGCCTGATTACGGACGGCGATATCCGCCGTCACCTGAGCAACGACCTGATGGACAAGCAGGCGAAGGACATCATGACCAAGGCGCCGAAAGTGGCCGGCCCGGATATGCTGGTCGCGGAAGCGATGGCGGTCATGAACGACCTTAAAAATACCTTCCGCAAGATCACTGCGCTTGTCGTGGTGGACGAAGCGGGCAAGCCTGTCGGCCTCCTGCATCTCCACGACTGCCTGAGAGCGGGTTTTGCCTAAAAAACCGAAAGCGAAGAAAAGCGCGTCCAAGCGGCTATCCGCGCGCGGCGGCGGCTATAGCTGGTTCGTGCGGATATCAAAAATCACCCTGCCGCTGGTGGCGCTCGGGATCATGGGGCTCGTCTTCATCCGGCTCAGCCAGGATTCGCAGGAAATCCAGCTGGCTGACCTGCCGACCAAGGAGAACACAAAGCCCGGCCAGATCGAACTTAAAGGCGCGCGCTATGAGGGGATGGACGCCAAGGGCCGCAAATACACGCTGACCGCCGACAAGGCCATCCGCAACATGCTGTCGGACGAAGCGGTGCTGCTCGAAAATCCGCGGGCCGATGTGATGCTGGAGGGCGGCAACTGGGTCGCCGTCCATGCGAAAAACGGCGACTACGACAACAAGGCGGGCAAACTCTCGCTATCCGGAGGCGTGACCGTCTACCACGACAGTGGCTATGAGATGCACCTCGCCAACATCGCGGTCGATATGGAGACGCGCCACGCCGTGACGACCGAGCCGGTGACCGCGCAGGGTCCCGCCGGTGAGCTGAAGGCGCAGAATATGGATGTAGTGAATGAAGGCGAACTTGTCGTATTCGGCGGGCCTGTTTTCCTGACCCTCTACGGCATGAAGGCCAAGCCTCCGAAAAAGGTGCGTGGATGAAGCGCCTTGTTTTTCTCGCTTTGTTCCTCGTTACGACGCCGGCTTTCGCCCAGCAGATGCCGATGGCGGACGAAAATGCGCCTGTCGAAATTTCCGCAAAACATTCCCTTGAATGGAACCGCAAGGCGAAGACCTACACCGCGCGCGAAAATGCGATTGCGAAACAGGGCAATTTCCAGGTGGCAAGCGACCTGCTGACCGCGCATTACACCGACGAAAAAGGCGCGACTGACATCAGCACATTGGTTGCCGCCGGGAACGTCGTCATCACTTCCCCGCCCTATACCGTCCATGGCGACCAGGCGACCTATAGCGTCCCCGACAACTCTGTGCTGCTGACCGGCCGGGACCTGCGCATCGAAACGGTGACCGAACGTCTTACCGCGCGCGACAAGATCGAATTTTACGGGCGCGAGAACCGCCTGACCGCGGTCGGCGACGCGGTTGCGGTGCGCGGCACAGACACGCTGCGCGCAAACGTGATGAACGCTTTTTTCCATCAAGGGCCGGAGGGAAAGCTTGTCCTGCAGAAAATCACCGTGGACGGCAATGTCTCTATCAAAACGCTGAAGGAAACCGTGAACGGCAGCAAAGGCGTGTATGACGTCGTCGCGGGCAAGGCAATCCTGACCGGCGATATCAAGATCCTGCAGGGAGAGAACTGGCTGCAGGGCACCCGCGCGGTCGTTGACTTGAAAACAGGTATCAGCCAGTTATTTGCCGAAGGGGGCGAGGGCCGCGTCAAGGGCCTGTTCTATCCCAAGAAGAAACCGCAATGAGCGACATGAAAAAAACAGCAGAGCCACAACTGGTGCCAAGCGCCGCGGGGCTTGAGGTGTCTCACCTCATGAAGCGCTACAAGCGCCGGCCGGTGCTGCGCGACGTATCGCTGACCGTAAAGCGCGGCGAGGCCGTCGGGCTGCTGGGGCCAAACGGCGCGGGGAAAACGACCTGCTTTTATATCGTGACGGGCCTGATCGACGCCGATAGCGGCAGCATCCGGCTCGACGGCAAGGATATCACCCGCCTGCCGATGTATCGCCGCGCGCGCCTTGGAATCGGGTACCTGCCGCAGGAATCCTCGATCTTCCGGGGCCTGAGCGTCGAAGACAATATCCGCAGCATCCTGCAGGTCGTCGAAGAGGACCATCACCGCCGCGAGCATATGCTCGCCGAACTGCTGGCTGAATTTTCAATCACCCATCTGCGCAGCACGCCCGCGATCGCTCTATCGGGCGGGGAACGCCGCCGCGTCGAAATCGCGCGCGCGCTCGCGACCCATCCGCAATTTATCCTGCTGGACGAGCCGCTCGCCGGCATCGATCCGATCGCGGTGGGCGAGATCCGCGACTTGGTGAAGCACCTGAAAAACCGCAATATCGGCGTGCTGATCACCGACCACAACGTGCGCGATACGCTGGATATCGTCGATCGTGCCTATATCCTGCATGGCGGGCAGGTGCTGATGGAGGGCAAGCCTTCCGACATCGTCGCGCATAAGGATGTCCGCCGCGTCTATCTCGGCGAGAAATTCAGCCTGTAATATGGTATTTTAATACCTGCATCTTCACTCCGCTCCAAAAAATCCCCATATGATTAAGAGGGCCGGAGATTCCATGGCTGAAATCATGGTATTCTGGAGACGGGGAGAGTTTGATTTTACATGGCTATTAACCAGCGCCTAGACCTGAAACAGGGCCAGACCCTGACGATGACGCCGCAGCTGCAGCAGGCGATCAAGCTGTTGCAGATGTCGAATATCGAGCTGGCGGAATTCGTCGAGGCAGAGCTGGAAAAAAACCCCCTGCTGGAGCGCGACGACAGCATGTCGACCGAGAAGCCGGGCGATGAGCCGCCGGCCGCAGAAGGCGCCGGCGACAGTGAACACGCGCCGCAGGACGACCACGGCGGCGACGCCCCGCAGCGCGAAGAGCGCGAGCTTGACACCGATTTCGAAAACGTTTTCACCGGTGGCAGCATGGCCGAGCAGGAAGGCGGCTACGACGCTTTCGCGACCAACAGCTTCAGCGATGTCGGCAAAGGCGGCAGCCTGAAATTCGATGATCCGGACTTCGCCTTCGAGAACAATATGGCGAAGGAGGCGACCCTCCGCGATTACCTTGAAGAGCAGATCGCCGTCGATTTCGAGGATAACAAGGAACGAGCGATCGCGCGGCTGATGCTCGATTATCTCGATGAATCTGGCTATTTCCGCACCGATACGGGCCAGCTCGCCGAGCGCTTGGGCACCACAAAGGAACGCGTCGAGGGGATCCTTGCCAAGCTGCAGGATATGGACCCGGCCGGCCTCTTCGCCCGCAATTTAAGCGAATGCCTTGCGCTGCAGCTGAAGGAGCAGGATCGCCTTGACCCCGCCATGCAGAAACTTGTCGAGAACCTGGACGTGCTGGCGGCGCATGACCTGAAAAAGCTTAAAAGTCTGTGCGGCGTTGACGATGCAGATCTGAAGGAAATGATTTCCGAGATCAAGGCGCTCAACCCGAAGCCCGCGCTCGAATTCGATCACTTCGTGTCGCAGACCGTCGTCCCGGACGTCCTCATGCGGCCGCTGCCGAAATCCAAGGGCGGCGGGTGGGCGGTCGAGCTCAATAACGACACGCTGCCGCGCGTACTGGTGAACAAGCGCTATTACACGGAGATCAGCAACAGCGCCAAGAACAAGACCGACAAAGAGTACCTGTCCGAGCAGCTGAACACCGCCAACTGGCTGATCAAGGCGATGGACCAGCGCGCCGAGACGATTTTGAAAACCGCGAGCGAGATCATCTTGCAGCAGGAAGATTTCTTCAATTACGGCGTCGAATACCTGAAGCCGCTGGTGCTGAAGGATATCGCAGCCGTGATCGGGATGCATGAAAGCACCGTCAGCCGCGTCACCAGCAACAAATATATCGGCACGCCGCGCGGCGTGTTCGAGCTGAAATACTTTTTCTCCTCCGGCGTTTCATCATCGGACGGCAACGCCGAATTTTCGTCGGAAGCCGTCAAGTCCCGCATCAAAACCTATATCGACGCGGAGCCAGCCGCGAAGATCCTGTCGGATGACGACCTCGTCGATCTCTTGAAAAAAGAGGGCATCGACATTGCCCGGCGCACAGTTGCTAAGTACCGCGAGGCTATGAAAATCCCCTCCTCCGTCCAGCGCCGCCGGATCAAGAATACATAATCGCTAGGTGGCTGGAATCGCGCGGGAATCCGGTGCGAAGTTGACGCGCCGTTCAAAAATCTATATTTATTTGAAGCAATTACCGGACTGGTGCGTTGAATTTAATGCTTTTTTCAACTGCACCTGACTAAGATAAAAATCACGGTAAACACCAATTGAGGGGACGACAATGGATCTGACAGTCAAAGGCATGCACCTGGATGTGGGCGATTCACTCCGCGAGCATGTGCGCGCGAACCTGACGCATACCGCGGGCAAATACTTCCGCGAGCCGATCAAGGCCGTCGTTGTCTTCACCAAGGAAAAGAACCATCGCTACACCGCGGATATCTCGATCCATGCCGGCCACGGCATCGTGCTCGAGGCGCAGAATGAAGCGGATGATCCCTACCCCGCTTTTGACGGTGCGTCGAAAAACGTGGCCAAGCGCCTGTCGAAATACAAGGACCGCCTGAAGGACCACCACAAGCGCCAGGGCGTGTCGGAAACGACCGCGGCCGCTTACACCACCTTCAGCAGCAGCAATGAAAACGAGGCTGAAGGCGGCCAGGAACCCGCGGTCATCGCGGAAATGGACACGCAAGTGCCGACGCTGGCTGTCGCTGACGCCGTGCTGCGCCTGGAGCTGGGCACCGCGCCCGCGCTCCTGTTCCGCAACCCGAAACATAGCGGGCTGAACATGGTGTACCGCCGCAAAGACGGGAATATCGGCTGGGTCGACCCCGAGGGTTCGGCCCCTGCTAAAAAACCCGCCACCGCAGCAAAGCCTGTCGCGAAACCGGCCGCGAAACCCGCTGCCAAGGCAGCCCCGGCAAAAGCCGCCGCGAAACCCGCGGCAAGGCATAAGCCGGCCCAGAAGAAAAAGGCGAAAGCCGGAAAGAAGAGAAGGTAACTGCCCGAAAACAGTACAAATTGCGGGTCGACCCTTGAAAAGGCGGCCACGACGGGCAGATAATTTGTATGATCACCGCAGACCTGATTATTCCTGACCTGAAGGCCACGAGCAAAAAGCAGGCGTTCCGCTCCATTGCGGACGCCCTCGTGCCCGTCATTGGCGGCGCGCCGGAAAAGCTGTTCGACGCGCTGATGGCGCGCGAGCGCATCGGCACGACCGGTATCGGCGGGGGGGTCGCCATCCCGCATGTCAAGCTTGACCATATCGACCGCATTTATGGCGCACTGGTACGGCTTGAAACACCGGTCGATTACGACGCGATCGACGGCGCGCCGGTCGATTTGATCTTCATGATGCTGGTGCCGGAAGAAAGTAAAACGACGCAGCACCTAAAGGTACTCGCGCGGATTTCGCGCTTCCTGAAAGACCAGCAGACCTGCAACGGCATCCGCGGCACCTGCCAGCAGGACAAGATCGCCGAGCTGCTCACCGAATGGGCGCGCAACCAGGCCGCCTGATTTCAGATTTCAATTAGTGGACGGAAACGAGATCGAGCTCATGATGGCGCGCAGAATTCTGCGCCGCGCCGGAATCCGCCTGGACGGCGAGCGCGGTGCCATCGGCTGCATGCAGCACCCAGGCCGGCTTGCCGTTGACCTGGTACTGCTTCACATAGCCGACTTCTTCAAGGCCAAGCTTCTGCAGATCCGATTGCGTCATCAGGAAGGGGATGTAATTTTCGGGCAGGAAGTTGCTTTTCATCTGTTTACCTCGCCTTCTTATGTTACTTCGGCATATCTTTGTTGTCACGCGAAACATCCGCGGCGACGTCAATCGTCTGGGCTTTTTTGCCGTCTTTTCCGGACTTTATCGCGATTGTCTGAACCGTGGTTTCGGGGATGATGCGGCGCAGATCGACGTTCAGCAACCCGTTGTCGAGCGATGCGCCGACGACCTCGATGTCCTCGCTCAGGATGAAGGAACGCTGGAACTGGCGTGTCGCGATCCCGCGATGCAGGAACAGGCGGTTTTCATCTTCCTCCGCCGTTTTGCGGCCGCGAATGACCAGCTGGTTCTGCTCGAGCTGCACGGAGAGATCATCCATCTCGAAACCCGCAACTGCTATCGTGATGCGCAGCAGCGTCTCGCTGACCTGCTCGATGTTGTAGGGCGGATAGCCTTCCGACGCTGCGCGCTGCGCGCGGTCGAGCGCGCGTTCGAACTGGTCGAAACCGAGAAGGAAAGGGCTGTCGAAAAGTGACAGGCGTCTGCTCATACCGATGCTCCTTGTCGCAAGCGAGCGTTGTGATCTTTATGGCTGCCCCCGACAGGCGGCGAGCAACCTCTATATGACCATAATATAAAGTCGCAGCAGGCGAAAGCAAGCCGGGGAAATATTCATAGTTTCAGGGGGTTGGCGGCTTAGACGCGGCGGCTGGCGCCTGTTTTCCGTCGCGCAGGTCGATCAACAGCCGACGCATCTCGCTGATGGATTCTTTCATGTAATAGCGCTGGTTTTCGCGGTGCGCGTATTCAAGATAGCTGTTATCGATCGGATGCTTCTTCTTCCAGTACTCGATCATGGAGGGGCTGAGCGGTTTATAGGTCAGGTCGAAATCCCGCTCCGCGACATCGAGAAGTTTCAGCACATCTTCAAACGCCGAGGCGCGGCCGTCCAGCTTCGCGCCGGCCGTACGCGTGAGATCTTCGGCAAGGCCGAGGATCTGGTTCGGGTCCTTGCCTTCATACCGCGCGCTGACGCGCGAAAAAATCTGCTTGAGGGATTTGTCTTCCTTCAAATCGCCAGCCGCGTAACCGACCGCCGCCGGCCAGCGGAACATTTCGGAGAGCTGCACATGCTCGGGCAGCAGCAAGCCGTTCGGACGGTTCTGCGTCAGCGGCTGGCTTGCGATCGCGAGCTCCTTGATCTTCTCGCCGATGGCTTTCTGGATTTCATCGAGCGCGGCGTTGCGCTCCTGCCGGAATTTCCTGTCCACGGTAACTACTCTAAGTTTAATTTAAATATCGCCAGCACCTCTGCATCAAACTCATCTGGCCATGTACCTGGCTCAAGCCGCTCCACGGTTTTTATTACTTCGCAAAAATGCTCAGCGACGTCAAAAATAGAGAACAATCCGACATTGTTCAACTTCGGCACAAAGTACTTTTCAATTAATGAAAATAATGGACCTAGTTTCGATTGTTTTTGTATCACTGACCAAGATATCGGGGGTTGCCATGACAGCATCGAATGCCAACAGTTCGACGCCACGTCATATCCGATAACACCTGTTCCCGCCTCAGACGTCGCCTTTTCTATTCCAACGAGTTCAAAATTCGGGTCCCGAGAACGAAAAATCTCGAATAATGTTATCGCCTCATTCTTTTCAGGAATCATTTCCCCGTATTTGTAAACGTACTCATGCCAAGCTCGATTCCAAGCTTCAGTTTCATCAGCAAGTTCGTTATATGACGGGCCCAGCCGGTGAACGCCACGGTAATTTCCGGACGGAGATACCTGAAAAATTCGGTACCGCATACTTTATTCCTTTAAAAAAGCTTTTTCCACCGCCTCGAAGGGCAGCAGGATTGAATTGTGGCGCGCTTTATAATCCTTCACGGGCTCGAGTATCTGCAGCTTCGCCCAGTCGCCGGAGGGGAAAACTGTTTCGCCGTTCAGCATGGCTTCCAGCTCAGTCCCAGCGCGCGCGACGTCAGCCCTCGTTTTGCCGATAATTGCCTTGTTCATCACGGCGACGACGGTTTTGGTCAGCGCGCAGGCCTCGACCTCGAAGCCGAAATCCGCGACGCGGTCGCCGTCGAGCTTGAGCTGAACGGTGATTTCGCTGCCGCAGATCGGGCTCACGGCCTTCGCGGTCGCGTCAGGAAAATGGATATGTTTTGGCAGCATGGCTTCGCCCGACAGCGCGATCAGCTCGGCGTTATAAACGGCGAGCAGGCTGTCGTCATCGGCATCCATTTACGCGGCGCCGCGCGGGCGGTAGGGCTTCGCGCCGACCTGGTTGTTCTTGGTGAACAGCCGGTCGCAATAACCGCAGACGGCTTCGTCATGGTCGTCAAAGGCGAGGAACACTTTGGGATGGCCGAGCACGCCGCCCCCGCCATTGCACGAGACCTGCGCCATCTCTTTCGGGACCAGCAGGACTTCGGGATGTTTGGTTACCATGATATCTCCTTAATCTTTTCCGCTCGGTGGCAGGCCAAAAAAGATAAACACGAAAAAAATTACAAGTGCAGCGACGGCCGTGGCGAGATTGCGTAGGTCGTCTCTGCGGCGCAGATAAAAAATGGCTGATATCACCATACTCTGCAAGGCAATAAATGATATCAGGCGAGCGGACGCCATATACACTTCAGGGGTGACGTAGTTCCAGCCTGTTTCCGAGCCCCATGGATAATCCTTGAACCGCGCTGGCGATACATAAATCTCAGAAACAATCATCGCAAAAAATAACAAGACGCCGACAAATAGGACGGCATAAGCAGCACTTAAAATCCTTCCCCCAACAGTATTTATAGTTTTTGATACCATTGCGTGCCTTCTGGCCTATCCTTCAACATTAACCCAGTTTCGAGCAATACAGCACGCAACCGGTCAGCTTCTGCCCAATTTCTTTCTCGCCTCGCCGTGTCGCGAAGGGCGAGCAGATCTTCCTGCTCCTTCGTCAGTTGCGGCTTGTCCAGCGTCACGCCGCCAAGGCCCAACGCACTGTCGGCAGCATCGAGAATAGCGAGCTTGTCCGGCACGGGCAGCGCCTCGTCCCGCATCGCTTCCCAAAGCGCGGAGAGCGCGATGGGCGAATTGAGGTCGTCCTGCATCGCCGCGTCGATTTTTTGCACAACCGCCTTCGCCGCCGCGCCTGGCTGCGCCGCCGCCGGATAGGCGGCGCGCCATTCATCCGCCTTGTGGCAGAGCGTGTCGTAGGAGGTGCGAGCGCCGTCAAGCGAGTCCCAACTGAATTTAAGCTGCCCGCGGTAATGCGCCGTCAGGCACAGATAGCGGTAATGCATCGCCGTGTAACCTGCATCCAGCACCTTCTGCAAGGTGAGGAAGCCGTCTTTCGATTTCGACATCTTGTCGTTATCGAGCAGAAGGAATTCGCCATGCAGCCAGTAATTCACCCATTGATGATCGAAACAGCCTTCGGACTGCGCAATCTCGTTCGTGTGGTGCACGGGGATATGGTCGATGCCGCCGCAATGGATGTCGATATACTCGCCAAGGTATTTCGTCGCCATCGCCGAGCATTCGATATGCCAGCCCGGGAAGCCTTCGCCCCAGGGACTCGGCCATTTCATGATCTGGTTCGGGTATTTCGATCCGTGCAATGTGAACCACAGGACGAAATCCGTGGGGTTGCGCTTGTTGTCATCCGCCTCGACGCGGCCCTGCAGGTCCTGCGCCTCCGGCATGCGCGCCAGGTCGCGGTAATGCGGGAATTTCGCCGTGTCGAAATAGACATTCGGCTGGTTGCCCCCTGATTTGTAGGCATAGCCCTTCTGCTCCAGCGTTTCGACCATGCCGATCATTTCGGGGATATGATCGGTCGCGCGGCATACGATATGCGGCTTCAGGATGCCGAGCCTGCGGCAGTCGGCGAAGAACGCTTCTTCGTAAAACTTCGCAATGTCCCAAGGCGATTTCTGCTCGCGCGCGGAGGCGAGCGCCATTTTATCTTCGCCCTCGTCGGCATCGGATTGCAGGTGACCGACATCGGTGATGTTCATGACATGGGTCAGCGCGAAGCCCGCGCGCGCGATTGTCCGGCGCAGCAGGTCCTCGAACACATAGGTGCGGAGGTTGCCGATATGGGCATAGTTGTAAACCGTCGGCCCGCAGCAATAGAGCTTCACCTGCTTCGGCTCGAGCGGCTTGAATTCTTCCTTCTGGCGCGTGAGCGTATTGTAGAGGTGGAGCGGCATGGTTACTTGAACTTCACATACATGCCGCCCGCGTCTTTGGACATCACGGGCGTCGCGCTTTCGACATAGCCGTTCATCTTTTCGACCTTGAAGTAACGTGCCACGGGCTGGAACAGCGTCTCGCCCTCGCCCGGCCTTGCGGGGTTGAAGCGGATGAACATCGTCTTTGCAGAGGTTTTCTTGGCGTATTTCACGGTGTGGTCGAGCGTGTGCAGCGCGTCCTGCCGCTCCATGTTGCGCAGGTCGAGCTTCACTTCCGCGCCCTCGACATCAAGGTCGCCGGTTCCCGCTATCTGGTCGAAAAAATTCATATATCCCTCTTTGCCGACAGCCGCCAATATAGCAATATCGCGGGCGGAAAGTGAGTCCAAAAATGGCGCAGTCCTTCGATCTTATCCTTAAAAACGGCACGGTTGCGACCCCCTGGGGGCTTGTCGAAACGGATATCGCGGTATCGGACGGCCGCATCGCCGATCTTGGCGATTTCTCGCAAGGCAGGGCGCGCGAAATTGTCGACTGCAAAGGCTTGCACATCCTGCCGGGCGCGATCGACACGCAGGTGCATTTGCGTGAACCGGGCCTGACGCACAAGGAAGATTTATCGACCGGCACGCTGGCCGCGATTGCAGGCGGAGTGACGACTGTGTTCGAGATGCCGAATACCGACCCGCTGACGGTGAGCGCCGGCGCCCTGCACGACAAGCTGCACCGCGCCGCCGAAAAAGCTTTCTGCGACTATGCCTTCTTTATCGGCGGCTGCGCGGAAAACGCGCATATCTTGGCGCAGCTTGAGAAAATGCCGGGCTGCTGCGGCGTGAAGGTGTTCATGGGTTCCTCGACCGGCACGCTGCTGGCGGCGCAGGATGAAGTCATTTTTAAGATCCTGCAAAATGGAACCCGCCGCGTGGCCCTCCATGCCGAGGATGAAGAGCGCCTGAAGGCGCGCAAACACATCGCCGAAGACAGCCATGACGTGAAGGACCACCCGCTCTGGCGCGATGCCGAATGCGCGATGATGGCGGTGCGCCGCGCGGTGAAGCTGGCGCGCGAAGCGGGACGGCGCATTCATTTCCTGCATGTCACCTCCGGCGACGAGATGGTTTACCTCGCCGACCACAAAGATATCTGCACGATCGAGACGACGCCGCAGCACCTGACGCTATCCGCGCCCGAATGTTACGAGCGCCTTGGTACGCGCGCACAAATGAACCCGCCGATCCGCGACAAGGCCCATACCGACATGCTGTGGGATGCCATCAATAAAGGCGTTGTGGACGTGTTGGGTTCCGACCATGCGCCGCATACGCTCGAGGAAAAGGCGAAGTCATACCCGGCCTCCCCCTCCGGCATGACGGGGGTGCAGACGATGGTGCCGGTCATGCTGAACCATGTAAACAATAACAAGCTGCCGCTGATGCGCGTGGTCGACCTGCTTGCGCATGGCCCGCAGCGCATCTATCAGATCGCCGGCAAGGGGCGCATCGCGCTTGGCTATGACGCGGATTTCACGATCGTCGATATGCACCGCGAAAAAACTATCAACGATAAATGGATCAAGTCGCGCTGCGGCTGGACGCCGTTCGATGGCATGAAGGTGAAAGGCTGGGTGCAGGGCACCGTCCTTCGTGGACACACGGTGATGTGGGACGATGAAATCACAGAATCGGCGAAGACCCGCGCCGTGCGTGGGGAGCCGGTTCGTTTTGCCGATTTGTTGACAAAAGCAACAAACTTGCCGGACGAAGAAATAAACGTACCGGGCATGGATTGCTGCTAGGCCGCGAATAGGCGTTCAAAAACAATTGTTTACCGATCTTAACAGCAGGTTAAATTTTCATAAAATTTATCTGATATCTTACACAATTCCTTAAACCTGTTGGCGTAAAATGGTTTAAATCAAATGCCTTGGGGGGCATTTCCAAAGTCAGGGGTATATACGGTCTTGGAACGCGATCCAGCCGAATTCGAGCGAAGCGTGGAGGGCAGCACGCGCAGGAGCCGTTGGAGTTTCCTCTCCGCGGATGCCTCCGGTTCCAGCCCCGTCTGGCGCAGCCGCATCTCCTGGCGCATCACGATCGCGGTGTTCGGCACCATCATGCTGGTGCAGGGCGCTGTCCTTGCCTTCAACGTCAAAAGCTATGAGGCGGACAAGCTTAACTCGCTGGCCGAACTGGCGCGGGTCGCGATCACCGCCACGGTTTCCGACGCGCCGGGCCAGCCGCCGCTGACCGACGCGGTCGCGCGCCGGCTCTCCGGCAACACGGTTATCGACGGCCTCGCGATTTACGATTTGCAGTTCAAGCCGGTCTACGGCTTCGGCACGCCGCCCGCCATTATCCCCGACAGCAATCCCGCGACGCCCGCCACGGTGCGCTCCTCAGACGGACACGATTATGATGTCTGGTTCCAGCCGAAGCATACCGCCAAGCCGTACCACATCGCCGCGCGCATCGATTCAACCGGCGTCGATGAAATGGTCGCAAAGCAGATCCACCAGACGCTGATCATCCTGCTGCTGCTGTCGGGACTCGTCACCGCCATCATGATGCTGGCGCTCGGCGCCTGGCTGCTGGAGCCGATCATGGTCCTGCGCAACAACCTGCTCTCCGCCGCGCGCAATCCGGAGAAACCGGAACTGCAGAAACCAAGTGTCGAAAGCCGCGACGAAATAGGCGTGGCGATCCGCATCGCCAACGACCTGATCCGCCAGAATGCGAACAACCTGAAGCGCTTGCGCAGCCAAGCGGAAGACAAGATCCACAAGCTCGCCTATTACGATAACCTGACCGGCCTGCCCAATCGCACCTACTTCCTCGAAAAGCTTGACGATACCATCCGTCACAAGGTGGTGGAGGAAGACCGCCGCATCGCCGTGTTCTCGGTCGACCTTGACCATTTCAAGGACATCAACGACACGATGGGCCATGAATTCGGCGACAAGCTCTTGGAGGCGATCGGCAAGCGCCTTGTTAAATCCATGCCGGAGGATGCGATCATTTCCCGCGCCTCGGCCGACGAATTCACGATCATGGTCGTACTGAAGCCGGAATACGCGGAAAGCCAGGTGCTCATCGACCGCATCTTCCAGGCGATGGGCGAGCCTGTCAGCATCCTGCAGGAACGTTTCCAGGTGCGCGTCTCGATCGGCGTGTCGCATTGCCCCGATGATACGATGGAGGCGCGGCAGCTGTTGAAGAACGCCGATATCGCGCTGAACCGCGCCAAGGAAGAAGGCCGCGACACCGTTCGTTTCTACAGCCAGGATTTCGACCTTGCCGTCCAGCAGCGCTTCCAGCTGTTGCGCGACCTGCGCTCGGCGCTCGACGAAAACCAGCTCATGCTGCATTACCATCCGCAGTTCGACCTGCGCACCGGCCAGCTGATCGGCGCGGAAGTGCTGCTGCGCTGGTTCCTGCCCGACAATTCCAAGGACGGCGGCTATTACGTCTCGCCGGCGGAATTCATTCCGGTTGCCGAGCAATCCGGCTTGATCGTTCCGATCGGCGAATGGGTTTTGCGCACCGCCTGCGCGCAGATCAAGGCTTGGCAGGAAATGGGCATCCCGCCCTTCCGCGTCGCGGTCAATATCTCGGGCGTACAGTTCCACAAGGCCGACATCGTCGCGCTGACGGATGACGTGCTGAAAACCACCAAGCTCGACCCGAAGCTGCTGGAGCTGGAAGTCACTGAATCCGTCTTCATGGAAAATATGCAGATGACGATCGACATCCTGAACCAGCTGCACCGCCTGGGCGTCGAGCTGGCCGTGGACGATTTCGGCACAGGCTATTCGTCGCTGTCCTACCTGCGCCAGTTCCCGATCGACCGCCTGAAAATCGACCAGTCCTTCATCCGGAACGCGCTCGTCAACCCCGACGACCGCATGATCACGAAGACAATCATCAATCTTGGCCACAGCCTGAACCTGAAGGTTATCGCCGAAGGGGTCGAGACGAACGACCACGAAAACTTCCTGAAGGAAGAGGGCTGCGACGAGGTCCAGGGGTTCAAATACACCAAGCCGCTGCCTGTCGATAAATTCCGCGACTACGTCATCAACTACAACCGCGAATGGGCGAAGAAAAACCGCCCCGCCCTGGTCGCCGAAGAAAAGAAGGCCTGAGCCCTTCCTGAAATTCCGGGCTTGCGCTATCATCCAGCCATGACCGGCCTCATTTCACATCCCGTATCCAGCCTCAAGGGCGTCGCGCGCGCGCCCGGGGACAAATCAATCTCGCACCGCTCGCTGATGTTCGGCGCGCTGGCGGAGGGAGAAACTGTTATCAGCGGCCTCCTGAACGGCGAGGATGTGCTGCATACCGGGCAGGCGCTGTCGGCCATGGGCGCGGAGATCCATCCGGCGACGGAGCCGGGCGGCACCTGGCGGGTGAAGGGCATTGGCGCGACAGGCCTGAAAACCCCGCGCAACACGGTCTACCTCGGCAATAGCGGCACCTCGACGCGTCTCCTCATGGGCGTGGTCGGCGGCTATCCGATCCATGCGACCTTCACCGGCGACGCAAGCTTGAGCAAGCGCCCGATGGGCCGCGTGATTAAGCCCCTCGCGCAGATGGGCGTGCAGTTCGAGGCATCGCATGGCGACATGCTGCCGCTTAAAATTATCGGCTCCGGGCAGCTGCGCCCGATCGAATACACGCTGCCCGTCGCATCGGCACAGGTGAAATCGGCCATCCTGTTCGCCGCGCTGCATGCGGAGGGCGAGACGACCGTTATCGAACCAGAACCGACGCGCGACCATACCGAGCGCATGCTGCGCTTCTTCGGAGCGGAAATTGAATCGCGTAACGATAACGGCGCGAACATTATCAAGCTGAAGGGTTTACCGCGCCTGACGGGCCAGCCTGTGACCGTGCCGTCTGATCCCAGCTCCGCCGCCTTCCTGACGGTCGCGGCGCTGATAACGAAGGATTCAGACATTCTGATTCCCGGCGTTTCGGTCAATCCCCTGCGTGCGGGACTTTACGACACGCTGCGCGATATGGGCGCGGATATTGTTTTCGAAAACCAGCGCGAACTCTCCGGCGAACCTGTCGCCGATATCCGCGTCAAATCGAGCGCGCTGAAAGGCGTCACCGTGCCGAAATCCCGCGTGCCGTCGATGATCGATGAATTCCCGGTCCTCTCTGTCGCGGCATCCTTTGCCGAGGGTGACACCTATATGTCGGACCTGAAAGAGTTGCGCGTCAAGGAAAGCGACCGCCTGCTCGCGATTGCCAAAGGCTTGACCGCCTGCGGTGTGCTCGCCGATATGGGCGATGATGACCTGACGGTTCATGGCCGCGGCCAGCCCCCCGGCGGCTGCATGATCGCCGCCAATCTCGACCACCGCATCGCCATGAGCTTCCTGGTCATGGGAATGGCGACACGCGAAGCGGTGTCGATCGACGATGCGGAGACGATGAATACCAGCTTCCCCGGCTTCGCCGCGCTGATGAACAGCCTGGGCGCAAAAATCAATCCGGCCGCTTAAAAATATTCGTGGGATTTCTTCCCGCAATGCCGTTGAAGCACGGGGGCGTGATGCTAAATCTCTCCCTATGCATCCAACAATCGCCTTTCACAGCCAATATCATCCCCTCTGGGTCGCGACTCGGAACCGTGTAATTGCCAAGATCCTGAAATTACAGGTGTTTATTCTGGACCCCGGCACCAGCAATTATCCTCTTGATATCATTCGGGTTTTAATGATACAAAAAGTCCTGCCCTTGATAAAGTCTTAATATTATGTTAATAATATATGAAGGTTTTATTAAAGGCGCTCACGCAGCCGACGGGGGAAATTCGACTATGTCCATTCTCACTTTCCGTAAGACGGACTTTATCCCCGACAATGCGGCACAGCAGAAAATCGTCATCGCGGTCGATGGCCCCGCCGCCTCTGGCAAGGGCACGCTTGCCAAGAAAATGGCGGAGCGCCTGGGTTACGCCCATCTCGATTCCGGTGCGCTTTACCGCGCAGTTGCCATGACCGCCCTCGAAATTGGCGCCGACTGCAATCTCTTCAGCGATGTGGAGCCGGCACTGAAGATCGTGCTGCGCAACCTCACCCCTGAGCTTCTTTCCTGCCCCGATCTTCGCACGCCCGAAGTTTCCGAAGCCGCATCAAAGGTTTCCGCTATTCCGCAGGTGCGCGACGCCCTCTTGAAGCACCAGCGCGATTTCGCCCATAATCTGCCCGCTTATGTCGGCGGCGTGGTCATTGATGGCCGCGACATTGGGACGGTCGTCTGTCCCGATGCCGATATCAAGTTTTTCGTCACCGCCTCCGTCGAGGAGCGTGCGCGCCGCCGCTATCTGGAACTGCAGAGCGAAAAGAAAGAAGCAAGCTTCGTAAAGGTCCTTGAAGACCTGAAGGCCCGCGACCACCGGGACACAACGCGCAAGGTAGCGCCGCTCGTGGCGGCCGAAGATGCCTATATCCTCGATACCACCACGCTCAGCCCGTCGCAGACGCTGGACGAGACGATTTCGGTCATCCGCTCCCGCTTCCTGTCGGATTCCGCCGAATATCCCGCCAAAGCCTCGCAAAAGGCCGTTTAAACAGGCTTTTTCGTTGACTCCTGCCTCTGTCCGCCTTACTTTGCCCTCAACCGCTTGAACGGGCCCGGGTGCCGCATGGCAGCCCCTCGAGTGGATTTTAAAATTCCGGCGTGACTGGTTCCTCCGCCCTCCCCCAACAGACATGGTTTTATACCGTCCGATGGCATCGGGAGGCGACGAACGCTTAACAGCGCGCCGATCTGAAAGAGAGAAAACACCAGATGGCAAAAGTAGCAGCCAGAGCACTATCCGAAACCACCGTGAAAGAGATCACGGGCGAAGACTTCAGCTTCAAGTCCCTCCTCGACGAAAGCTTCAAGGGCGTCAAGTCCTTCGAAGGCTCCGTCGTCGAAGGCACCGTTGTCAGCATCGACAACGATTTCGTCACCCTCGATGTCGGCCTGAAATCCGAAGGCCGCATTTCGCTGCGCGAATTCGGCGTCGGCGGCAACAAGCCCGAAGTCAAAGTCGGCGACAAAGTCGAAGTTTTCGTCGAGCGCATGGAAAACAAGGATGGCGAAGCCGTCCTGTCCCGCGAAAAAGCAAAACGCGAAGAATCCTGGATCGTGCTCGAGAAGCAGCATAAAGCCAACGAGCGCGTCACCGGCACGATCTTCGGCCGCGTCAAAGGCGGCTTCACGGTTGACCTCAACGGCGCCGTCGCGTTCCTGCCCGGCTCCCAGGTCGATATCCGCCCCGTGCGCGACATCAGCCCGCTGTTCGGCACCCCGCAGCCTTTCCTGATCCTGAAGATGGACCGCCAGCGCGGCAACATCGTCGTGTCCCGCCGCGCGGTTCTCGAAGAATCCCGCGCAGAGGCACGCTCGGAACTGGTTTCCAACCTCAAGGAAGGCCAGGAGCTGCAAGGCGTCGTCAAGAACATCACCGATTACGGTGCGTTCATCGACCTCGGCGGCGTGGATGGCCTGCTGCACGTGACCGATATCTCGTGGAAGCGCATCAACCACCCGTCCGAAGTGCTCTCCGTCGGCCAAACGGTCAACGTCAAGATCATCCGCTTCAACGAAGAATCCCAGCGCATCTCGCTCGGCATGAAGCAGCTCGAGGGTGATCCCTGGCAGGGCGTCGAAGGCAAGTTCAAGGTCGGCCAGCGCTACACCGGCCGCGTCACGAACATCGCCGACTACGGCGCGTTCGTCGAACTGGGCGAAGGCATCGAAGGCCTCGTCCACGTCTCGGAAATGTCCTGGACCAAGAAAAACATCCATCCCGGCAAAATCGTTTCGACCAGCCAGGAAGTGGAAGTGCAGGTTCTCGACGTCGATCTCGCCAAGCGCCGCATCTCGCTCGGCCTGAAGCAGACGCAAGAAAACCCCTGGGGCAAATTCGCGTCGGCGCATAAAGCCGGCGACGTCCTGGAAGGCGAAGTCCGCAACGTCACCGAGTTCGGCCTGTTCGTCGGCATCGGCGACCAGATCGACGGCATGGTCCATATGAGCGACCTGTCGTGGAAAGACTCTGCCGAAGAAGCCATCAAGGCCTTCAAAAAAGGCGACATGGTGAAGGTGAAAGTGCTCGAGATCGACCCCGAGAAAGAGCGCGTTTCGCTTGGCATCAAGCAGCTCGACGGCGAACAGCCGGCGGAAGAAGCGGGCATGACCGGCGTGTCCAAAGGCTCGGTCGTCACCTGCACCGTCAAGGCGATCACTACGGGCGGCATCGAAGTCACCGTGAACGACAACCTGACCGGCTTCATCAAGAAGGGCGACCTTTCCCGTGAACGCTCCGAGCAGCGCCCCGACCGTTTCGCCGTTGGCGAAAAAGTCGACGCGAAAGTGCTGAAGGTCGAGCGCGGCTCGAAGAAACTCGAGCTGTCGATCAAGCAGCGCGAAATCGACGAAGACAAGCAGGCGATGGCCGAATACGGCTCGTCTGACTCAGGCGCGTCGCTCGGCGACATCCTGGGCGCGGCCCTGCAGAAGAAAGGCGCGAAAGCGTCCGACGCTTCTGAAGAAGCCCCCAAGAAAGCCAAAAAAGCCAAGAAGGACGACACCGAAGAGTAATCTTCGACATCTTCCTGAACAAAACCCCGCGAGACCAATCTCGCGGGGTTTTTGTTTGGCGAATCAAGCGCCTGACGGTGATTCATTCCCGGTTAAACGCTTATGTAATATAATAAGGCCAGACGAAACCGGGCAGGATATATGTGGTCGCTAAAGTCACTGCTTACATGGCAACGCGATAAGCCGGACGCGGGAAAGTCGCCCGGCGTCAATGTCGATGCGCCTGTCGTCCTTGAGGCGAAATCGATGGCGGGCGCCCAGCCGCTGCTCGATTACATCAAGGGATTCGAGTGCAATTCCAACATCGCGATCGCGGCGGCAGAGGGAAAGCGCCTCGGCCCCTATTTCAACGCGCTTGGCGGCTACCTGAGCCAGGCGATCGAGCTCGACACCACGCCGCGCGCGCCCGAAGAAACCGCCGCGCTGAAGGACGCCGCGCAGCCAGAGCGCCTGCGAACCTTGTTCAACACTGTCGCGGAGAAAACACGCAACACGCTTGTATCGGATGTCGTCATCGCGCCGCTGACCGTTTTGCAAAACGGCCCCGCCGCGCATTTCTTCAAGGATCAGGACCAGTTTGCGATCGGCTATGAAACGGGCGGCCACCCGTTCAAGTTCGGCTTCCTGCAGGTCTTCGAAAACAAGCGCCCGACCGAAGGGAAAGGCAGCGTGAGCTTTCCGGTCTTCCTGCTCGATGAAGCCATGATGGACGCCGTCGCGCCGCACGCCCCCGAGGCATTGCTGCGCGGGCTGCAGAAAACCCTCGCCTTCGTGAATCACGACATGCTGCACCACCTGACGGCGCCCGTCATCAAGGGCTCGGTTGCCGCGAAAATATCACCGGACCCCGCCGCCAATGCGCTTTATTTCCCGGAGCATCCCCTGCGGCTGTGGCTGGAGCAACTACCCAAGTTCGGCGATAACGAACTCTATGAAGAATGGGCGCAGATCAGCCATGAAGGCGCGATGCTGTCGCCCGCCAACCTTGCGCAGGTCGCGTCGCTCGACCGCGATGTAGCGCAGTTTTTTAAGGACCTCAAAACCATCGGGCAGGATATCGCCGCCGAAAAGGGCGTGCCGGCGGCGCATGAGGTTGTCGATTACTACGGCATGGTGATGGCGCATGCCCTGACCCGCGTCTTTCCCCTGCACCACCCCGTGATTGCGCGCTGCCTCGACGGCTTGCAGGCGGCCGACCCGCAGCCGGCGACGCCGGAGAATGCCGCCGCCGACGCGGTCGGGGGAATGCGGGAAAGGCCGGATCTCGCGCTGAAAAACCTGATGCAATTGGTGACGATCAATGGCGGATTGATGCGGCTGGTCGACAATTACCGCAAGGAGGGCCTGCATATCCTGCCCGCGGAAGAAGACAAAAATCCGGACTGGAAAGGCGTCAAGCTGCTGCAGATCGCGCGGATGGCAATGGATGACGTCCACCCGCATATGCCGGAGCCGCTTAACAACAGCATGAAGGAAATGCGCGCGCAGGCGGGCCCGCAAACCGTGCGCATGTTCGGCGCAACCGTGAAGGCTTTTACCGGCACCTGGTAATTCCCGGAACGAAAATTGCCGCCCGGCATTGGCTGGGCAGGGGACAAAGCTGCCTTTCCCGTGTTCAAAGACACAGTTCAGGTCGCTTTGTTTCCAACCGTTTCGGCCCTTGTGGCCGCGAGAGAAGATCCAAGGCTCACGCCTTGGATCTTTTTCTTTGTTCACTTGGGAACGACATGCCGCGCTGGGCATTGGCTATGCAGGAACCGAGAGCATATCAGTGTTCAATCACAGATATATTCTCGTTTCCGCTAGTTTCGGTCCTCGTGACCGCGAGAGAAGATCCAAGGCTCACGCCTTGGATCTTTTTCGCATTCGGGTCACGACCTGCGCGTGAATTTCGCGGTGCCGGGTCCTGAAATGGGTTGGGTGAGCTTCATGGCGGGTGGCTGGAACGGCGGTGGCGGCGGTTTTGGCGCGGCAGCATACTGCGCTGCAAGGCCTGCCAGGATATTCTGGCGGCTGCCCTCATAGGCGGGCCGGATAAAGTTGCTCCAGCGTCTGTTCGCATCCGCGTCATTCTCCTCCAGCGCCACGCGATCGGCCTGAAAGAGCGGTGTGACGGCCGTGGAATAGGCCTCGCTGGTGGTCAGAGGTCGGCCGTCCTTTATTCCGTATGACCCCTTCTGCGCCAGACCTGCAAGGCGTTCGAGATTGGCGGCGCCCTCATTAAACAGCGCGGCGATTCCCTTGTGTTGCGCATGCAGCGCCTGGAACTGCAGCAGGTCGCGAAAATCCTCAAGCGTATTCACCTCGTAGGATTCGAGCGGCCGGGCGGTCATGGCGTTTCCCGGCGGAAATGCGCTGTTGGCGGCGCGGGGACGGGATGCGTCAGTAGCATCGGCGCAGTCAGCGGCACAGGCAACACGCCGGGTCCATGCGCCTTCTCCAGCGCGGTCAGGATCTGGTTTTTATTACGGGCGAAATCGGTCAGCAGGCCGCGCGCAGCCTCGGCGCCGGCCTCATCCTTCTCCATCTTTGCAGCGCTGATTGCCTCTCCGATGGGAGCCTGCGCGTGGTTGTAGGCGTCGACAAGCGTGAGCGGCGTGCCGTCCTCGGCCGCGCCGAAATCTCCCTGCCAGGCCTGGCTTTCCATGCGCCGCAGCCGGACTGCGCTTTCAGTGAAAAGCGCGCTGAGGGCGGGTGTCCGCGCATGGCGCGATTCCATCATCACAAGCCCGGCCAGCGCTTCCAGCGAAATCAGGTTGACCGGTCCCGTCATGGCGCGGCCCGCTTGCGAAACTGCGCTGTTTTCGGGGCGGAAACGGGGCCCGCGGACGCCATGTTGTAAACCGGCTTGCGCGCCTTCGCCAGGAACTCGCTCGTCGCGGCGTCATGGCGCATGACGAGGTGGCTTTTCATTCTTTCGCCATCCTGCGCGAGCCATTTATTTATCTCCTGCAGGTGCAGGCCGAGGCTCCCTTCCGACATTGCGGCCGCCATGTTGAGGTTATCATAGGGCTTGAAGATCGCGCTCCATGCTTCCGCCAGCGTCTGTTCGCGGTCGGCGACGCGACCGTAGCTGCCCTTGGCCGTCTGCCACTGCAGCTCCTGTAACCCCTCCGCCATCTTGCCGAGCGTCCCGCCTGCCACATCCTTGTCCTTGGCACGAAGCAGGTCGATAAGACCGCCCAGCCGCTTTGTCCCGGGCTCTGCGCCGGGAACCTGGCGTTTCAGCTCGTGCATGGCGTCGGAGGCGAAGGCGAGAAAGACGTCGAAGGCTTCCCGAAGCGGGCCCTTCTCGGGCAGGTCGGAAAAAGCGCTGAGCAAGGCCTGAGAATCCCTGCGCAGCGTGTCGGCGTCGAGCCTGCCTGCCGATGCGTCATCTTCCATGCGGCGCAGGGTTTGCGCCCAGCGCCGGTATTCGCCTGCACTCAGCACGCCCGGCGTGACATCTGCCGCATAGTTAAAAAGGTCGCGAAGAATGGCAACGCTGTGAAAGTCGGCATGGGTTTGCGGTTGCGCGGTCATGCGCCCAGCTTCTGCCGCGGCCGGAAGCGCGCGGTCACCGGCGCCGCGATCGGCTGCGGCTGGCTTGCCGCAGTTGCGAGATCATGTGTTTCCTCCAGCGCCTGGCGCATGGGCCCGCCCATCCACTGGAAGGACTTGAGGACATCTTCCCACTGCTCGAAAAGCCCGGGGCGGCCGGCATCGGCCAGCGCGCGGACTTGGTTGGCCGGGGCGACCACATAGTCGAGGGCGTCATCGAGCGATGCGGATTTTCCGCCGATAGTGCCGTAGCTGCCCTTCTGCACAAGGGTGCTCAGGTCGCTGAACCGCTGCGCCGACTGCGCGTAGAGGGTTTTTGCATCGGGATCCGTCGATTTGTCTGCGGAGGCATTAAAAAGGGCCTGAAAGCGCTCAACCCGCCACCATTCGATCTCTTTTCCAGCCATGCGATTCCCCCCTAACAAAGGCAGGTACAGTATAGCCGGTTATGTAAACTTGTCAAACGGGCGGGAATTGTGAAATATTATTTCACGATCTTCAGTTCGGTCTTGGCGAGGAATTTAAACACGCCTTCAAGCGATTCCTGGTACTCCTCCCACCGCTTTTGCTGGTCGGCGCGGGGCAGCCCGGCGATGTCGGGCCGGGCGAGGAAGGTTTCGCAGATCGTGTGCTCGCCGAAATATTCGCAGGCCCGGGCGGTGGAGCGCTTCATGGAATGGATCCTTACGGTGCCGCGATTTTCGGCGGGCGGTTGCCATGCTCGGGTGGGTTGATCGCCTCCGCCGCAGGCTGCTGGTTTTCGTTCGCGGGCGCAGGCGGCACGATTTTCGCCTTCATCGCGAAGACCTGCTGCAGGTCGACCTTGTCGAGATCGGCAGGCGCCACTTCCGGCCCCGGGATGCGCTCGTTGTTGTTGGTCGCGACCTGCACGCTGGTCTTGGCGACCGGCGTTGCGGCATTGGTGACCGTGACGGGTACGGGCACGGGCGCTGCGACGACTTCCGGCTTCTTGCCGAAGCCGAACAGCTTGAGCGGCGCGGTCACGATATTCTTGAAGATCTGCTTCGCGCCGCCCGGAGTGATGCGGCGTTCCATTTCCGCGAGCACGACCGCATTCAGCAGATGCGCGCCGGCGATAAGCCCGTGGCCGTTCGCCTGGCCGATGCCGGCGAACACGCCCGCGGCGCCCGCGGTTATCAGTTTCGGATGCGCGTTGTATTCCGGCTTGCCCTGGATCGAGTTCTTCACGCCGAGCGCAAATGCGACCGCAACGACGGGCAGGATGAACAGCGCCGCGCCGCCCGCCATCAGCCCCGCGAGCGCGAAGCCGGCGTTCAGGTAGATGTCGGGGCGCTTGAAGATCGTCGTGACGATATCGACCGCCTTGGCAAAGCCCTTCTTCGGCTCGGCCGGCTTCTTGTCTTTTTCGTCGGCGATATGTTTCTTGGAAATGCTTTCGGCGAGGCGGAAATTCGCGACCGCGAAAAGAAGGCTGGCAGCGGCGGGCAGCCAGGCGCCCGTGGCGACCGTCGCGCCCGTCACGACGAGCAGCGCGAGGCCCCCGGCGCGCAGCGGCGTGCGGTCATCAAAAATGGCTTTCTTCACGCGCGGGTGCTTGTCGAGCCAGGTCGGCTGCAGCACGGCCGCCGTCTTGAGGGTCGCGGCGATGCCCGTCGCCGTCAGCATCGCGCCGAGGCCGACCGGGTTGGTGCCGGCGAACATCAATACATCTGCGGTGGTGTAGGCGATGCCCGGGTCGAGCACCACATGCTTGGTCAGTGCGCCGGGGATTTCCCAGCCGGTTGCCTTCGGTATTTCCTGCTTCGGTCCGGTCGTTCCCATTCTTTAGATCGCTCCTGTGGATGGGGGTGCTCAGATGCCACTCGATTCTATACCGTTGAACCGATAGTTTGGACAGCGGTTTCCGCGCAATTTAATTAAATTAATTATGTAAATGCTCTTCGCTCAGTTATTTCAAGCATCTATACACCGTTTACTTATGCTCATTTGGAGAAAATTTTTCTGAAAACGATCTGTACGGCTCAAGGATCTGGTGTGAATCAGCGCCAAGCCAGCAGCTCCCGCCCCTCGCGGCGCAGCCAGGCGCGGCATTCCCGTGACTTGGGCGCAAGGGTGACGCAAACCCGCCAGAACTGGCGGCTATGGTCCATATGGACGCGGTGGGCGACCTCATGCGCGACCACATAATCCATGACCGCATAGGGGGCGAGGATCAAGCGCCAGGAATACATGATCCGGCCGCCCGGCGCGCAGGAGCCCCAGCGCGATTTCGGGTCGAGGATGCGGACGCTCGCGTTTTTGAGGCCGAGCGACGCGGATTTTTCCTGCGTCAGTCTGGTCAGCGTGTCGAGGGCCACACCCTTCAGGAAATCTTTCACGCGTCGCGCGACGTGCTCCGGCTGGCCGTGGACGATCAGGCGGTCGTCTTCAAACCGCGTCAGCCCGCGACCTGCCGCATGAACGATCGTATAATTTTTTCCGCCAACCGGCACGACCGCCCCCGGCGCGAAAATTTTCGGCGCGACCGCCTGCGATTTCTGCTGCGCGATCCAGCCGCGGTTATCCTCGATGAATTTCAGCGCGCGGTCTGGCGTCAGGCGCGATTTCAGCGGCCAGGTGAAAACGACATCGCCCGTGCGCGCCTCGACCCGCAAGCCCATGCGCTTCGCCCGCGCGGAGGGCCTGACGCGCAAGCCGCCGATTTCAAGCGGGATCGTCGCCGCCTCAGTTGGCTTTCTTGACCGGATAAACATTGCGTCCTGCGAGAAGGCGGTTCAGCGCATCGATATAGGCGCGCACGGAAGCCACGATCACGTCGCCATCGACGCCGATGCCGCTATAGCTGTGCCCGTGTTCGGACAGCTTCACGTTCACTTCGCCCTTGGCGTCGGAGCCGGAGGTGAGCGCCTTCAGTTCGTAGTTGGAAAGGATCGCGTCGTCATGGCGCACCATGGCGCGCATCGCCTTGAAGCAGGCATCGACGGGACCCTTGCCGTTGGCTTTTGCTTTTTGCTTCACGCCGTCGATTTCCAGTTCCAGTTCCGCTTCCTGCGGGCCGTAGGAGCCGGATTTGACTCCGAGCGAGATAAAGCGGATGCGCTCTTTCGGCAGGCCGTCTTTCGAGGTCGCAATCAGGATCAGGTCGTCGTCGGAGACCTTTTTCTTGCGGTCGGCGAAATCCTTGAAGCGTTCGAAGGCCGCGTTCAATTCATCATCGACGAAGTTGAACCCGAGCACCGCAAGCTTGGTCCGGAACGCGTTGCGGCCCGAATGCTTGCCGAGCACGAGGTCGGATTTATCGCGGCCGACGGATTCCGGCGTCATGATTTCGTAAGTGGAGGCGTTTTTCAGCATGCCATCCTGGTGGATGCCGCTTTCATGCGCGAAAGCGTTCGCGCCCACGATCGCCTTGTTCGGCTGCACGGAAAAGCCGGTGATTTGCGACAGCAGCTTCGATGCCGGCATGATTTTTTCGGCGAGGATGCCGGTATCGAAGGGCAGGATGTCGGAGCGTGTGCGGAAGGTCATGACAATTTCTTCCATCGAGGCGTTGCCCGCGCGCTCGCCGATGCCGTTGATGGTGCATTCGATCTGGCGCGCGCCGGCGGCGACGCCCGCGATCGAGTTCGCAACGGCAAGGCCGAGATCGTTGTGGCAATGGGTCGAGATGATCGCCTTGTCGATATTCGGCACGCGGTTGCGCAGCATTTTAATAAGCGCGCCGTATTCTTCCGGCACCGTATAGCCGACTGTATCCGGAATGTTCACGACCAGCGCACCCGCCGAAATCGCCGTCTCGATCGCGCGGCAGAGGAAATCATGCTCGGTGCGCGTCGCGTCCTCGGCCGAAAACTCGACCTCGTCGCAATGCTGGCGCGCATAGGTCACCGCTTCCTTGATCATCTCGAGCACGCGCTCGGGCTCCAGCTGCAGTTTATGCTTCATGTGCAGGGGGGAGGTGGAGAGGAAGGTATGGATGCGCTTCCTTTGCGCGGGGCGGATCGCGTTGATGACCGCGTCGATATCCTTGTGCAGCGCACGGCACAATCCTGCGACGGTCGCAGATTTCACCTGCTGCGAAACTTTATAGACCGCCTCGTAATCGCCTTTCGACGCGGCCGGAAAGCCCGCCTCGATAATGTCGACCCCCATGCCGTCAAGCATTTCCGCCATCTGCAGCTTTTCATTAAGATCCATCGAATAGCCCGGCGACTGCTCGCCGTCGCGCAGCGTGGTATCAAAAATGAAAACATGGTTCGACATGGCTTTTCCTTAACCTTGGTATTTGTTGAAACACATATTAGTCAGCGTGGGGGCCGTTTTCCAGCCTAATGTCGCGGCTGCGGTGTGTAATCCGTATGTTTTTCACTCTCGATAAAATTCCTTTCTAATTATTAGCTACATCTTCCAAATATTTGTCTTCAAGCTCTTCCAAACTCTTAAATTCGTAGCGCACATGATATTTGGAAGTTTGAAGAGTCTCGGAAATTTTGTTCTTTATCGCGGAAACAATAGCGGGAGTTCCATCAGCAACAAGGAAAAGTAAGTAATCTCTATTGCGAGTACCCCCCATCTCCATCATATCCACAAGCTGGCGACTTTGATCCGCTTTAGCCAAGACATTATCAATTTGGCTCTTGTCGCTGATCAGCTTAACTTCAATATGAATTCTGTCCTTAGAATTAGGCTTGCTGACAACAAAATCGTAACCGGAATCTAGTTGAACGCTTCTTCTCGCAAAGTCTTCGCGAACATTCTCATACCCATATGTATCTTTCAGATATTCCGAAAGTAATGCTTGGGCCAAGTATTCTTTCCCAATAAATTGCGCTACCGCATTTGCTCTAGCTCGTACGGTGGGGGGATTAGACGATGCGCCAGTATTGCTTAGCGAAGGATCGAAATCCTCCATGTTTTCTAGAAGGCTACCCTTTTTATAAGTATTAAATCCTTCATCCGTTCTAAAATCCTGAGGGCCATAAATTTTGCCGGGGTGTTTAGTAACGAGTTTAAAAAAAACGTGCAGCAGCAAAATTGGGTAGCCAATCAAAAACAGTATAAGCATCGACTGCAGGCAAATATGAAGTTGGGAAAGGCTATCTTTTAGGACATAACCGTAAATCGCATAAATAAGCGTAATGAAAAGGCCGACTACTCCTAACGGGCCCTTAATTACCTTTAGATCTGAACTGAACATTCTAATCCTCCAGCTTCCGGGCCTCATCCACCAGCATGATCGGAATCCCCTCGCGGATCGGGAAGGCGAGCTTTGCCTGGCGGCTGATCAGCTCCTGCTTCGCCGCGTCATATTCCAGCGGCGCCTTGGTCAGCGGGCAGACGAGGATTTCGAGCAGCTTCGGGTCGGCGAATTTCGCGGGTCCGGTCATGGGGTCACCTTCAATGGCACGACGCCTTGCATTCTTCTTCCTCCTTCGCCGCGATCTCCAGCAGCGCGTGGAGGATTTTCGCGCGGGCGGGGAGGTCGGGGGCTTCGAGGAGGGCTTGTTTTTCTTCGGTTGAGAACGGGCAGACGACGCTCAAAGTCGAGATCAGCTTTTCGCATTCGATGTTGCGGATGGTTTCCCATTTGTCGCAGAACATCTGCATTTTATCGAGGTATTGGCGCAGCGTAGTCATCATCGTGTCGCGGCAGATATCGGTCGTCGTGTCGCAGGCGAGGTCGTGATGATACTGCTGCCATGTTGCCTTGACGCGGCGGTAGCCGCCCGCGGCCAGCGGCAGTTCCTGCGCGACGTCGAAGCGGCAGACGCCCTTCAGCGTAATGAGGTAGCGGCCGTCTTCAGTCTCTGAAAAGGACGTAATGCGCCCCGCGCAGCCGGTCGTGAAGGTTTGGTCATTCGCGCCGTCGGCGGCATCGGGCTTCGGCTGGATCATGCCGATCAGCCGGCCGTTGCTCATCGCGTGGTTGACCATGGCAAGATAGCGCGGCTCGAAGATATTGAGCGGCAGCTGCACGCGCGGCAGCAGGATCACGCGCGGCAAGGGAAATATAACCAGTTCTTCGGGCAGGTTTTCGACGCTGATCGGGAAGGCTTCGGTCATGAGAAGAGAACCGCGGAGAGCCGGCGGCGCCCTTGCGAGGTAAGCGGATGATCATTACCGAGCGCCTCGAACAGCTCCAGCAGCAGTTTGCGCGCCTTCTGCTCCTGCCATTCGCGGTCACGGCGGGTCAGCTCGACGATGCTGTCGATCGCGCCTTCGAGATCAAGCGCGGAGAGCTGACGGAGCGCAAGGTCATAGCGCGCCTGGTGATCCTTGGGATTTTTTTCGAGCTTCGCCTGCAGCGCCTCGGCGGTGTCAAGCGCTTCGGCCTCCGCGCCTTTTTTCAGCAGCATGTCGAGGCCCTTGATGCGCGCATAGGCTTTCTGCTCATCGGTCATTTCACCGACGAAGGCCTTGAAGCTTTCATGATCTTTTTCGGCGACGAAGCACCAGCCGATGCCGGCCAGCGCGTCCATGTTTTTCTCGTCGTAGTCGAGCGCGGTCGAATACTGCGCCATTGCGTCGGTGTAATTTCCGGCCTTGAAATGGGTCTGCGCGGCCGTCATGATTTTTGCGACCAGCTGCGGGTCGGGCATGCCGGCGGTCGCGTCATTCGCAGCCGCGCCGTGCGCCTTGATCAGCTTGTCGACAAAGGCGCGCAGGTCTTTTTCCGCTTTCGCGCCGGTGAAGCCGTCGACCGGCTGGCCCTGATAGAAGGCATAGACGGTCGGCACGCTCTGCACCCGGAACAGCTCGGCCATTTCGGGATATTTTTCGACGTTGATTTTGACGAGGGTGACGGCGCCGGCCGCTTCGGTCACGACCTTTTCGATGCTCGGCATCATCTGCTTGCAGGGGCCGCACCAGGGGGCCCAGAAATCGACAAGCACGGGATTTTTGAGGGAGGCCGTAACGACCAGCTCTTCGAAATTGCCGGTATCGGCATCGCGGATATAGGCGCTTGGCGCGCTCTTCGCTTGCGATCCTATTTCCAGCATAACTGCCCTTCAGCCTTCCGTTTATCCACTATCAGATAGTTTATAGTCTGGTGAAATCAACAATCAACGGGTCATAACCCAAAGATTTCATGAATTTAACCAGATCATCGGGTTTCAGCGCGGTCGTCATGTCGTTCCGCAACGGATGACAATTGACTAGATCATGGTTAAAGATCCGTTGGTCGAGGATGGGGCGGACCTGTCGGCCGGTATCGTTAACAAGCCCGAGCGCCGTCACCGAGCCCGGCGTGATGCCGAGCAGCGCCTGCATCAGTTCGGCATTCCCGAAACTCAAGCGCCCGGCATTGATGCGGGCGGGCAGCTTTTTCAGGTCGATTTCCGTATCCTGCAGCGCCGTGATCAGCCAGACGACGTCCTTTTTATCCTTCAAAAACAAATTCTTGGTATGCCCGCCCGGCATTTCATGCTTGAACCCCGCGCCCTGCTCGACTGTGAATACGGCCGGATGCTCATAGGTCTGCGTCACGATCCCGAGTTCGCTGAATTTCGCAAACAGCGGGTCGGGCGTCTGGATGGATTTCAGCAGGGCGTTGGTCATAAGGGGTTTTTAGTCGCTTTTGCAATTTCTCTCAACTGTCATCCTGAGCTAGCGAAGGATCTTCCTTGTTCGCCGCAAGAAGGGAGATCCTTCGCTGCGCTCAGGATGACACGTTCCTATTTAGGCCTGAACCGGATATAGCTGCGGTCGTCGAAGGAGACGTGCCCTTTTTTGACGCCCTTTACCTGCGGGTGGATTTTGTACATCAGCGGGTCGTCGCGCAGCACGGAGTTCAAATAGCGCTCGGTTTCCGCGAGCGTCGGCTCGACCTCGGGGTACCCGTCGCTGGCGAAGATGATTTCATTGGCGTGGCCGGCCGGATAGACTTCGACATGCACATCCGGCACCTTGGTGCCATTGATCACGCCATAGCCATAGGGGCCTTCGTAGTTGGCGAAGACCTTGCATTCGGAAATGAGCGGCGTCAGCAGCTCCCAGGTCGGGTCGTTTTCCTGCAGTTCTTTTTCCGACTTGCCGCGCGCGATTTCGGCGCAGAGATAGGCGCGCCGCAGTTCGCACCAGGTTCTTTCCTGTGGAAAGGTCGTGAAGTGGCCGCGGCCATCGACGACGAAGGATGAATCGGCGACGCGCCAGATTTCGCGACGCGCAACGGAATAGACCAGCAGGGCCGCCGCCGGGAAATCCCAGATCTCGCGGAATTGCTTTTTCTCGGAGGCCGCGACGCGCTCGGCCTCGGTCAGCAGGATTTCGGTGAGGCGGTCGACCGCGCCGCGCGCGGAGATATCCCTGTCCAGGTTTTCAAGCGCATTTGCAATCGTGCGGGAAGCGAACTGGCCGTTCGGCAGCCCGTCGAGCGTATGCCCGGCGCGGCTGGTCGCGCCGTCGATGACGGCGATGAAATTTTCGGACACCGCGATGAAGTCGTCATTCAGGTCGCCGGGACCTGCCTTGCCCTCTGTGAACTGCTCGATGATTTTCATGGCATCCCTTTCCGCAAAAGCTGGCAGTATAGCAGGGGAATCGTTAAAAAATCACGGTTTCGGCGCGGCAGGCGCGGCGGGCGCATTTCCGTTGCCCGGCAGCGGCGGGTTGAGGAGCGGCAGCGCCTTTTCCACAAGATTGACCCAATAGCTTGCGCCGATCGGCAGCGCCGCATCGTTGAAATCGTATTTCGCGGAATGGATGTCCTGGTATTCCTTCGCGCCGGGCTTGCCGGTGCCGAGCGCGATATAGTTGCCGGGCTTGTGCTGCAGGTAGAAGGCGAAATCCTCGGTGCCGAGAGTCGGCGGCACGGGCGTGATGACCTGGATGTCGCCCACCGTCTCTTTCGCGACGTCGATCGCGAAATCGGTCTTCGCCTTGTCGTTCACGAGCACGGGATAGCCGGCGCGCAGGTCGAAATCGATCAACACGCCGTGCTTTTGCTCGGCCTCGTCAACGACGCGGATCATTTCATCTGTCAGCTTCTGGTGCAGCGCCTCGTCAAAGGTGCGCATGGTGCCGGAAATTTTCGCGGTATCGGGCAACACGTTCGAGGCGTCGCCCTGCGTCGAGAGCGAGGTGAGGGTGAGGGTGGCCGTCGCAGTCGCGGGAATCTCTTTTTTAGCGATCTCCTTGAAGGCGAGCGCGACTTCGGCCGCCGCGCCCAGTACGTCGGTCGTGTTTTCGGCGCGGCTGGTATGGCCGCCCTTGCCGCGCACGGTGATGTCGAAATCCTCGGACGCCGCGAGCATCGGCCCCGCGCCGGTCGCCATCGTGCCGAGCGGCAGGCCCGGATAGTTGTGCATGCCGTAAACTTCATCGGCCGGGAACTTGGTGAACAACCCCTGCTTGATCATTTCCTGCGCGCCGCCGACATGCTCCTCCGCCGGCTGGAAGACGAAGTAAACCGTGCCGTCGAAATCCTTCGACTGGGCGAGATGCTTGGCTGCGCCCAGCAGCATCGCCATATGGCCGTCATGGCCGCAGGCATGCATCACGCCGTTGTTCTTGGAGGCATGGGGAACGCCGGTCTTTTCCTGGATCGGCAGCCCGTCCATATCGGCGCGGAGCATGATCGCCTTGCCGCCCGGGCCGTTCTTGCCGTGAAGCACGCCGACGACGCCGGTTTTCGTGAGGCCGTGGACATCGAGGCCGAAATCCTCGAGCTGCCGGATGATGAAGCGCATGGTGCGCTTTTCATCGAAGGCGAGCTCGGGGTCCTGGTGCAGTTTCTGGCGCCAGCGCGTCATTTCCTGCTTCATTTCCTGAATTTTCTTAACGATACCCATGGCTTATATATCCTTTGCGTCCGGAAGCCGTAACCTTGCCGGGAAAAAGGCAGTCGCGCCTGTTGAAAATACGATAGTGCATCATGTGGATTCGCAGATGATGTGTCAACGGCACGAAGGCTGTTCTTTTAATTAGCTTATTTTGTACTTGCTTTGTTCTCGTTTCCATGCTAGGGTATAAAAAATGGAGACGCACAGATGGCAAGCAAAACTAAAAGCCTCCCCTTCCTCCCCGCGCTGATGGCAAGGGCACAGGAATTCTTCTCCCGGCTGGCGGGCTGGCTGGATGCAGTACTCGCGCCCCTCGAGGCGGAATGGACCGCTGCTCCCGCTCTCGTCCCCGCCAGGATTTCCGAAACCCGCACCCGCCGCATCACGACCGCCCGCCTCTACAAGCGCCGCCGCCTTTCGGCGCGTGCGGTGCTGATGATGGCGCATCCGGTCAACCATGCCCATAAATGGGCAGCCCGCGTGGCGAAGCGCCGCGCGCTGGCGGCGCCCGCGCTGCCCGTGCCTGCATCCACCATCCGTTTCCCCCAACCTCCCGCTTCGCGACGACTGGAATCCGCGCTGCCCGCCGCCTCAGGTTATGCCCCTGGGGATGCCCTTGATTTTGCCCAAGGCGGGCGCGCGGATCTTTTTTTCCGCCTGCGCGCGGGCACCGGCGCCCGGCAGTTGCTGGCGCGGCAGAAATTGCGCCAACCCGAATTGAGAACGCAAGCATTGCGACCCCCGGTCAGCAGGCATCCTGCGGCGGCATTCACACCCCGCCCCATGATTGCCTGACGCCAGCTTCGGCGGCTTGATCGTGAGCCAATCCCCCTCCTCCCCGGCGGCGAGGAAGGGGATCTCCCGTTTTTCATGATTCATGCGATACTGGAACAATGGCGCGCCGGTTCAGCGAAGAGGAATATATCTGCCAGGATTGCGGGCATCTTGGCCGCGCAGAAGTCACCCTGCGCGGCAGCGCGGGGCTGGAGCGGTTCCTTTGGTATGCGCTGCTGATACCCGGCCCCTTTTATTCCTGGTGGCGGCGGCGGGGGAAAACCCTGACCTGCGCGAAGTGCCGCGTCGGTTATATCGTGCCCGCGGACAGCAAGCTCGGCGAGGTGATGCTGGAGAACAAGCTGCGCGGCCGCGCCCCCGCCGCGCGCAAGCCGATTCCGCGGCGCAATTGAGCGGCCCCTGCGGTTCGGCCTATACTGGCGCAAAGGGGAAACACAATGAAGCTCTGCAAATACTGGGACGCCGCTGAAACGACGGCGCCGGACGCGACCGGGAAGATATTGAAACTGCGCAAATGGGGCGGATCGAATACCAGCCTGGAGGATGCGCAGCGACAGGCGTGCGCGGCGCTGGATGCGCTCGTCGCAGGGTTGGGCGCGCGCGTGTTCAGAGGGCACGACTATTCCTACAGCATGCGCGAGGTGCCCGAGGAGCTGGTGCAGGAAATCAGCGACACCGCGGGCGTCACACGCAATGCGCGCGGCTGTCTGGTTCTCAATACCGCCGATGCGTTCTTTGCCGATATCGATATTCCGGAGCCGGGATTTTTCGCGCGTCTGTTCGGCGCGTCGAAAGAGAAGGCGGAGCAGGCGGCGCTTTCAAAGCTGCGCACGTTCATCGCGGCGCATCCCGGTGCCGGCGCGCGCATCTATCGCACGCGCGCGGGCCTGCGTTACCTGTTCACGCATGCGCCGGTGCCCATGAGCGAGGAAAGCATCGGCTGGCTGGAGGCGCTTGGCAGCGACAAGCTCTATGTGCGCCTGTGCAAGAACCAGAAATGCTACCGGGCAAGGCTGACGCCGAAGCCCTGGCGCATCGGCTGCGGGGCGATCGCGGGGCATTACCCCTATCGCCGCCCGGAACACGCCGAGGGATTCCGGAACTGGCTGCGCGACTACGAAGAAAAGTGCCGCGCCCACGCGACCTGCAGCCTTGTCGGCACGGAGGGGGAAACGCGCCTTCACCCGGCACTGTCGCCTATCGTGACGCTGCATGACAAACTATGCCGAATTCACGAGCCCCTGCCGCTCGCCTGATCGCGCCGCGCGCCTTAAAAAAACCAAAAGCCCCGCAGTTGCCTGCGGGGCTTTCGATTTATGAGGCTCGTTCGCTTAAACGACGATCGTGCCGGAGCCAACGAGGGCAGTCTCGTCCGTGCCGAGGTTGACGCCGGTGAGGGTTGCGATCTGCACCCAGCGCGTGCCGTTTGCCGTGCCATCCGCATCGACGCGGATGATGGTGTTGGCACCCTGGTTGATGACCTGCAGGTAGTCCTCGATCGGGCCGCCCGGGCTGCCCAGGATCGCGGAAACGTCGATCACGTCGCCTTGGCCGACGTTGAAGTCGGTCACGGTGTCGCGGCCGTTCGCGGTCGAGGTGAACAAGAAGGTATCGGCATCCGCGCCGCCGGTCAGGCGGTCGTTGCCGAGGCCGCCGTCGAGGAAGTCGCCGCCCAGGCCGCCGAGCAGCGTATCGTTGCCGCCGAGGCCGGAGAGGGTGTTGATGCCGTCGTTGCCGGTGAGCGTGTTGGCAACCGAGTTACCCGTGCCGTCGAGATCGAGCACGCCCGTCAGCAGCAGTTTTTCGAGGCCGGTCGCCAGCGTGACGTCGATCGTCGAGGAAGTGACGGTATCAACGCCGTTGCTGTCGATGATCACGTCGCCTAAGTCGTCAACGACATAGGTGTCGTTGCCGGCGAGGCCGATCAGCGTATCCGCGCCGCCGCCGCCGTCGAGCGTGTTGATGCCCGAGGTGCCGGTGATCGTGTTGGTGTTGGCGTTGCCGGTGCCGTTCAGGGCGCCGTTGCCGGTGAGCACCAGGTTGTCGATCAAGGCATCTGACTGCGCGCCGCCCAGATCGAAGCTGATGCTGGAGCGGACAGTATCGGTGCTGGTCGCCGAGCCTTCAACGCTGTCACCGACGTTATCGACCACGAAGGTGACGTTGTTGAGGCCGCCGCCCGCGTTGACCATGACATCCGCGCCCGCGCCGCCGTTGAGGGTGACGTTCGCGCCGACTGCTTCCGAGGTCAGCGTGTTGTCGCCGGTGCCGCCCGTGAGGGTGCCTGCGCCGGTGATGACGCCGTTCTCGATATTGGCCGAGAGCGTATAGGTGCCGTTCGATTCGACGGTGTCATCGCCTTCGCCGGCTGCTTCGGAAACCACATCGGTCGAGGAGTCGACGACGTAGTAATCGTCGCCCATGCCGCCGATGAGGCGATCGTTGCCGCCGCCGCCGTCGAGCGTGTCGTTGCCGCCAAGGCCGGTCAGGGTGTTGTTGCCCGTGTTGCCGGTGATGACGTCATCATCGTTCGTGCCGGTGATGTTGATGTTCCCCGTGCCGGTTGCGATCACGTTCTCGAGGTTGCTGCCGGTCAGCGTGTAGTTGACGGAGGTGAAGAGCGTATCGTCGCCTTCGCCCAGCAGCTCGGTCACGACGTCGCCCGCGTTGTCGACATAGTAGGTGTCGTCGCCGTCGCCGCCGGTCATGCTGTCCGCGCCGGTGCCGCCGTCGAGCGTATCGTTGCCGAGGCCGGATTCCAGCGTGTCGTTGCCGCCAAGGCCGTTCAGGACGTTGTCGCCGTCGGTGCCCGTGATCGAGTTGTCGGAGGCGTTGCCGGTGCCATCGATCGCGCCGACGACCAGGGTGTCGAGAATGAGGTTCTCGACGCCCGCGCCGAGCGTCAGGGAAACGCTGGAGAACGCGGTGTCGTTGCCGCCGCCGAGGTCGGTGACCACGTCGCCGACGTTATCGACGATGAAGTAGTCGTTGCCCGCGCCGCCTTCCATCGAGTCCGCGCCGGCGAGGCCGTCGAGCGTGTTGTTGCCCGAGTTGCCGACCAAGGTGTTGACCGAGGCATTGCCGGTTGCGTTGAAGTCGCCGGTGCCCGACAGGGTCACATTCTCGAACTCAGCTGCCGCGGTGTAGGAGTAGCCGGCGACGACGGTATCGTTGCCTTGACCCGCCACTTCCGAGAGCACATCGCCGGGGTTGTCGGTGACGTAGGTATCGTCGCCCGTGCCGCCGATGAGCGTATCGACGCCCGCGCCGCCATCGAGCGTGTTGTTGCCCGAGTTGCCGGTGATGGTGTTGGCGGCCGCGTTGCCGGTGCCGTTGATGTTGGCGGTGCCGGTGAGGTTGAGGATTTCAACTTCGCTGGTGCCGCTCAGGGTGTAGCTGACCGAGGCGTTGACGGTATCGGTGCCTTCGCCCGCGTTTTCGAATACCTGGTCGCCGGCGTTATCGACGAAGTAGAGGTCGTTGCCTGCGCCGCCGGACATCGCGTCCGCGCCGCCCATGCCGTCGATCGTGTTGGCGTTACCGTTGCCGGTGATGACGTTCGCGCCGGCATCGCCGATGGCGGTGACAGCCGCACCGGTGATGGTCAGGTTCTCGATGTTGCCGGACAGGGTGTAGTCGACCGAGGAAATCACGGTATCGGTGCCCTGGCCTGCCAGTTCGGAAACGACGTCGAGGGAGCTGTCAACGACGTAGGCATCGTTGCCGAGACCGCCGATCATGGTGTCGTCGCCCGTGCCGCCGTCGAGGCTGTCATTGCCGTCGCCGCCCGACAGGATGTCGATATCCGCGCCGCCCGACAGCGTATCCTGGCCGTCGCCGCCCGACAGGACGTCGTTGCCGGCGAGGCCGGTGAGGGTGTTGTTCGACGCGTTGCCGGTGATGATGTTGGCGTCGCCATTGCCCGTGCCGATGAGAGCGGTGCCGGTCAGGGTCAGGTTATCGACATCGGTCGTGCCAGCCGCGCCCAGGTCCCAGTTGATGCTGGAGCGGACTTCGTCGCCGGCAAGGTTGCCGTCAACGGTATCAAGCGCGTTGTCGACGACGAACACGGTGCGAATGTAAGCGCTGGTGCTGCTCATCGTGTCCGCGCCTGTGCCGCCATCGAGCGTTTCGGTGCCGCTGACGCCGTACTTGGTGCTCGGCGTTCCATTAACGTTGTTGACCAGCGTGTCGTTGCCATCGCCGCCCAGCAGGATGTTGTTCACCGAGGGTTCGCCGAAAAAGGCGCCGTTGAAGGTGGAGTTGTCGGTGATGACGTTCGCGCCGGTGTTGCCCGTCGCGGTCATCGCGAGCGCGCCGTATTTCTGTGCATCGCCTTCCAGCGTCAGGTTTTCGAGGTTACCGGACAGGGTATAGGAGGTGTTGTTGCGCAGAATAACCGTATCTGTGCCGGCCGCAGCGTCTTCCGAGACGATGTCGCCATTGTTGTAGATGATGTAAACATCGTTGCCTGCGCCGCCAATGAGCGTATCGGTGCCGCCCGCGCCGCCGCCATCAAGCGTATTGGCGAGCGCGTTGCCGGTCAGGACGTTGGAGCCGGTCGTGCCAACCGCGGTCGAGCCTGCAATGGCTGACGCGGTGAGCGTGAGGTTTTCGACGTTGGAAACGGTGGCGCCCTGGAGGCTCAGCGTCACATCGGAGAGGATAGTGTCGGTGCCGTCGCCGCCGTCAACGACTTCCGCGCCGCTGTGGACGAGGAGCGTGTCATTGCCGTCGCCGCCATTCAGCGTGTCGTTGCCCGAGACGCCATCGAGCGTGTTGTTGCCGGAGTTGCCGGTGATGATGTTCACGGACGCGTTGCCGGTGCCGTTGAAGTTGCCGGTGCCGGTCAGGGTAAGGTTTTCGAAGTTCGCGCTGAGGGTTGTCGTGAAGCCCGCGTTCACGGTGTCGGTGCCTTCCGCCGCCGCTTCGGTGATGCTGTCGGACGCGTTGTCGAGGAAGTAGGTGTCGTCGCCGAGACCGCCCGCCATGCTGTCGTTGCCCGCGCCGCCTTCCAGCGTGTCGTTGCCGTCGCCGCCAACGAGCGTGTCGTTCGCGCCGCCGCCGTCTAGCGTGTTGCCGAGGTCGTTCGCCGTAATCACGTTCGCGCCGGTGCTGCCGGTCGCGGTTGCGCCCGCGCCTGCGGCTGCGGAGAGCGTGAGGTTCTCGACGCCCGCGCTCTGGGTAGCAAGGCTCCAGCTGACATCCGAAACGATAAGGTCGGATGCGCCGTTCGCGCCGGTCACGGTGTCGCCCGTGCTGCCAACCAGGAAGGTGGTGTTGCCGCCGCCGGTGCCCGACATGATGTCGGAGCCCGCGCCGCCATCCAGCGTGTTGCTGCCGGCGGATGCGTTGATGAGCGTGTTGGCAAGGCCGTTGCCCGTCAGCGTGAGGCCGGTACCGGAGGTGATAGTGCCGTTCTCGATGAAATCGCCGAGGGTGTAGGTGACGGATGCGCGCACCGAATCAATGCCGCCGCCATCCGTGGTGGCGTCGGTTTCATCCGCGACGTCGAGGATGCTGTCGACGACATAGGTATCGTTGCCGTCGCCGCCGTACATGTAGTCGTCGCCGGTGCCGCCATCGAGGGAGTCGTTGCCGTCGCCGCCCAGCAGCGTGTCGTCATTCGCGTCGCCGTTCAGGGTGTCGTTGCCATTGCCGCCGTCAACGATGTCGTTTCCTGCGCCGCCATTGGCCGTGTCATTGCCTTTGTCGAGAAGGATAACGTCTGCACCCGCGGTGCCGTTAAGAGAGTCGCTGCCGGTAGTGCCTTTGACGGTTGCCATGTTTGTGAAGTCCTCTGGGTTGTGAATTTATGACTGTGTGGACGGTGTCCTGTTGAATCCTAGACGGCAAATATACGCAGATTCCCTCGGCTTGAAAATGGAATTATCCTCGTCGCCGCGCGGGTGGCCTGCGATTGCAAGACTTCACCCATGCGCCGTCAGTTATGGGCAATCCTTCCCGGCCGCATGAATTTGCCTTGGCAATGCGCGGGTGCTAATGGTGATTTTGTCGTCTGGTTCCCCGCATCGCGATATAAAGTTCTTATGGATAACTCTACCGCCCTTATCGAACAATATGGCATCTGCGCGCAGCTCGGCGCCTATCGCCTGCTGCCGGTATTCCAGAATACGACAGAGGAGGTGCGCCGCCTCATCACCGACATGTGGGAGCGCAACCGCGCCCTGCCCGCCGGCGCCAATGCGGAGGCCAGAGCGAGGCAGGTGGTGGTGATGGCGCTGGGGCCGGAGGGCAAGCCGGTCGGCGTCAGCACCGTTTACAAGGACAGCTTCGCGCATACCGGCATGAAGGCGGCACCCGAGGGCCTGTACTATTTCTTTCGCACCTTCGTGCAGCCGAGCGACCGCGTGCATCACCTGTCACGGTTGCTGACCGCCTGCACCTACGATCATCTCAGGGACTTGAGCGACAGCGCGCGGCCGAAGGGCGTCGTCATCGTCGCGGAAAACCCGAAGCTGACAAAGCCGGTGCTGGAGCGGCTGGTGGGCACGCTGGGCTGGGATTACATCGGCGAAGATTCGCGCGGCAAGCTTGTCTTCCGCCGCGATTTCTAAAGGCCGGCGAGGATTTTCTGGTCAAGCGGGGGATGGCTGAGGAAGCCCTTGATGTCGTTATCCGCGAAGCCGAGCGACATCGGGCATTTCAGGCCGGGCACAACGGCGACGTCATACACTTCGGTCATCGCGCCCTCGGCATGGAACCACTCGACGCATTTGCCGGTCGCGAGGTCAATCACCTCGATGCCGCAGACGGGTTCGCGCCCAGCATCGGAGAGCTTGCCATCAAGTGCGAGACCTTCGAAATGCTTGTCGCGCGGCTTCGACAGCCCGACGAAGGCGTAATTGCCGTGGAACGACAATCCGCGCAGGAATCCCGGGCAAAAAGCCCGCGGCTGGAATTTGCGGGCTGCAGTATCCACAGTACCAAGTTCGCCGGTGCCGGAGTTGAGCACCCAGAGTTCGCCATTATGCAGCCGCGGCGAATGCGGCATCGACATGCCCTCGCAGACGATCTCGTTGCTGCGCACATCGATCACCACGCCGCCGCCGCCGCGATGCGGCCGCCAGCCCTGGTCGGTGTCGCTGACGCCGCAGGCGGTGACATAGCGCGGGGCGCCGTTTTCCACGGCAAGGCCGTTGAGGTGGCAGCGGTCCTCGCCCACGATGGCCGAGATGAAGGCAGGCTTCCATACCGGGATGAAACTATCCTTGGGGCTTGTCGTGGCGAGGCAGTTGAACAGCGTGTTGACGAAGATGATCCGGCCATCCGAAAGCTGCCCGACGTCATGCGCGTCGAGCACGCCGGTGTTATGCGTCGTGCGCGGCACGTAGCAGGCGTCGTAGGTGTCCTGGATCAGTTTTCCTTTCGGCAGGCCGTTTTCGAAGCGCTGCATCTGGAAGTGCGTCGCAAGCAGCAGCGTGTTGCCGGCGACATGCAGCCCCATCGCCTTTTCAAAAATGCGCGCATGCACCATCAGCGCGCCCTGCGGATTGCGTCCGAGCAGATAGAACTTCCCCGACTGATAGGATGTCAGCGCCAGCGAAATATTCAGCCGCGCGAGGCACGCGATAAAGCCGTCCGACATTGCGAAGGTGACAGGCGGGGCTTTGTTTTCGGCAACCGGGGCCGGCGTCGCGTCGCTCACGTCATTTCACCCGGTTTTTGCGCGCTTCGTGAAAGCCGTGCAGGCCGATATGCCATTGCAGCGCGACGACCGCGCCCTTGACGGGCTGGAGCAGCAGCCAGGACAGGCCGACCGCGACGATGGGCCAGGCGATGACATGGAAGATGTAAGGCGGCTCGAAATGCTTCTCCGCAAACATTACGAGCGGCACGAGGATGTGGCCGATGATGAGGATGACGATATAGGCAGGGAAGTCATCGGCGCGGTGGTGATGAAAATCCTCGCTGCAGCGGCTGCAGCGGTCGGCGACCTTTAAATGCGCGCGGAAAATATCGCCCTCGCCGCAGGCCGGGCATTTGCCGCGCAACCCGCGGCAGAGCACGCCGGTCAGCGATAACGGCGCGGCGGGGGTGTCGGGTTCGGTCTGGGTCATGGCTTTTCTCCTGCGGCTAACATAGCGCAGCAGCGCCGAAAATGAAGCATTTCGACGCTGGGATACCATGTTAAGAGGTACAAAAAGCCGGCCGGGGTTTGCGCGTTACGGCAATTACAGGTTGACCTTGGCGTTTTCGCCCAGCTTTGGCGCGTTGCCGGTGACGGCGGAGACGAGCATCGCGCCCGAGGTCATAAGGTTATTGAGGCCGTCCCACAACTCGCCCGATTCGGGGCGGAAGGTGATGACGCGGATCTCGGGATCGTCCTCGCTGTCCCACCAGGCTTTGTAGAAGCTGTTCCAAAGATCCTTGATCAGCGCGCGGTCATTGGTGACTTCGGCTGTGCCGCGGATGGAGATGAACTTGTTCGCGTCGTTATCGACGAAGGCGAGCATGACGGAGGGGTTTTCGGCGATCTGGATTTCCTTCGGCGAGCCGGTTTTGTCGAGGAAATAGATCGCGTGGTCTTCGCGCTTCACATGCGCCGACATCGGCCGCGCGTTCAGCTGCGTTTGCGCGGCGGTAATGAGCATGCAGGTGCGCATCTTTGCCGCCAGTTCCCAGATGCGGTCAATCGCCTCATGGGCGGGCTTGGTGTCGTAATCGTTGTTCATGGGATCCTCCAGATGAAAGCATGCCGGAGGACAACTGCGCGAGGCAGGTCCTTGTTCCGATTAAATATTTATGGAGGAAAAATGGAGCGGATGAAGGGATTTGAACCCTCGACCCCGACCTTGGCAAGGTCGTGCTCTACCCCTGAGCTACATCCGCGTCATGCGCCGGAGAATCCCCCGGCGCGGGTACCCATGAGAAATATGGGATTTGCGGGTCTTTGTCAAGAAATCCTGCGCGGGGGTTTATCCAGTTATTTCAACAAATTAAAAGCCCGCCCCATCGAAACGGGGCGGGCTTGTTTTCCTGTGTGTGCAGGAGAAGCGGGTTATTGCGGCTTTTTGGGCGGCGTCACGTTCGGCCAGTTGACCTTGGCCTTGGTATCGCGCTCGAGGGCCGCGGTGTTGTCGTTGACCGCCTTGTGCGTGAACTTGTTGAACACGCCCTTGATCGGCTGGGTGATCGCGCGGGCGATGAAGGAGGGGCGATCCGCCTCTTCCCGCAGTTTTTGCGCGGTCGTGCCTTTCAGCGGCGGTTCGCGCAGCGGCTTGCCGGTTTTGAGCATGGTTTCGACGCGGGCCATGGTGCGCTTGTCGTGGATGAGCTCCATGAAATGCTTGCGCTCGAGCTCGCGCAGGTAGTCCTGCGTGACCACGACGCCGGGGCCCGCCTTGTCGCCGCCTGTCAGGACTTTGCCGACCTTGTCGGACACAATGACGTCATAAGACGTCGCAGCGCCTTTCAGGAAGAAGCCGTCGACCGCCATCGCAAGCGCGGCAGAGCCCGAAGGTCCCGGCAGCGTCATGTTGAACGGCACTTCCGGCTTGAAGTCGACGCTGAGCTCCAGCGCTTTCTTCTTGGCATCCGCGAGCAGGCGCGATTTGTTCATCGTCACGCCGTCCGTGTCGCGGAAGTAACCGAGGTCTTTCGCTTCAAAAGCCGAGAGGCCGACTTTCGCGGTCGAGATGGTTTCGAACACTGTCGCAACCGCCGGCATCGGGCCGCCGGGCAGGCGCTTGTTCTGCTTCGCGCGAGTCATCAGCTCGGTCGAGCCGCCCCAGGCGGGGAGCAGGCCGACGCCGACTTCGACGAGGCCGGGATATGTTTCGGCATGCGCCTGGACGTGGTGGCTGTGCAGCAGGATCTCGCAGCCGCCGCCGAGCGCCTTGCCGGCCGGGGCCGAGACGACGGGGAAGTTGGCGTATTTGAGGCGCTTGTAGGTGTCCTGCCCCATCTTGACCATCTTCTCGACCAGCCAGAACTGCTTGGCCTTCGCGGCATAGAGCGCGACGCCGATATTCGCGCCGACGGAGAAATCATCCGCTTCGTTGTGGATGACGAGCGCCTTGTATTTGCCGCCCGGCTTGCCGCCGTTTTCGATGATGTCGGCCGCCTTGTTCATCATGCCGAGCGACATGAAATCGAGCGAGTTCATCTTCGAATGGAATTCGAGGCAGATCACGCCGTCGCCGATATCCCAGAGCGAGGCCGACATGTTTTTCGCGACGAGGTTTTTCTTGTCGCGCTTGACGTCGGAGAGCAGCAGCACGCCTTCGGGGCGTTTGACTTCCACATACTCGCCATCCTTGTTGAGCATGTTGAGCTTGTTGTCGATGTTTTTGTAGAAGGTCTTGCCGGCTGCTTTTTTCAGCAGTTCGGGAACTTCGTCGCCGTCTTTTTCAAGACGCTTGATGAAGTAATCGACGCCCAGTTTATCGAGCATCTCGAAGGGGCCGTATTTCCAGTTGTAGCCGAGCTTCATGCCCTGATCGACGTCATAGATCGATCCGGCGACCGTATGCGCGTGCTGCAGGGAATAGACGAGGGTCTGCTTGACGACCGACCAGGCATATTCGCCATATTTGTCGTCGTGTTCGACCAGCGCGCGCAAGCCGCCTTTTTTCGAGGCATTCAGGATCTCGAGCTCAATCGGCTTTTGTTTGCCCGAGGAATCTTTTTTCTTCGCGAACAGCTTCAGCGGCGCGGAGAGCACGCGGGCGATCGCGGTGGAGGCCTTCGCAAAGCCGGATTTCGCAGGCACTACTTTGGTTTTCGGGTGCAGCGCGCCGGTTTCGAGATCGACCGCGAAGTCGTTCTTGTTTTCGTCGCGGCGATAGAAACCGCCCTTGCCTTTGCGGCCCGTATAGCCTTCCTTGATCATGTTGTCGATCACGGGATGGGTGCGGTTCGCCTTCACATAGCCGTCTTCCGCCGGCAGGGAGCCGACAAGCGATTTCGAGATATGCGGCATGAGGTCGAGGCCGACGAGGTCGACGAGGCCGAAGATGCCGGTTTTCGGCACGCCCATTGGCTTGCCGACGATCGCGTCTGCTTCCTCGACCGTGATCTTGCGCGCAATCGCTTCGTTGATCGCGGATTGAATCCAGAAGGTGCCGATGCGGTTGGCAATGAAGCCAGGCGTGTCGTTGCAATGCACGACGCCCTTGCCGAGTTTTTCATCGAGGAAGCGCGTCAGGTCGGCGACCATCGCGGGGTCGTTGTGTTCCGACGTCACCAGCTCCAGCAGCGGCATGTAGCGCGGCGGGTTGAAGAAGTGGGTGATGACGAAATCTTTTTTGAGCTGTTCCGACTGGTCGGCGATCAGGTCTTTCAGCGGAATTGTCGAGGTGTTGGACGCGACGATGGAGCCGGGTTTGCGGTTGGCGTCGATCTTCTTGAAGATGTCGGATTTCACCTTGGGATCTTCGAAGACGGCTTCGATGATGATATCGACGTCCTTCAGGCGCTCCATATGGTCTTCGGTATTGCCGGGACGGATCTTGCGCGCGTTTTTCTTGTGCATCAGCGGCGCGGGATTCGTTTTCAGCAGTTTTTCGACAGCGCCTTCCGCGATTGCGGTGCGGTTGGCCGGGTTTTTCGGATCGACGCGGTCGAGCAGTTCGACCTCGTAGCCGGCATTGGCGAGGTGCGCGGCAATGCCCGCCCCCATGACGCCCGCGCCGATAACGGCTGCTTTTTTGATAGCCATGTCAGTTTCCTTTCAAGGAAAGATAAGGATCAGGGTTTGGGAGCGGCGGGCGTGTATTTTTTCAACACGGTCGTGATGCCCTGCCCCGCGCCGATGCACTGGGTCGAGATCGCGTAGTCGCCGTCCTTGCCTTCGTCATGCAGCAGCTGCGCGGCCTTGCCGGTGATGCGGGCACCGGTCGCGCCGAGCGGGTGGCCGAGCGCTATCGCGCCGCCATGGACGTTCAGTTTTTCGTCGGGAATGCCCAGTTCGCGCTGGCTTGCGACCGACTGGCTGGCGAAGGCTTCGTTCATCTCGACGAATTTGACCTGGCTCATATCGATGCCGGCCTTTGCCATCGCCTTTTGCGTGGCCGGCACGGGGCCGAGGCCCATGACTTCCGGGTCAAGGCCGACGACCGCGAAGGATTTCACTTCCGCCAGGATTTCGAGGCCGTGCTTCAGCGCGAATTCTTCGGAGCAGACGAGCACTGCCGCCGCCCCATCGGTGACGGGCGAGGAGGTCGCGGCCGTGACCGTGCCTTCCTTCATGAAAGCAGGCTTCAGTTTCGCGAGGCCTTCTGCCGTCGAGTCGGGACGGGGGCAGCCGTCTTCCGACACGATCACGCCCTTCGGCGTCTTGATCTTGACGATTTCGGCTTCGGTCAGGCCGGCTTTTTTCGCAGCGGCCGCCTTGAACTGCGATTTCAGGGAGAATTCTTCCTGTTCCTGGCGGGTCACGCCTTTGCGCGCGGCGACATTCTCTGCCGTTTCGCCCATGCCCATATAGGCGCCGGGGACGTTTTTATAAAGCTCGGGGTTCGGCGCGGGGTTGAAGCCGCCCATCGGCACGCGGGACATGCTTTCCACGCCTGCCGCGATCACCGCATCCGCCATGCCCATCGCAATGGCGCCAGCTGCGTCGTGAATCGCCTGCATCGAGGAGCCGCAGAAGCGGTTGATGGTCACGCCGCCGATTTCGGTAGGAAGGCCCGCCTGCAGCACGACGAGGCGCGCCATGTTGAGACCCTGCTCGCCTTCCGGCATCGCGCAGCCGAGCTTCAGGTCGTCGACCAGCTTGGGATCGACGCCGGTCTTCTGCACGAGGCCAGCGACAGTCTGCGCCATCAGATCGTCGGGGCGCACGCCCGCAAGCTCGCCCTTGCCCGCAGGCGTGAAGGGGGAACGGACGTAACCAGCAATCACTACTTTTTTAGACTCGGTCATTTCATGGCCTCGTTTGTTAAAACGCGTTGAATTCGGCCACACCCCTTTGAAAACGGCTTTGCGCCCCAAAGAATCCCCAGATGGGCGGCGCCGCTTTTTTTATTTCAAAGGAGTATGAAACAACGACCCCTTGACGTAAAGCCGCAAAAGGCAAAAAGCCGGAAAGAATCTTTACGCGTGTAAACAAAAGAAATTCGGCGGATATGTTTTCATATCCGCCGAATAATCTTTCAAGCCTTATGTCTAAAGCTTATTTCTTCTTGGCTGCCTTTTTCTCCGCACGCGCGGCGGCTTCCGTCTTGATGAAGGAAAACACGCCGCCCGCGATCAGCGTGCCCACGGTCAGGAGCAGCGATACCCAAGGGGGCATATGGAAGGCATAGCCGCCGATGGTCGCAGCCAGGTCAGGGTTATGCGGCGAAATCCATGCTGCGATTTCTTCGGGCCCTTTGCCGATCAGCACCTTGAGGCCGATGAACACCAGAACCAGCGACAGCGCGTATTTCAGGTACTGGAAGCGATCCAGCATCGCCGAAAGCGCGAAGTAGAGCGCGCGCAGGCCCATGATTGCGAACAGGTTGGAGGTATAAACGAGGAACGGATCCTGCGTGATGGCAAGGATGGCCGGGATGCTGTCGACCGCGAAGATCACGTCCACAACTTCGATCACGCAGAGCGCAAGGAACAAGGGCGTCGCGAACAGCACCATCTTTCCTGTCTTCGGCGATTTTTCACGCACGAGGAAGTGGTGACCATGAAAATCCTCGGTCAGCCGCAGGTGCTTACGGAAGAACTTGACCACTTTGTTGTTCGAAAGATCCTGCTCTTCGTCGCCGTCGTCCATGAATAGCATCTTGGCGCCGGTATAGACGAGAAACAGTGCGAAAATGAGCAGCACCCATTCAAAGCGCTGCACGATCGCGGAACCCGCGCCGATCATAATGCCGCGCATGACGATCACGCCCATGATGCCCCAGAACAGTACGCGGTGCTGGAACTGCTTGGGCACGGCGAAGTAGCTGAGGACCAGCGAGATGACGAAGATATTGTCCATGGAGAGGGACAGTTCCACGAGGTAGCCCGTAATGAAGAGGCCGGCCTTTTCCGGCCCGCCGCTGTCGAGCATGAAGATCCAGCCGCCAAAGGCGAGCGCGATCAGCCCGTAGATGGCCGAGAGACGCAAGGATTCCTTGGCGCCGAACACATGGTCCTTTTTATTGATGACGTTGAGGTCGAAGACGAGGACGCCCAGGAACACGGCGAAGAACACGCCCCAGACCCAGAGCGGCTGTCCCCCCAGAGCGGCAAGGTTGTCGACCAAGGCAGATGTGTCCATTGTAACCTCGATAATAATGTTAGCCGGTACTAACCGGAAATGATGTTGAGCACCTCGGCCAGCATTGGTCCGAGATATTCCTTGAAGCCGATGACGACCAGCAGGATGCCGACCGGTGTTCCCCATACCGTGCGGAACGGGTTCATGTGCGCGGCGTCGAGTGATTTCTGGACCACCAGCGCGACAAAAGGTACGACGCCTGCGGCAAGCAGCAACGCAAGAGCCCGGATGGCGATCAGCAGGGCATAATCGATTTCCTGGGCGCCGGTGACATTGATGTTCTGCGTCTTGAACAGCAGGTTGTCCAGCGCGTCCCAGCCGAGCCTTAAATTAAGCCCGCCGGCAGAAATGTATTTTTCGGACGCCATCCACGAGACCGCGAGGGCCGCGACATAAATCGTGATGACGGAAACCGCGGCACTGGTTTCCTTGCCTTCCCGTTTCGACAGGACTGCCGCGCCGCCGCCGCCCTGGATCTGCTGGGCAAGGCGGATCTTCTCGCGCGCGCCGACGCGGGGCGGAATATTCTTTTTGCCGATGCCAAACATTATAGAAACCTCGTCACTTTCCCAGCTTTGCTATCTTAGCCAAGCTTGGGGATAAAGATAAAGAGGTCATATCAGGCCTTTACGATATTCGCCTTGTTATGGACTGCATGCAGCGCATTGCGGGTGTCGATCACAAGCTTCGCATTCGCCGCAACCATCCCATAATCAACATCGTCATGGTCGGTCACGACTACGACCGCATCATAGGTCGCGATCTTTTCGGCGGACAGCGAGACGGAGGCCATGCCGGCGTAATGGGCATGCTCACGAGTCGGCGGCACGATATCGACATGCGGGTCATGGAAGTCGATGGTCGCGCGGCGGGCGGCCAGAAGGTCCATGATCGTGAACGATGGGCTTTCGCGGATATCGGAGACGTTTTTCTTGTACGCCATGCCGAGAATAAGAATTCTGGACGCGCTCAGGGATTTGACAAAACGCTCGTCCAGCGCCTCGGCGAGGCGGTTCACCACAAAGCGCGGCATGGAAATATTGATCTCGCCCGCGAGCTCGATGAATTTGGTGGCGATGCCGAATTCGCGCGCCTTCCAAGTCAGGTAAAACGGGTCGATCGGAATGCAGTGCCCGCCAAGGCCGGGGCCCGGATAGAAGGGCATGTAGCCGAAAGGCTTGGTCTTGGCGGCTTCGATGACTTCCCAGATGTCAATGCCCATCGCGTCATAGATCACCTTGAGCTCGTTCACGAGAGCGATGTTGACGGAGCGGAAAATGTTTTCGGTCAGCTTGACGGCTTCCGCGGTCGCGGTGGATGACACGGCCACGGTTTTGCTGAGGAACTGGTCATACATCGTCTGCGCGATCCGTAGCGCGGCAGCGCCGTCGCCGCCCACGACTTTCGGGATGATGGCGGTATGGAATTTCGCGTTGCCCGGATCTTCACGCTCCGGCGAGAATGCGAGGAAGAAGTCGACGCCCGATTTGAGGCCGCTTGCCGCTTCGAGGATGGGCGCGACGAGGTCGCTGGTAGTTCCTGGATAGGTTGTCGACTCCAGCACGACCAGCTGCCCGCGCTTGAGGTATTTCGCGACGGTCTCGACCGTCTTGACGACATAGGTCATGTCGGGTTCGCGGTTTTTGTTGAGCGGCGTCGGAACGCAGAGGATGACTGCATCGACCTCCGCAAGTTTCGAGAAATCGCTGGTCGCGGTCAGCAGGCCCGACTTGACGAAACCCGACAGTTTGTCGCTCGGCACGGTGCCGATATAGGATTCGCCGCCGCGCAGCTTCTTCATCTTGGCTTCGTCGATATCGAAGCCGACAGTTTGAAAATCCTTGGCGCAGGTCGCGCAGGCGAGCGGCAGGCCGACATAGCCAAGGCCGATAATGCCGATCTTCGCCGTGCGGTCGACGAATTTGGCGCAAAGCGCATCGACATCGAGGGCAGGCTGGACGGGCTGGAGGCTGGCGCGCTGTGCGGTCATGGCTTGTTTTCCGAGTTGGTTAAGCGGCGTCTTTTTTAACATATTGAATGGGTTGCAGCCAAGAAATAACCTGATTATTGACATAATTATCGGGTAAAGCTAGGTTATTGTGATGAAAAACCCGCTGCAAAATCTGTCGAAGGGCGTTAAATCGCTGTTCAACCTTGTCGTCAAGGGCGAAAGCCTTCAGGACACTGCCCGCAAACCCGATGCAATTGCCGCCCTGGTGGCCGCATCGGCGCCTTCTTTCGCGGGTTCGGGCGAGGAAGACTACGCAAAGACGCCTGCGGCAGCGCTCAAGCGCATACGCACCAAGGATCTTGAAACCCTTGTCGAGCACAAGGTTGCCGTCGGGCTTGATCCGCGCCTGGGCGAGCAGGGGTTGACGACGCGCGAAAAGCCGGTGAATGCGGTTTATTACAGCCGCGGCAAAAGCGGCGGCACGCTTGCCCTGCCGGACTTCAGGGATGGATTCTCCCTTCAACGCGCGTGAGATCATTCAGGGTCTTGCCACGCGTTTCCGGGAGGGGGACACGCTGCCCGACGGGCAGACGCTTTATGCCGCGCAGGTAACGCAGGCGGCGGCGCGCACGGTCGTCACCTATACGAACTGGTATGTGGCGGAGAGATTCCCCGATACGTCGCTGCTGAAAAATCCCGGGCTCAAAAATCCGCCGGCGCCGCGCCTTTAGACAGCCTGTTAGCGCGTGCCCGGCTTCTTCACCCGGCTGCCGTCATTGCCCTTGCGGAAATTGTTTTTGCGGAACTGCTTTTTGTCGTCGTTGTCGTTGACGGGATTGGCCGCCCGGCGCACGCGGTCGGCGTCGCGCAGCTGGGTCGCAACGCGGTTGAAATCGGCATCGAGTTGGCGGAAGGTCGAGACCATCTCCGCCGCTTCCGGCACGGGCAGCGCCGCGATATCGGCGCGTAGGTTTCGCACCTCCTCCGATTGGTAGAAACGCAGCAGATCGAAGAAGGCGTCTTTTTCGAACGGACGCTCGAGCGACTGGGTCGTCTTGCGGTAAAGGGCAGCGACGCTATAGGTGAGGTCTTCGATGCCGGGACGCACCAGGCCGTTGACGAAGTCGCTCGCCGCCGGATCTTTGGCGACTGCGTCGTTGAACGCCTTGCGCAATCCGCCTTTTTTCTGCCGCGCCTGCGCATCGGCAAGTTCGGCGACGGTGGTTTTTTCCGCCTCCGCCGCGTCTATGAAGTCACGCACGACCGCGCGCACGGGCGCCAAGCGCTTGAGCTCCGCGATTTCCTGGGTCATCGTCGATGCGACATACTGCGCGTGATAGATGACCAGCGGCTTTTTCTGCAGGCCCTCGAGCGGGCTGCCCTTGGGCTGCGGCTGCGCGACGAAGCCGTGATGCTGCTCGTTGCGCTCGGGCACCATCATCAGGATCCATTTGCCCTTCTGGAAGGGCATGTCGCTTGCCACCTGAAGGTCGTTCAGCTTGTTTTTGTATTCATGCACCTGCTCGGGCAGCAGCACGAAGTTGCCGAGGTGATTGACGTCGTAAGTAACGCGGTTGCCGTTATCCGGATCAGGGGAGCGCGTCTTGCCCATCATGCCGGAGCCCGCGCGCTCGACGATATGATCGACGTTGAGCCGGTAATACGTGCCCTTGCCGTCGGACGGATCGAGGCCGCCCTTCATCCGCTCGATGCCGGCATCGGGAATGCCCAGCGCGCGCAGGTCGTCGGCGTAATTTTCGCCGAGGAATTTCAGGAAGCGCGGGCGGACGCTGTAGGAATATTCCTGCTTGATGGCGTTGTTTTCATCGGTCGTGATGCGGGAATAAAACGTGGGTACCAGCTTGAAGCCGTGCGGGACGTCGTTCAGCAGATCCTCGAACATCTGCTGGTTTTCCGTCGCCTGCTTCACATCCTTGCGGCGCTGTTCGATGGTGCGCTCGTTCTCGGGGTCGGCGGCGTCAAGCCAAGCCTGCGCGGCGAGGACTTCCTTTGAAAGGCGGAGACGGGTTTTCTCGATAAGGTCGTCGGCGGTGGGGGCGGGAGGAATGGGCGTTTTTTGTTCGCCGAAACCCGGCGCGCCTGTGATCTGGGTTATCGTGTCGGCTGAAACGCGTTTCGCCAAATCCCGTACTCCCGTAACTACATTTATGTAAGTAGTGAGCACAACATATCAGGCTTTCCGGTAAATTCAATCTGGAAATGAACGAATGTCCATGTATAAGCGTGGAAAAACGCTGTCACTTAAAGTTTTTTGCGCGAAGCATTCTCAACTGGCGCTTGTTGCAGGGCAACAGAAGCCGCTTTAGTGGGGTCGGCGATTCGGAAGTCAGCCGAAGGTTTTTTCCCAGTTCGCTTTCAGCCCCTTGTCCACGTCCTGCATCGACACCTTCACGCCAAGCCTGGCGAGCGACGTGACGCCATGTTCGGTGATGCCGCAGGGAACGATGCCGTTGTAATGCGAGAGATCGGGATTCACATTGAGCGCAATGCCGTGATAGCTGACCCATTTTCGTACGCGCACGCCGATGGCCGCGATTTTTGCCTCGCCCTTCCCGCCGTGCTTTTTCATGTCGATCCAGACGCCGATGCGCCCCTCGCGCCGCTCGCCCGCGATATCCCATGTCTGCAGCGTATCGATCATCCAGCCTTCGAGCTTGTGGATGTAGTCGCGCAGGTCGGGGTTGCGTTTTTGCAGGTCGAGCATGGCATAGGCGATACGCTGGCCGGGGCCGTGATAGGTGTATTCGCCGCCGCGGCCCGCGCTGTAAACCGGGAAGCGCGGGTTGAGCAGGTCGGAGGGTTTCGCGCTGGTGCCCGCCGTGTAAACCGGCGGATGCTCGAGCAGCCAGACATATTCATTTTCCGCCTTGTCGCGGATGAGCGCAGCCTTCGCCTCCATGAATGCGAGTGCGCGGTCATAAGGAACAGGGCGGTCTTCCGACTGCCAGTCCACCTTGTAGACGGGCTTTTTAGGTGTGGCGCTTTTGGTCGCCGCTTTTTGCGCGAGGGCCATCTGAAAATCGCTTTCCGTGCTGAAATAGAATGCGGGTAACATAATCCACGGGCGGAAAACGGGGAAGCCCCCTTGACTCATCGAGCGGGGGTATTTAGAAAAATAAGGTATCTTTTCGGTAAATTATTGGTTTTTTACAATATTCTGTAAAGCCACAGGCCCGCGACGGAGGAATTGCCATGTTCAGGAAGATGTTCAATCGCGCCGCCGATTCTTTCGACCAGGTCGACCAGATGGTGACCCGCAAGCTGCCGATCCCGGATCTCGAGAATACCGACAAGAACATCCAGTTCACCGCGACGCGCGACAAGCTGGGCCACTGGACCATCACGAGCAAGCACAACCTCCGCAACGTGACCTACGGCCTGCAGCAGGTGAGCCATGCCTTCACCGCCGCTGTTGAAAAACATACGGGCCGCAAGCCGGGCGACGATCTGGAGATGAATTTCGATTCCGCCTTCCTGATCCTCAAGGACATGGAAGAATCATTGCTGAAATACCGCGCGACCGCAGCCGGCGAAGAGCCGAAGCACCATTACATGGCGGCTTACCGCCTGCTGCCGGAGAAATTCCGCGAAGGCCTCGACGACCTGTTCTTCAACCGCACGGAGAAAAAAGGCCAGATTTTGCCTTCAAAAGCGCAGAATGCGGCCGCGCAGCCGGCTTCGCGCCACCAGAACCCGCCCAAACCGGGTCCGGTCAATCCCGGCCGCCCGAACTAAGCCCGGAATCCTTGCACTTGACGGTCGCAGGCACTATCTGATATTGCAATACGGTAATTTGGTTTACCTACGCGGTCGTGGCGGAATTGGTAGACGCACTACCTTGAGGTGGTAGCGGGGCGACCCGTGAAAGTTCGAGTCTTTTCGACCGCACCATTATCCCCCTTGGCGCTGCTTCGGCAGCCCGGGGGGATTTTCTTTTCGGGGCTCGATTGCGGCGACCACAGCCGCTCCATTTGAATCCCTTTCTTATCAAAACCATGCTAACCTTTCTTGGGTCGGCATTCGCCGTTACCGGTCCCCCGGAGTTCGAAAATGGTCCTCAAAAAAGACAAGCTTTACCTTGATGCGCTGGAATATCACCGCAGCCCGAATGGCCCGGGGAAAATATCCATCACGCCCACCAAGAACCTTGTCTCGCAGCGCGACCTGTCGCTTGCCTATTCGCCTGGCGTCGCCGCCCCTTGCGAGGAGATTGTCGCCAACCCGTTGAGCGTTTCCGACTACACGGCGCGCGGCAATCTCGTCGCCGTCATCACCAATGGCACGGCAGTCCTTGGCCTCGGCGATATCGGCCCGCTCGCCGCCAAGCCGGTGATGGAGGGCAAGGCCGTCCTGTTCAAGAAATTCGCAGGCATCGACGCGATCGACCTTGAAATCGATTGCAAGGATACCGACAAGATCGTGGAGATCATCGCCTCCCTCGAGCCATCCTTCGGCGGCATCAACCTTGAGGATATCAAATCACCTGAATGCTTCGAGATCGAACGCCGATTGAAAGAGCGCATGAAGATCCCGGTGTTCCATGACGACCAGCACGGCACGGCGATCATCGTCGGCGCGGCCTTCGTCAACTGGCTGAAATATGCGAACCGCAAGATGACGGACGTCAAGCTTGTCACCTCCGGCGCCGGGGCTGCCGCCATGGCTTGCGTCCACCTGCTGGTCGCGCTTGGCCTGCCGAAGAAGAATATTATCCTGACCGACCGCGAAGGCGTGGTCTGGAAGGGCCGCAACACGCATATGGATGAAGAGAAAAAACAATATGCGGTCGATACCAAGGCCCGCACGCTCGCGGAGGTCGTCAAAGGCGCGGATATTTTCCTCGGTCTCTCCGCGCCCGGCGTGCTGTCCGGCGATATGGTGAAGACCATGGCGGATGCGCCGCTGATCATGGCGCTCGCCAACCCCACGCCGGAAATCATGCCGGAGATCGCGCGGGCGGCAAAACCCAATGCGGTCATTTGCACAGGGCGCTCCGACTATACAAACCAGGCCAACAACGCGCTGTGCTTCCCTTTTATTTTCCGGGGCGCGCTCGATGTCGGCGCGACGACGATTAACGAAGCGATGAAGCTTGCCTGTGTCAAGGCGATCGCCGAGCTGGCGCATGAGGAACCGACCGCAGAGATCGCGGCGCTTTACGGAGACATTCCGCTCAGCTTCGGGCCTGAATACCTGATCCCGAAACCGTTCGACGCGCGGCTTATCCTGAAACTGCCGCCCGCGGTTGCGAAGGCAGCGATGGAATCCGGCGTCGCGACGCGGCCCATCAAGGATTTCGACGCCTATCACGAAAGCCTCGAAAAATACGTGTTCAAGTCGGGCCAGCTGATGCGGCCGATTTATGCCCGCGCCGCCAATAACCCGAAGCGCATTGCCTTCGCCGAGGGCGAGGAAACGCGCGTGCTGCACGCCGTGCAGACTATCGTCGACGAAGAACTCGCCCGCCCGATCCTCATCGGCCGCGAGGATGTCATCACGAGCCGCATCAAGAAGCTTGGCCTGCGGCTGAAAAAGAACGTCAATTTCGAACTGGTCAATCCCGAGATGGATCCCCGTTATAACGATTACTGGACCAGTTACCACAAGATCATGGAGCGCAAGGGGGTGACGCCCGCCATCGCCAAGCAAATGGTGCGCACGCGCAATTCCGTGATCGCCGCGCTGATGGTTCACAAGAATGAAGCAGACGCGCTGATCTGCGGCACGATCGGGCGTTATGACCGCCACTTCAAATATATTACCGATGTCTTGGGCCGCGCAGCCGGGAACGAAACCTACGCCTCCCTTGCCGTCATGATCATCAACAAGGGCACGTTTTTCATCTGCGATCCCTTTGTGAACTGCAACCCGACGCCTGAACAGCTTTGCGACATGACGCTTATGGCGGCAGAGGAAGTGCGCCGCTTCGGTCTCGTGCCCAAGGTCGCGCTTTTGTCGCATTCCGATTTCGGCAGTGTCGAGCGCCCGGAATCGACCAAGATGCGTGTCGCCACGCAGCTGATCAAGGAGCGCGCCCCGAACCTGGAAGTTGAAGGCGAGATGACGGGGTCCGCGGCGCTCGATGAAAATATCCGTGCGTTGATGTTCCCGAATTCCGAACTCAGGGGTCAGGCGAACCTGCTGATCATGCCGAATATCGACGCGGCAAACATCGTGTTCCACCTGATGAAGACGCTGTCGGACGGCATTGCGGTGGGTCCGCTGCTGCTCGGAACGACCAAGCCGGCGCATATCCTGATCCCCTCCGTCACCTCGCGCGGAATCGTCAACGCCGCCGCCTATGCCTCCGCCTCGCTCGAGATCCCCAAGCAAAAGCCGATGAAGCGGGCGGCCACCAAGGTCCGCCAGAAAGTTTCCTCGCGCCTCACCCGCAAGCGTCGCTGAAGCCGCACGCGATGGAAGAGGAAGATAAAAAACCCGACCTGCACCTCGACCCGCTTCCGCCGCCGGACAGCGATGAAGATGATGACGACGAACACCAGGTCGGCTTGTCCGACGATTTCATCGCCGAGATTCGCGAGCTGCTGGACCAGAGCTATACGGACCGCATCCAGGAGCTTTGCCGCGACCTGTCAGCACCCGATGCAGCCGAGCTGCTGACCAAGGTGTCTGCCGCCGAGCGCCGTCAGCTAGCGGAAATTCTGGAAGAAGACATTCCGCCCGAAACCTTTTCCTACCTCGATCACGAGATGATGAACGACCTGCTGGAAAGCATGTCGGGCGCGCATGTCGCGGCGATCGTCAACGAGCTGGAATCGGACGATGCGCTGCGCATGATCGACGATCTTGACGAGGAGCGGCGGCACGAAATCATGCGCCACCTGTCGCGTAAGATGCGCGCGGCGGTCGAAGAAGGCCTGACATTCCCCGAAGATTCGGCAGGGCGGATGATGCAGCGCGAATTCGTCGCCATTCCGCAGTTTTGGACCGTCGGCAAGATCGTCGATTACCTGCGCGCGGCCGCCGACGCGCTGCCGGACAAATTCTACGATATCTTCATCGTCGATCCCATGCACCGCTTCGTCGGCGCGGTCACGCTGTCTTCCGTCCTCTGCGCCCAGCGCCCCGTGAAGGTCGATACATTGGTCAGCGAAGAGCATGTGACGATCCCGGTCGACATGGATCGGGAGCAGGTTGCCTTCCAGTTCCGGCGGAAGGACCTGCTGTCGGCGCCCGTCGTCGACGGCGACAATCGGCTGATCGGCGTGATCACCGTTGACGATATCGTCGACGTTATCGACGAAGTGGCGCAGGAAGACTTCCTGAAGCTCGGGGGCGTGAGCGACAGCGACATCAACCGCTCCGCCGTCTCGACCGCCAAGGCGCGCTCCAGCTGGCTGTTCATCAACCTGTTCACTGCCTTTCTTGCCTCCTTCGTCATCGGTATGTTCGAGGCCTCAATCGAAAAGGTCGTCGCGCTCGCGGTGCTCATGCCGATCGTCGCCTCGATGGGGGGCAATGCGGGCACGCAGGCGCTTGCCGTCCTTGTGCGGGCGCTTGCGACAAAGGAAGTTTCGGCCGCCAACGCGTGGCGCGTGGTGGGCAAGGAATGCCTCGTCGGCCTTCTGAACGGCATCGCCTTTGCCCTGGTTCTTGGCGCCGCGGTCGCCTGGTGGTATAGCGACCCGAAACTGGGCGCGGTCATCGCGGCGGCAATGGTCCTCAACCTGTTTGCCGCAGGCCTGTTTGGCGCGCTGATTCCGGTCGCGCTGGCGCGGTTCGGCATGGATCCTGCGCCGTCCTCCGGCGTCCTCCTGACCACGGTCACGGATGTCGTGGGTTTTCTGGCCTTCCTTGGCCTCGCGACCTTTTTTCTACTGTAGAATCAATTTGCATAACAGGTTTCGGCGCCCTATAGTTTTGCGATGCAAGACGACGCCAAAACCTTCCTGATGTTCTGCGAGAACAATGATGCCGCAATGATGGCGCTATGCCTGCGTGAAAATCCCGCACTTGTTGACGTTAAGGATTCGCACGGTACCCCTGCCCTTCACAAGGCGGTCGAGATCGCCGGCATCGAGGCCGTTGAAGTGCTGCTCAAAAATAACGTGGATACGCGGGCGACGGATGAATTCAACCGCACCGCCGCCGATCTGGCCCGGTTGCTGAACTTCACGCAGATCGCGCTGATGATCGACACGGTCGAGCGCGTAAAGGCAAAGGAAGGCGACAAGCACGCTTTTCGCGCCGAGTTCGAGCAGGCGATCCGCGGCTTTGAAAAGGGCAACGCCTCGATGACAGTGCCGAGGCACAAATACCGCTGGAAAAAGTGATTCCGTAAATAACCTTGCCTGTCGCGCCTCCGCGCCGATTTGGCTAAGGTATCGCGAAGGAGCAAAACCATGACGCAGCCCGCAAGAAAAGAGTCTTCCATGTCCAAGGAAAGCTACACCGCCCAAGCGCTCGACTACCCGTCGCTGAAATTCCAGCTGGGCGAGCATGCCGATATGCTGCGCGAAGCGGTGCGGAATTTCGCGCAGGGCGAACTCGCCCCAATCGCCGCGCAAGTAGATCATGACAATGAATTCCCGAACCACCTCTGGCCGAAATTCGGCGAGCTGGGCCTGCTTGGCATCACGGTCGAGGAAGAATATGGCGGCTCCGCCATGGGCTATATCGAGCATATCATCGCGATGGAGGAAATCTCCCGCGCTTCTGCTTCGATCGGCCTTTCCTACGGGGCATTTTCGAACCTCTGCGTCAACCAGATCCGCCTGAACGGCACCGAAGCCCAGAAGAAAAAATACCTGCCCGACCTCTGCGCGGGCCGCAAGATCGGCGCGCTCGCGATGAGCGAGCCTGGCGCCGGTTCCGACGTCGTATCCATGAAACTGAAGGCCGAGAAAAAAGGCGACCACTACGTGCTGAATGGCACGAAAATGTGGATCACCAACGGGCCCGACGCACATACGCTCGTCGTCTATGCCAAGACCGACGTGAATGCCGGCTCCAAAGGAATGACCGCCTTCATCATCGAAAAAGGCTTCAAGGGCTTTTCGACGGCGCAGAAGCTCGACAAGCTGGGCATGCGGGGTTCCAACACCTGCGAGCTTGTTTTCCAGGACTGCGAAGTGCCGGAGGAAAACGTGCTGAATGCTGTCGGCAAGGGCGTCAACGTGCTGATGAGCGGGCTCGATTACGAGCGCGCGGTGCTCGCGGGCGGGCCGCTTGGCATCATGCAGGCCTGCATGGACGTCGTGCTGCCCTATGTGCATGAGCGCAAGCAGTTCGGCCAGAGCATCGGTGAATTCCAGCTGATGCAGGGCAAGATCGCCGATATGTATGTCGCGCTGAATACCGCGCGCGCCTATGTGTATGCCGTCGGCCAGGCTTGCGACCGCAAGGAAGTGACGCGCAAGGACGCGGCGGGCGCGATTCTTTATTCCGCCGAGAAGGCGACGTGGATGGCGCTGGAGGCAATCCAGGCCTTGGGCGGCAACGGCTATATCAACGATTACCCGACCGGCCGCCTGCTGCGCGACGCCAAGCTCTATGAAATCGGCGCGGGCACCAGCGAGATCAGGCGCATGCTGATCGGCCGCGAGTTGTTCAAAGAGACGACGTGACGGCGCGGGCGATCATCGCGGCTGTCGTTGTTGCCGCCCTGCTTGCGGGCGGAGCTTTTTTTTGGCATCGCCGCGTTGCGCCGACCGAACAAGCGGTTCAGCCTCCGCCGCAGCCCGCCGCGCCGGTTGCCGAAACCGTCCCCTTGCCGGCCCCCAGATTGTGGAAGCTCACCACCGAAGTCGGCTGCCTGGCGGCGGAGGCATTCCGGTACGAACAGGCGGATGCGAAACTGTTCGGCCACTGGAAACCTATCGGCGTACTGGTCGCCAATCAATGCGCGGAGCCGCGGGTTTTCACCGATATCAAGACGTCGATGACCGCGCGGGAATATGTTTCATCTCATCTGCCGCAGCGCGTCGTTTTGCTGAAGGACGCGGCGGCGCGGGTTGTTTCGCTGTCCCGCGGTGGCAGGATCTGCACGAGCGGCGAACCGCTGCCGGAAGCCTGCCGCGAAGTGCCGGTTGCGCCGGGCGAACAGATCTTCTTCGAGGTTGCCGACCAGACCTGGTTTTCGCTGCGTCTTGCCGGCGACAAACGCATAGAAGGCTTTTTCGGCTTTCCCCAGGATCCGACCAAGCCGCGGCCCATCTCGAAAATGCCCGAAATGGGTTTTGGCCTGGAATCGAAGAAACGCTAAAGACCGACGCTGTTGCGCAGTCGCCGGAAATAACCGGGTGACTTGGGCTTCGCGTGGCGCGCAGCCGCCGAATTAAAGCGCGCCGAAAGCCCCGTTGTGCGATCGATGATCTCGTTGCGCGCCTGTTTGAATTCGGATTGGCTTAAGTCCTTTGCGCGCTGCACCGTGTCTTCAATGAGCGCGAGCGTCTCCTGCGCTTCGCGCGGCTGTTCACAGAAAAATTTGCGGGCAAGCGCGCTGACGGAAGGAGCCGGGTCATCGCGGTGCAGATAGGTATCGAGCAGACGATCGGTTGGCAGGAATTTAGGGGCCACACCCTCGCGCTTCACGAGCTTGCGGAATTTCTCGGCCGTCGCAGCCCTTTGGAAAATATTGCGATGGCGCTCGAAGTATTTCGCGCTGTAGCGCGGCAGCCCCTCGCGCATCATTTCCGTGAAAAGGGCACGGGCAAAATGGCGGTCGTCGCTAAAATCCGGCGGCTGGTTCTTTTTCAGGAACTCGCGGATACAATCCATGGCGGGGCCGTCGCGGCTCAGCATGGCCTCAAGATATTCCGGGCGCCCTCCCCGCGCCTGCTGAACCGCCATAACAGTCTGCGCGGTGAATGCATCCGCCTCGATCATCAGCCCGATCACATGTTCCGCGCGGGCGTTGTGGAGCTTGCCGGCCCGGCCCGCCATATCGCCGCGATCGATATGCTGCTGCATGTGCCGCAGCTCGTGCCAGAGCGTTGTCGTCATCCGCGCGATATCGCCACGATTCGCCACGCGTATGAACACGCCCGCGGGCCCTCGGGAGAAACGTCCCTGCACGTCGTCGATGCTCGCGGGATTGACGACGAGGATCTTCACCTTGTGCTGTTGCGCAAGGTTCAGCAGTTCAGCGCCGCCCGGAATTGCCGCGACCCGGTCCATGATTTCGGCCCGGGCATCGCTATGCGCGCCGTGGCGCAGCTGCACATAGCGGTCGTCAACGGCGAGTTTCAGGCGCTGGACGCGGGCCTTCGCATCCTGCAGCCACGGCTTGCGCGGAGCAGTCACGGTTTTTCCATCTGTTGTATGACAACAGCCTAGTCGCGGGGCGGCGGAGAATCAAGACGGCGAATCACGCCTTTTTGGGCAGGGCCTGCGCGGAAACCCCGAGCGCGGTGACAGCCTGCTGCACGATATGCGCGGCATTCAGTTCCGCCTGCTCATATTGCTTCAGCGGCACTTCGTGGTCGATATATTCATCGGGCAGCGTCATCGTGCGGATTTTAAGGCCGCGATCAAGCGCCCCATTTCCCGCCAGGAACTGCAGCACGAAGGCGCCGAAACCACCTTGCGATCCTTCTTCCATTGTAATCAACACATCATGTTCGCGCGCGAGGCGGAGCACCAGCTCTTCATCGAGCGGCTTGGCGAAACGCGCATCGGCGACTGTGGCGGAGAGGCCCATCGCCGCCAGCTGGTCGGCCGCCTTGAGCGCTTCCTGCAATCGCGTGCCGTAGCTGAGCAGCGCGATCGTCGTGCCTTCGCGCACCACGCGGCCCTTGCCGATTTCCAGTACTTTGCCGGGGCGCATTTCCAGCCCGACCCCTTCGCCCCGCGGATAGCGGAATGCGATCGGCCCCTGGTCATAGGCAGCGGCCGTTGCGGTCATGTCGAGCAGTTCCTGTTCGTCGGCAGGCGCCATCAGCACCATGTTCGGCAGGCAGCCGAGGAAGGCGATGTCAAACGATCCCGCATGCGTCGCGCCATCGGCGCCGACGAGGCCCGCACGATCCATCGCGAAGCGCACGGGCAGGTTTTGCAACGCGACGTCATGCACGACCTGGTCGTAGCCGCGCTGCAGGAAGGTCGAGTAGATCACGACAAACGGCTTGTAACCCTCTGTCGCAAGACCGGCCGCAAAGGTTACCGCATGCTGTTCCGCGATACCGACATCGAAGGAGCGGCTTGGAAATTCCTTTTCAAACAGGTCGAGACCCGTTCCCGATGGCATGGCGGCGGTGATCGCGACAACCTTGTCATCCTGCTTTGCCGCCGCAATCAGCCCGTCGGCGAAGACGAGGGTATAGGTCGGCACGTTCGATTTGCTTTTTGCCTGCGCGCCTGTCAGCACGTCGAATTTCGCGACGCCGTGCATTTTATCGGCGGCGCTTTCGGCAGGGGCGTAACCCTTGCCCTTTTTCGTCACGACATGGATCAGGATAGGACCGTCATGGATGGTGTCGCGCACGTTTTCGAGCACGGGAAGCAGGTGATCCAGGTTATGGCCGTCAATCGGCCCCACATAATAAAAGCCCAGTTCCTCGAACAGCGTGCCGCCGGTCACCATTCCGCGGGCGTATTCCTCGGCGCGTTGCGCGGCCTTTTGCAGCGGCGCGGGCAGCTTGCCGGAAAACTTCTTGCCGATTTCGCGCATGCTCAAATAGGGCTTGGAGGAAATGAGGCGGGAAAGATAAGCGCTCATCGCGCCCACGGGCGGCGCAATCGACATATCGTTGTCGTTGAGGATGACGATAAGCTTGCTGTTCATCGCGCCGGCGTTATTCATGGCTTCATAGGCCATGCCCGCGCTCATTGCGCCGTCGCCGATCACGGCGATGATCTTGTTGTCGCCATGGCTGAGATCGCGCGCGACGGCCATGCCAAGGCCGGCTGAAATCGACGTCGAACTATGCGCCGCGCCGAAGGGGTCGTATTCGCTTTCCGAGCGCTTAGTAAAGCCCGAGAGCCCGCCGCCCTGCCGCAGGGTGCGGATGCGGTCGCGGCGGCCGGTCACGATTTTATGCGGGTAGGCCTGGTGGCCGACATCCCAGATCAGCCGGTCGGCGGGCGTGTTGAAAACGTAATGGATTGCCGTCGTCAGCTCGACGACGCCAAGCCCCGCGCCGAGGTGCCCGCCTGTAATCGATACCGCGTCGATCGTTTCCTGCCGCAGCTCGTCGGCGAACTGGCGCAGCTGTCCGCGCTCGAGCCTGCGCAGGTCGGCGGGGATGGTCACCTGATCGAGGAGTGGCTTGGCGGTCATGCGAAACGTCCTTTTGCCGCTATATATACACTTTTTCGGGAAAATTGGTACTGCCGCGCCACCGCATCTGCCGATTCCGTTAGGCTTTGAAAACCTTGCGTAATTCCAAATATACCACCCACCACTGCTCTATGGGCAGCAGTTATCGCGGCATTTTGATGCAAAATCGGTGCAGCGGATAAAGAATCAGACCCGGCGCTCGAGGACGTAGCGGGCGAGGTCTTTCAGCAGGTCCACGCGGCCTTCATCGAAGACACGCAAGTGCGAGATCGACTGGTCCACGAGCATCTGTGCGCGCTGCCGGGCCTGGTCGCGGCCCATGGCTGAGACGAAGGTCGATTTCTTGCCGTCCTGGTTCACGGGCTTGCCCAGTTCGTGGACGTTGCTTTCGACGTCGAGCAGGTCGTCGGTAACCTGGAAGGCGAGACCGAGGTCATGCGCATAGTTGCGCAAGCTTTGGCGGTGCGCCGGGTTTGCCTTGCCGAGGATCGCGCCCGCTTCGCAGCAAAACGCGATCAGCTTGCCGGTTTTCATGCGCTGCATGCGGCTGATCGTGCCGACATCGAATTCCTGTTTTTCGCCGATGAGGTCGAGCATCTGGCCGCCGACCATGCCGTGCATGCCCACAGCGCCCGCGAGGCTCGCGACAAGCTCGACGCGCACGCGCGGATCTTCATGCGTTTCGGGGTCGGCGAGAACTTCAAAGGCAAGGGTCAGCAGCGCATCGCCCGCGAGGAGCGCAGTCGCATCGTCGAACTGCTTGTGCAGCGCGGGCTTGCCGCGGCGAAGATCGGAATCGTCCATCGAGGGAAGGTCGTCATGCGCGAGCGAATAGCAGTGCACGAATTCCGCCGCAGCTGCGACGCGGCGCGCGCGGTGTCCGTCGACGCCGAACACGCGGGCGCCCTCCATCACCATGAAGGGGCGCAGGCGCTTGCCGCCATTGAGCGCGGCGTAGCGCATCGCATCGAAAAGTTTTGCTTCCACGAGGTCGGTCGGCGGCAGCAGGCTCGACATGGTCTTGTTGACCTTTTCGCGGCAGTCGTCCATCGCCTGGGATAGTTTGGGTGACGCCTCGCGTGGTGATGGTGCCATTGCTGAATGACCCTTCCTTATTCTTTTTTCTGGAGACTGTTATACCCCAACCCGCGCAAAAAAGTCACGGAAATCAATGGGGGCGATTATTCAGAAAGCCGGATCGCCTCGGTCGTGACCTTGCCGCCCTCGCCGACCGTGATTTTTTCGATGCGGGTCTGCGCTTCCTTCAGCTTTGCGTCGCAATACTTCTTGAGCGCCATGCCGCGCTCGTAGCTGTTAATGGAAGTCTGCAGGTCCGACGACCCACCCTCTAATGCGCGGACGATTTTCTCGAGTTCGGAGAGCGCTTCTTCGAAGCTGAGTTTTTCGAGTTCGGCGGCTTTTGTCATATTTATCTCCTCAGACGGCGCGGGCGAGACCGGCCGGCGCTTCTTCCTGCTCGATATAGCCCAAGTTGATTTCAAGGCCGCCGCAGAACATCTGGCCGAGCGTGATGTGCATTTCCTGGATGCGCGCCGTCGTTGTGGAGGGCACGTTGATCAGGATATCGCAAAGCGGCTTGATCTTGCCGCCGGTGGCACCCGTGAAGCCCACGGTCGTTATGCCTTGCTTGCGGCATTCCTCGAAGGCGCGGATGACGTTGGCGCTGTTGCCGGAGGTGGTGATGCCGATCGCGACATCGCCCTTCTTGCCCAATGCCTCAAGCTGGCGGGCGAAGACGTAGTCGAAGCCATAATCATTGCCAATCGCAGTCAGGGCGGAGGTGTCGGTGGCGAGCGACACGGCGGCGATTGCCTTGCGGTCTTTTTTGTAGCGTGCCGATAGCTCGGTCGCGAGATGCTGCGCGTCGGAGGCGCTGCCGCCATTGCCGAAGAAGAAGATCTTGTTGCCGCCCTCGATCGCCCGGGTGGCGGTATCGAGCAGCTTTTCAAAGGCAGGGGCGAGCTGGTCCTGCGTCGCGGCGGTGACCGCCAGGTGCTCGTCGAATTCCGACTGCCAGAATTGCTTCAGCTTGAGGGGCATTTTACTTTTCCTTGCCTTTGCGGTTATGCGCGAGCTGGCCGGGGGAGAG
>DASPMW010000110.1:0-25847 GCA_035626855.1 Patescibacteria group bacterium
CGCTATCCGCGGTCACCGCGGCGTTCAGCAGTTTCAGCCGGCCGGTATAGGGGAAGAAGCCGGTCTGGAAATCGTAATCGCCATCCGCGCGCTTCGTGAAATCCTTCACCTGCGGGTCGTTTTTCATCTGCTGCTCGAAAAACGCGACGAGGCTTTCGCGCGTCGGCACGGTCGTCACCATGCCGGGCCGCGCGGCATCCGCCGGCGCAGGCGCGGCCGATTCCGCCGCCGCGACCGGTTTTGCGATGTCCTGCGCGAAAGCAGGCGTGCAGAGCAACGCCACCAGCGCGAGGCACAGGGCGGTGAAATTACGGATCATGCGAATTCCATTCGTTGAAAAGAGACTCTTAGAAAATCTTGTCGATCGTGCTTTGCTTCTTCTCGATCACCGGCACCTCGCCCGCATTCACAGGCTTGCCGGCGCTTTCGTTCTGCTTGATGCGCTCTTTTTCCTGCGCCGCGTTGACGACGCTGGTCGGCTGTTCGCCGGGCTTGTCGCTCCAGAACACGAGCTTGTCGACAAGCGTGCGGTTCTTCAGCTCGATCACGCCGTTTTCGCGGTTGATCGCGGTGCGCACGGACGGGTCGGCGTTTTGGGCGCCCATTTTTTTCAGCAGCGCGTCTTCAGCCGTGCCTTTTTCCGCGGTGACGGTCGCATTGCCGACCAGCGCGGCCTTGGCCTGGTTGGAGGCGTCGGAGGCGGGCGGCAGGCTGTCGGGCGACGGCGCGCGCAGCTCGTAGTCGGGCGGCAGCGTGAGCGGCGCGCGCTTCACCACCATGAATTCGTCGGGGGAGCTGCGGCCCATGCCGACCTGCTTTTTCACTTCGGCGCAGCCGGTCACGCCAAGCGCCAGCGCCGCGACGAGAAGAAGGGAAGATTTACGCATTGGCCGTATCCTTTTTATTGTCGCTTTTGTCGAGGATCGCGTCGATCACCACCAGCGCCGCGCCGATCACGACGCAGGCATCCGCGATATTGAAGGCGGGCCAGTGATGCTCCCCGATATGAAGGTCGATGAAGTCGGCGACCGCGCCGAAGCGCACCCGGTCGCAGACATTGGCGATCGCGCCGCCGATGATGGGCGGCAGGGCGATGAACAAAAGCGTCGTGCGCGCCAGCACCAGCCAGAAGAACAGCGCCATCGAGATGCACAGCGAAACGCAGATGAACAGGACCGGCATCTTGCCGTTCTGGGAGGCGAACATGCCGAAGCTGATGCCCTTGTTCCAGACCATCGTGAAGTTCAGCCAGCCGTTAAACACCACCTGCTTGTATTTTTCCTGCTGGTCCTCGAAAAAGGCGAGCGGCGCGCGCTTGGTGAACCAGCTCCAAAAATCGAGGTTTTCTGGGTTCGTGCGCAGCATGGTTTCGAGCACATACCACTTCGACGCCTGGTCCGCCGCGATCACCGCGAGGATCAGGACGAAGGCCACGGCGAAGAAGCGCCCGGGCTTGTGAAGCTGCTGTTCTGGCATCGTTTTCCGCTGTCCGGAATTTGTTATAATGACGAGGATTTGAGCACAGCCGCCGCATCCATGCAATCCTGTTTGATCTGCGCCATCAGCGCTTCCAGCCCGCTGAAATTCTGCTCGCCGCGCAGGTATTGGACCGGCTGAACGCGCATATTCTTTCCATAAATGTCGCCATCGAAGCCGAAGATGTAGGTTTCGAAAATCGGCTGGTCGATGCGGAACATCGGGCGGATGCCGAAATTGGCGACGCCGTCGCGCCACCCGTTTTCGCCTTCGATCAGCACCTTCACGGCATAGATGCCGAAAGGCAGGCGCAGGTGGCGGCCCGCCTGCTGGTTGGCGGTGGGAAAACCGATGGTCCGCCCGCGCTTGTCCCCATGCACGACCGGCATTTCAATTTCGAAATTCCGGCCGAGGAGCGCGGCGGCCGCGTCAAGCTTCCCTTCCTGCAGCAGCGCGCGGATGCGGGTGGAGGAATAGACCTCGTCCCCGTCGCAGGTGACGGGCGCGACCGCCGTGACGCCGAAGCGGCCGTCCGCCTGCAGCAGCGCGACATTCCCCGCGCGCCCCTGCCCGAACCCGAAATCACGTCCGACGAAAACATGGCTGGCGCCAAGCGCGCCGACGAGAATTCGATCGATAAACGCTGTCGCCGTTAGACCCGCCAGCGACGCGTCAAATGCGGCAACAAAAAGATGCGCGACGCCAAGTTCATCCAGCAGCCGCGCCTTGGCGGGCAGCAGCGTCAGCCGGAACGGCGGGCCGTCCGGCTTGAAAAACTCGCGCGGATGCGGCTCGAAGGTGAGAACCGACAAGGGTAATTGTTTTTCGTCAGCAAGTTTTTGTGCCTGCGCGATCAGCGCGCGGTGGCCGAGATGCAGCCCGTCGAAATTGCCGATGACGCAGACGCTGCCCCTGGCCTCCGCCGGAATATCATTCAGGTTGTTATGTAATTTTATCATCGCCGCAGCGGGTCCCGCCGGTTCTGCCGATCTTGTTTTTTGAAAGGGTATCGCCCCGCCCGCACCTCTCGAGCCTGATTGAATCGTCTCAACTTTGACCTCGTTTTGCAAGGTTATTAGTTGTGACATTGCGTTGCGAACAGGGGTTTTCCAAGGCAGGCGAGAGGCTTGGTGCCTGTAAAAAAGTCTGGGTCGGGGTGCGCTGTTCAGCCGAACGTCACGCGCGTCACAAAAAAAACCGTGCGGTTGTTTCCGGCACCGCCCGAATCCGCGCATCCGCGGCGTGAATTTTAACCCGCGGCGGGTATAATCGGGGGGAGAGGGACCCATGCGCATCATCGCCGCCGCTTTTCTGCTGGTTACATTCGTCACATCGGCCTTTGCCGGCGTCGGGGAAAGCCGCTGCGTCTGCATGCCGCTCGCGCTCGAGAAGCGCTGGGCCGCGTCGCAGGCCGTCTTCACCGGCACCGTCCTCGAAATAACGGAAGTGACGAACGAGACCCAGCGCGGCAACGCCGATATCCCGCTGATCGTGGTGGTCGAGGTGGAGGAAGGCTTCAAGGGCGTCGAGAAAGGCAGCAAATTCAAGGTCTACACCAACCAGAGCGTCAACACCTGCATGGGCGGCGATTACCGGCTCGGCCAGAAATACCTGTTCTTCGCCTATATGCGCACGCCGGATGTCGCGGAGAAATGGTCGATGTATAATTTCCCCTCCGGCACCTTCGATGTCGGCGGCACCTGCGGCGGGATGCAGCCGCTTGCAAACGCGGCGGCGGAGATTGAAGAAATCAGGAAACTTCCGAAAGAAGACGCGCTGCTGCCGCTGAAAGACGGCGTCGCGGGCGAAATCCCCGAAAAGCCGGTCCGGGTGCAATAAAACTTAAGCGATGTCCTGGAAATGCAGGATCTGCGCGCTGCGGCGCAAGTTGAGCCGCGCCCAGACCTTGACCAGCGCATCGACCAGCGCCTGCATGTCGGCGTCGGAATGCAGCGGCGTCGGCGTCAGGCGCAGGCGCTCGGTGCCGCGCGCCACTGTCGGGTAGTTGATGGGCTGCACGTAAATGCCGTGCTCGTTCAGCAATTCGTCGCTCGCCTTCTTACACAGGCGCGCATCGCCGACCATCACCGGCACGATATGGGTGACGGAGGGCAGCACCGGCAGGCCCGCCTCCGCCAGCATTTTTTTCAGCGTCGCGGCGCGTTCCTGGTGACGGTCGCGTTCCGCCTGCGATGTTTTCAAATGGCGGATGCTCGCGGTCGCCGCGGCCAACAACGCGGGCGGCAACGCGGTCGTGAAGATGAAGGAGGAGGCGTAGGAGCGCACGACATCGACGATCGCCTTCGTGCTCGCGATATAGCCGCCCATCACGCCAAATGCTTTTCCAAGGGTGCCTTCGACGATATCGATGCGGTGCATCTGCCCGTCGCGCTCGGCGACACCGGCGCCGCGCGGGCCGTACATGCCGACCGCGTGCACTTCGTCGAGATAGGTGAGCGCGCCGTATTTTTCGGCGAGGTCGCAAATCTCTTTAATCGGCGAGATATCGCCGTCCATCGAATAGACCGACTCAAACGCGATGATTTTCGGGCGGCAGCGCTCGACCGATTGCAGCAGCTGTTCGAGATGCGCAACATCGTTATGGCGGAAGATATATTTCTCGCAGCCCGAGCCCCGGATGCCCGCGATCATCGAGGCATGGTTCTGCGCGTCCGAGAAAATCACGCAATCGGGCAGCAGTTTTGCGATCGTGCTGATCGCCGCCTCGTTGGAGATATAGCCGGAGGTGAACAACAGCCCCGCCTGCTTGCCGTGCAGGTCGGCGAGTTCTTCCTCCAGCATGATGTGGTAATGCGTGTTGCCCGAGATATTGCGCGTGCCGCCCGCGCCCGCGCCGGCATTCTGCGCGGCGTCGCACATGGCGGCGATCACTTTCGGGTGATGGCCCATGGCGAGGTAATCGTTCGAGCACCAGATCGTGATATCGCGCGCGAGGCCGTCCTCGCCGCGATAGACCGCCTGCGGAAAGCGCCCGACCTGGCGCTCGAGATCCGCGAAAACGCGGTAGCGGCCTTCCTTGTGCAGGTCGGCGATGCGGCCTTCAAAAAAGCTTTCGTAAAAGCCGAGCGCGGTCGCCTTGGGCGAAGCGGCGGGCGCGCTTGCGGATTTCGGAAACTTTGTGAGGGGCATGGCGGTTATCCACTGATCTTTTCTTTTAGCTTTACACCCCGGCAGGGGGGCGTTGCAATGCAAGGGTTCAAATATTTCGCGGTCAAAAGGCACTAAAACGGTCCGTTTTCGCAAATCACTAGACCGTTCAATCCATTAACTTTAGGCTGGATTTCATGATTATCGTCTTCGGCTCCATGAATATCGACCTGATCATGCCGGTCGACCATTTTCCCCAGACGGGGGAGACCGTGCTGTGCACCGCCGACTACCTGAGTCGCACCGGCGGCAAGGGCGCGAACCAGGCGATCGCGGCGGTGCGCGCGGGCGCAAAAGTCGCCATGGCCGGCAAGGTCGGCGACGACGCCTTCGGCCGCCGCTCGGTCAACAACCTCAAGACGCAAGGCGTCTGGACGACGGGCATCGGCATATCCGATCGCCCGACCGGCAGCGCCACCATCGCCGTCAACATGAAGGGCGCGAATATCATCATCGTCGCGCCCGGCGCCAACCTCGACGCGACATCCGACCAGCTGCCCGATGAAGTGTTCAACCCGAAGAATATCATCCTCAGCCAGCTCGAAACCGCGCATGACCAGACCTTCGACGTGCTCCGCCGCGGCAAGGTGAATGGCGCGACCACGATCCTCAACGCCTCCCCCGCCGCCGCGATACCGGCGGAGGTGCTGGCGACGCTCGATTACCTGATCGTGAACGAGGTCGAGGCGCATCACCTCGCCAAGGGGCTTGGCATCGAATCAACCGATGCAGCCACCATCGCGCTCGGCGTCGCCGCGCTCGGCGATCTGTGCTGCATCATCACGCTCGAGGAAAAAGGCGCGGTCGCGGGAAAGGCGGGCGAGCTTTATTCCGTTCGCGCGCTGCCCGTCGAAGTCGTTGATACGACCGGCGCGGGCGACGCGTTCTGCGGCATCTTCGCGGCTTCCCTGCAGATGGGCAGCAACTGGCTGACGGCGATGCATTTCGCCTCCACCGGCGCAGGCCTCGCCTGCCTCGGATTGGGCGCGCAGGCCGGCATGCCCGCCTATGACGATATCCAGGCGAATATGTCGCGGCTGGAGCCGCCCGTTAAAGTCAGCTGATAATTTAGCCCGCCCTACCCCCTCTCCCGCGCTTGCGGGAGAGGGCGGGGGTGAGGGTGTGTATCAGACAGAACCGTTCAGGGCAGGTGCATGAGCAGATGCAAAGTCCCCACCCTCACCCTAACCCTCTCCCGCAAGGCGGGAGAGGGGATAAGCCCTACTTCCGCTCCCACACCATGTTCATGCGCGTCGTTTGCAGGAGCGTATAACCGGCGGCGCGGAGCGCGGCGGGGAGGTCTTCGGCCCATTGGGTGGGGGAGTTTTCGAGGATGATGAGGGCCGGATAATATTGCGGCTGCTGGTCGCGGAAATAGGGGATGAGGGCCTTGTCCTCCGCCCCTTCGATGTCGATTTTCAGCGCGTCGATTTTCTGGATGTTGTGACGCTTGAGGATGGTCAGGAGCGGCGCGCAGGCAACCGGGATTTTTTTCGCCGACCGCGTCGCGACGAGGCTGGAGCCGCCGAGATTGGTGTCATCGAGCGTGAGTTCCACCACGCCTTCCGCATCGCTGACGCAAGAGGCCTCCACCGTCACCCGGCTTTCGAATTCATTGAGCGCAAGGTTGAAGCGCAGGCGGTCGAGCACCGCGGGGTTGGGTTCGACCGACAGCACGCGGCCGCCGGAGCCCACGCAATAGGCAGCCGTCATGGTATAGATGCCGGCATTCGCGCCGATATCGACGAAAGTAGAACCGTAGCCGAGCCGTGATTTCAAAAGCTCGCGCTCGAAACGGTCAAAGAATTGCGGCAGGAACAGGAATTTCCGCTCGGACACATTGTCGGTCATGTAAAGGCGGTATTTCACGCCCTGAACGACAGCGTCGATGACCTTATGCCGTCCGGCCAGCACGGCCTTGCGCAAGATCAGCGCGGCGCGGCGGCCGAGCCACGAGGCCGGCATGCCCTGCGCCCAGCGCAGCAGCTGTGCGTCGCGGTTTTTAAGGGCATAGGTGCCGAAGGGCGCCGTGGTGTCGATCATGTCAGTCATTATACGTGAACGCCTTCGCGCGCGCATCGGCCTTCATCCACCACGGGCGCGGCGCGTATTCGGGCGGGACAGTCGCGGTTTTCGGCAGCAGGAGATAGGCCTGCCCCTTTGATTTCATGATGCCGGCGTTATGCGCAGCCTGTTCGCCCGCGCCCCAGAAGAAATCGCCGCGCACAGCGCCCCGGATCGCGCCGCCGGTATCCTGCGCGATCATCAGGCGCTGCAGCTTGCCCTCGCCTTCCGGCGCGGCGGCGTCGATAAAGACTGGCGCGCCATAGGGGAATTTCTTTTTGTCGATGGCAAGGCTGCGGCCGGGGGTGAGCGCCACGCCCTCCGCCCCCAGCGGGCCGTCACCTTCCAGCTTGCGGAAGAAGACATAGCTTTCATTGATGTTCATGATCTCGGCGGCGCGGTCGGGATGGGTTTCCAGCCACTGGCGGATCGACTGCATCGAGACATTGCCCGGCTGCAGTTCTTTTTTCTCGAGCAGCGACTTGCCGATCGCGGTATAGGCATGGCCGTTCTGCGCGGCATAGCCGACGCGCAGGACCGTGCCGTCTTCCATCTGCACCTGGCCCGAGCCCTGGATGTGCAGGAAGAACGCATCAACCGCGCTGTCGACCCAGACGATCTTCTTCTCCTCGTCCTTGATCGCGCCCTTTTCGATATCGGCGCGGGTGAAGTAAGGCACGAGCTTGTCCTTGTTCACGCGGCCGGTGATGGTTTCGCCTTTCAACTCCGGCTTGAAGTCGCCGAGATTGACGGTGATGAGGTCGTCGGGCCGCGCATAGAGCGGCACCAGGTATTTGTCATGCTTCGTGAGAGAACCGCGCAGCACGGGTTCGTAATAGCCCGTGAACAATCCGTCGCGGTCTTCGGCGTCGGAGATTTCATAGGGGGTGAATTCGGATTCAAAAAAGCTGCGTGCTGACATCGGGATGGACTGGGTGAGGCCGGTCTCGATGTCGTATTGCTGGTTTGGGCGGACTGTCACGGCGATCACGCCGTACAGTTTTTTATCGAACCATTTAATATGGGCTGAATCCTTTTCGACTTTAATATCAATAATCTCTTTCGGCAGGTTGTTCGGATAAAGTTTCTGCCCATTGAGCCAAATTATCCATTCCTCGGGATTTTTATAGACAATGCCGGTCAGCGTGATCGTGCCGTCCCTTAAAATTCCCTGCCCGTTGGCAGGCGATGTAGAGGCGTCTACCGGCAGTTTCGCACAGACTGCCTGCCAGTCGCGATAGCTGCCGGCAATGGGCGTCGGGCCGAAGGATTTTTCGGCGTCTTTCTTCGCGATGCGGGCGCAGGAGCGCGTGAAGGCCGCGAGCGCTTCGGCCTGATTATCCGCCTGCCAGCCGGGTAGCGCGTTGAAGGTCGTGGGTTTCAGGTAAAAGGGGTCGTCCTTTTTCTTCGCGGGCGCGGCTTTATCGGCGCCGGCGCAGGCAGTCAACAGGACGAGCAGCAGGAGCGGGAGGACGCGGCGCATGTAAAATCCCCGGGTAACGTGTCGCGGGCAGTTTACTGGTCGGCGGCGCGAGTCTCAATGAGAATCCAGTTGGGATCGGTCGTGCGCGTATCGCGCGTGAAGGTCCAGACGTCGCGGATCGTGAACAGGCTGTCGGGATTTCCCTCGACGATCTGGCCAGCGCGGTCGCGCGTGACGGAGCTTTCCTCGACCTCGAAATCGACGGTGACATAGGCCATGGCGCCGCCGAGATGCGCTTCGACCACGCGCGCCTGCGCGACGCGGTGGAGGGTCAGATCCACCGTATGTCCCGCCGCTTCGCGCGCCTTCACGCCCGCCGCGAAATCGTTATAGAGCTTGGGGCTGACCAGCGGCTTGATGGCGGCGAGATCGCCGCGCGCATAGGCAGTGACGACGAGCTCGAACGCGTAGCGCGCGCCCTGCATGAAGCTGTTGATCTCGAAATAGGGATCGGCGGAGCGGATATCCTGCAGCCCCTGCTCGACGCGGCCGTCGCGGTTGGCCTCGGCATCGACGACCGCTTCCAGCGCGGCGGGGGTCATCACGGGCAAGGGTGGCGGCACGGTCCGCACCTGCGGCATTTCGACCGCGGGCTTGCGCTGCTGTTCAGCCGGGGTAAACGGGTTCGGGCGCTGGCGCTCGTTGCCATTCTTGGTGCCGAGCACCCCGTTCAGGCGATAGATGAGGAAGGCCGCGATGGCCGCGAAAATAAGGATGTCGAGATGCACGGGCGTTTCCTTCTTCTGTGCCGCGGGGCGGGGTACCTGCCGCCATTAAATCTATCTTATGGCGGCAATTTCAACTAGCTTGAAGGCGCTTTTACCCCATCTTCACTATAACGGACAAAGGTAAAGAAACGTTTCATTATTTAAGAGTCTGGAATGTATAGATTTCTTGGCCCCCTGAAATACCTGCCGCTGCTGGAGCTGATCGGCCTTTTCGCGATCGGCGGACGCGTCGGATTCTTCGGCTCGCTGGTCTGGCTGGCGGGCGCGACGATGCTCGGGTTTCACCTGCTCAAAAACGGTGGCTTCAGCGCGTTGTCCGAAAAGACCGATCGCTTTTTCGCGGCGCAGGAGGGTTTTGACAAGCTTTGCGTGCTGATCGCGGCGCTGCTGCTGATTTTCCCCGGATTCATCAGCGATTTCCTCGCGATTCCGTTCCTGCTCGCGCCGGCGCGTCATTACCTGTTCCGCCAGTCGCAGAAGGACCCGAACGGCTTTATGCACCAGTTCACGCGCGACAGCGCCGAGTTTCGCGAATGGACGTACAAGAAAACCGCAACCGGCGACCGGCCCGAGCCGCCCGTGATCGAGGGCGAGTTCCGCCGCATGGATGACGAGAAGATCGATAAACCATAATACCGGCCGTTCGGCTTGCGAGCGCCGGCCTGCCATGCTACGGATTTTTTAGAATTCAAACGAAGAGGATCATGATTATGGCTAAAGACAAAAAAGACGCGCCGAAACCGGCCGAAGCCGGCGCCGCGCCCGCGCAGGACCAGCAAAACGCGGCGCAGCAGCCCGCGAACGCGCCCGGCGTGCAGGTGATCGCGCAGTACATCAAGGATTTCTCCTTCGAAAACCCGAACGCCCCGGAAAGCCTCGTCTCGGGCTGGCCGCAGCCGGAAACCAATGTGCAGATCTTCCTGCGCCATAACCAGCTGAAGGACGACGTGTATGAATGCACCGTCAATTTCCGCGTGGAGGCGAAAGCAAAGGAAAAAGACAAGGTCTGCTTCATCATCGACCTCAGCTATGGCGCGCTTGTCGTGCTGAAGAACATCCCGAAGGAAAACCACCAGCCGGTGATCATGGTGGAAGTGCCGAAGCTGCTCTTCCCCTTCGCGCGCGAGATCGTGGCGAACGTGACCTCCGCCGGCGGCTACCCGCCCCTCTTCCTCACGCCCATTTCGTTCGAGACCATCTACATCAACGAAGTGAAGCGCCTGCAGGAACAGCAGAAGAAGGCGGAAGCGCAGGGGTGATTGTGCCGGCAGCTTGAAGCCGCATTTCATTTATATCCTGACAAACAAGGTTAACGGCACGCTGTATGTCGGCATGACGGAGAACCTCGCGCGGCGTGTTTCCGAACATAAAGCTGGTCTGGCCGAAGGCTTCACGAAGAAGTATGGCTGCAGGTTGCTCGTTTATTACGAAGTGGCGGATGATTTTGAATCGGCGCTGCGCCGGGAAAAAACCATTAAGAAATGGTCGCGGCAGTGGAAGCTGAATGTCATCAATGAGATGAATCCGGCCTGGGACGATCTCTATGATTCAATCCTGCAATAAAAATGTCGCGCCACCCCGGACTTGTTCCGGGGTCCAAAAGCGCGTCCGCGCGTCTCATAACCTGACTTGATTCACATGACGGCCTGACGGCCTTTTGGATGCCGGAACAAGTCCGGCATGGCGAAAGAATTTACGCCGCTTTTCCCTTGTCCTTCTCCGCCTCGTTCTTTTCGGCGGGGGGATACCACATATTGGTCTTGAAGGTTTTCATGAATTCCGCGTGACGCACGGTTTCGATCAGGCTCGGCGGGAAGCTGCGGTGTTCGCGTTTCTGGCGGCGGATGCGGGCGTTGAGCTGCGCGGAGCCCTGGATCGCGGCCTCCGACAAAATCTCGAAGCCGTGCTGCCGGCCGCCCTGCAGCTCCAGATACACTTCCGACAAAAGCTGGGAGTCGAGCAGCGCGCCGTGGAACTTGCGCGATTCCAGGTCGATCTTGAAGCGCCGGCAGAGCGCGTCGAGCGAGGCCGGCTGGCCCGGATATTTCTGGCGCGCGAGCGGCAGCGTGTCGATCACGCGGTGCATGGGCAGCGGCTTGAACCCCGCCGACTTCAATTCCCAGTTGAGGAATTTCATGTCGAATTCGGCGTTGTGGATGACCAGCGTGCTTTCCTCGATGAAAGACAGGAACTCCATCACTTTTTCAGTAAAGAGCGGCTTGTCCTTCAAAAACTCGGTCGTCAACCCGTGAACGCGCGCGGCATCGACCGGCACGTCGCGCTGCGGGTTGAAATAGCAATGGAACACGCGACCCGTCGGCAGGAAATTCTCGAGCTCGACGCAGCCGATCTCCACCAGACGGTGGCCTTCATGCGGGTCCATGCCCGTGGTTTCGGTATCGAGAATAATTTCGCGCATGCGAATATTATAGCAGGGGCGGGGCTTTTTGACCAGACGGTCCCGTCACATCAGGCACAGCCCGCCCGCGTAGATCTGCATGGTTTCGGGGTCCTGCAGCAGGACGGCGCAGCCCTCGCCGGCGGCAAAGCGGGCAAGCGTGAAATCGTAGGATTTTTTGCCGCCGGTCCAAGTGCCGATCACCATGGATTCGCGCACCACATTGTGGCTTTTCATCGTTTCGCCCTTGTTTTCCCCGCCCTTGACCTCGATGGCCGCGTCCTTGACGAGGCGCAACAGCACGACCTGCGCGGGTTCCTTTATCGCAACGCCCTCGACCGTCACCGACATCTTGCCGTCGGCGGCGATGGTTGGGGAGAGAGCGAATTTGCGGCGTTTCAGCGTGCGTGCCTCCTCGATATGCGCGTTGATTTCGGATTTGGCGGAGCCGACAGACTGGAAGCGGCCGTCGATCACGGTTTCCGGCGTGAAGGCGCGGTCGGATTCCATGATACGCTTGTTGTATGCCACCTGCCGCTCGGTCCAGAGCGCGTCGGAGAACACATCCTTCCAGCTGCCGCCCGTCCAGGTTTTCAACTGGTCCCAGTAATCGACATGGTATTCGAGCGTTAGCACACCGGGCCGGCGCGACAGGTCGCGCAAGAATTCCTGCGCCGGCGGGCAGGAGGAACAGCCCTGCGAGGTAAACAGCTCGACCACCACGGCATTGGCGTCTTTTTCCGGCATCACGGATACTTCGGCGGCGTTCGCGGAAAACGGCGCGAGCGCGAGCAACAGGATTGGCAGCAAACGGCGCATGACCGCCTCCCTTGTTAGAGACAGAATTTCGGGGGCGGCGATTTCGGCGGCGGCAGGAGTTTTGCGACGATGGCCTTCAGCTGCGCCTTCGTGTCATCGAGGCCGATATGGGTTTCGACGACGTAATCGGCCCGGCTTCGCTTCTCCGCGTCCGGCAATTGCGAAGCCAGCACGGCGTCGAGGCGTTCCTGCGTGGTGCCGCGCGCGAGCACACGCTCCCTCTGCACTTCTTTCGGCGCGGAGACGACAATGGTTACATCGACATCCTTGTCGCGCCCGACTTCGAACAGCAGCGGGATGTCGAGCACGACGGCCCGGCAGCCCTCTTTTTCCTTCAATTTCACGAAATTGTCGCTGGATTCGCGCACGAGCGGGAATAGCACGCCTTCGACCTGCGCCTTCAGTTCGGGGCTGGCGAAAAACGCCGCGCCCAGCTTTTTGCGGTCGATATAGGGCGCACCGGCGGCATCGGTCGCCAGCGCATCGGGGCAGAGCTTGGCGATAGGTTCAACCGCCTTGCCGCCCGGCCCCATCAGTTCATGCACCGTCGCATCGGCGTCATGGCAGGGAATGCCCATTTCGGCAAGCATTTTGGCCGCCGTCGATTTGCCCATGCCGATGGAACCTGTCAACCCGATGACGATCATGCTGCGGCGAGGCCTCCCATATAGGTGTAAAGTTCCGGCGTCACTTCCGGGTCGCGCCCGAACCACAGCCCGAAGCCGAGGCGGCCCTGATGCAGCAACATGCCGAGTCCTTCAATAACGGGATGGCCGCGGCGCTTCGCCTGGTTGAGCAGGTCGGTCATGAGCGGGCGGTAGACGATATCGCAGACCGCCGCCGTTTGCGGCAGGCGCGCGAGGTCGATCGTGAGCGGCGGATGGCCGACCATGCCGAGCGTCGAGCAGTTGACGACCAGCGTCGCGTCGCGCAGCGCGTCGTTGCGCTGTTCCCATTTGTAGATTTCCGCGTCGAGGGAGAAGGCCTTGACGATCTTCTGCGCCTTTTCCGGCGTGCGGTTGACGAGCGCGAAGCTCTTGGCGCCCGCGCCGCGCAAGGACGCGATGATGCCGCGCGCGGCGCCGCCCGTGCCGAGGATCACGACGCGGCTGCCGTTCCAGTCGGGCGCTTGCGCCTTCAGCGATTCAAGGAAGCCGAAACCGTCGCTGTTATAGCCCCAGAGGCGCCCTTCACGCACAACGACAGTGTTGACCGCCCCCGACATCAGGCAGCTTTCGTCATGTTCCTGCATGAGCGACAGCGCCTCTTCCTTCAGCGGCGCAGTGAGGTTGCAGCCGGAAAAACCGCGATCCACCAGCATTTTCAGCGCATCCGGCAGATGCGCCGACGGAATCGCCATCGCGGTATAGGCACCCTGGATATTGTAATTGCGCAGCCACCAGCTATGCAGCTTCGGCGAAAGCGATTGCGAGACGGGGAAGCCCAGCACGCAGGCGCGCTTCAGTTCGGTCGTGGCGTCGGCGGGGGTCATGCGCTCTCCTTCAATCGGCTGCGATGCGCTTCCAGCAGCGCAAGGATTTCGGCCGCTGTTTCCTCGATCGACCGCCTCGTGACGTCGATCACGGGCCAGTCCATCTTGCTGTAGAAGCGCCGCGCCTGCTTGACTTCGTCCTGCACGCGCTCGGTGTCGAGGTAATCCGTTTCGCGCAGTTCGCCCAGCTGCGACAGCCGGTTGCGGCGGATATCGATGAGCCGGTCGGGCGAAGCGGTCAGCCCCACGAAGAGCGGCTTTTTCAGCTCGAGGATTTTTTCGGGGAAGGGAATGCCCGGCACATAAGGAACATTTGCCGCCTTGATGCCGCGGTTGGCAAGGTAAACGCAAGTCGGCGTTTTCGAGGTGCGGGACACGCCGACGAGGATGACATCGGCATGCGCCATGTCGCGGTCGTTCTTCAGTCCGTCATCGTGATGCAGGGCGTAATCGACTGCGTCCATGCGCGCGAAATATTCCTCGTTCAACTGGTGCTGCAGCCCGGGTTCGGCGCGCGACACCTGGCCGAAGTAACGGCTCATGAGCGCGATCACGGGGTGCAGGATCGAGATCGCCTGCAGGCCGAGCGTCTGGCAGTGTTTTTCGAGCGCCTTGGCAAGCGCGTCGTCGACAAGGGTATAAAGAACGAGGCCCGGATGCTTGCGGATGCCCTCGACCGCCGCGAGCATCTGTTTCTGCGTGCGCACGAGCGGCCAGAAATGCTGCTCCGCCTGGACCTGGTCGAACTGGGCGAGGCAGGCCTTCACCACGCTGTTGAGCGTGCCGCCGGTTGAGTCGGAAATGAGGTGAAGATGGTATTTCTTCATGGGCGCTACTCTAGACGATTTCGCTAAATACTTAAACTGCCTCGCTAAATCAGGAGATTTGCCATATTTATTGACGGCGCGGGGCGCGAGGCGTAGTGTGGATGCCATAACCGGCCGCCGCTATTTCGCGGAGGCCGCGCGCGGGAGACACCCAATGCTCGACAAGCTTTTCAAGACCGCCGCCGAACGCGCAATCCCTGCAAACCGGCTGAATTATGGCGATGTCGCCTTCGTTCTGGGCGCCCCCGCCACCGGCACGACCGAGACGAAAACGGTCGGCAACCCGCTGAAGGGCGATTACGCGACCTATACCATCGACAATATGACGGATGGCAAGACCTTCACGCTCGACGCCACGATCAGCCGCGACTGGCAGGAATACAAGACCTCCTTGCGCGCGGAATGGTATAGCGATACGGCGCTGACCGTGACCTCGCTCACCTTCGACAACAAGCCGGAGAAGCTCGATAATCCGAAAGAGATTTTCAGCGTGCTCAATTACATCGGCGTCAACCATGTGCGCGGTGTGTTCTTTGGCGGCCTTCCCTCCCCGCACGAGGAAAAGGGCGATTTCAGCAAATTCGGCCGCTTCCTGACGCGCGCGCTGCCGAAACCCGCAAGTGGATGGCCCCTTTAATGACAACTGTTGCCGTATTCGCGGGCTCCAAGACCCCGAACGATCCCGCCATCATGGAAACCGCCGCGCTGCTGGGCCAGAAGCTTGCGCAGGCCGGCATCGAGGTGACCTATGGCGGCGGCACGCTCGGCGTCATGGGCGCGCTTGCGAGCGCCGCGCTTGCGGCGGGCGGCAAGGTCACGGCCGTCATCCTGTCGCAATATGAAGACGAGCCGCAATTCGAGGGCGCGTCAAAGCTGTTCGCGTCATCGGAACAGGACCGTTTCCGCATCCTGACCAGCCACAATAACCCCGCCGCGCTGTTCGCGGTGCCGGGCGGACCCGGCACGATGCGCGAAGTGATGCAGGCGGTGGAAGCCGCCGTGTATGAAGGCAAGACCGGCGTCGTGCTGGTGCAGGTCGGGGATTACCTCGATGGCCTTAAGCAGACCTTTGATCGCTCGGTTGCCGCAGGCCTGATCCGGCCCGAGCGCGCCGACAAGCTGAAGCTCTGGCCTGTAACGGGTGACCTTGCCGAAGTCCTGCCGCCCCCGCCGCCTGCCATTCCCGGCCTTTATCAAGGGCTTGGGCGCTAATAAACCCTTAAAAACCTTGATTTTTGACGCTGTTTCCCCTATGTCTGACGGGCATGGAAACGGCGCATAAAACAGATGTAATCATTATCGGCGCGGGGCCGGTCGGCCTCTTCGCGGTGTTCGAGCTCGGGCTGCTCGACATGAAGGCGCATCTGGTCGATATCCTCGACCGCCCGGGCGGCCAGTGCGCGGAGCTTTATCCCGAAAAACCGATTTACGATATTCCGGCCCTGCCGATCGTCACAGGACAGGAACTGACCGACAGACTGATGGAGCAGATCAAGCCCTTCGGCGCGACATTTCACCTGGGCGAGATGGCGCAGAAGATTGAGAAGACCGATAACGGCTGGCGGCTGACCACAGATGCCGGCACGGTGATCGAGGCGCCGGTCGCCGTGATTGCCGCTGGCGGCGGCAGCTTCACGCCGAAAAAGCCGCCGATCAAGGGCATCGAGGAATATGAAGGCAAATCGGTCTTCTATGCCGTGCGCAAGATGGAGCAGTTTCGCGGGCGGAACCTGGTGATCGCGGGCGGTGGGGATTCCGCGCTCGACTGGACCGTCAACCTTGCCCCGCTCGCGAATTCCCTCACCCTCCTCCACCGCCGCGACGATTTCCGCGCCGCGCCGCATACCGTGTCGCAGATGCGCCAGCTGGTGAACGACAATAAAATGAAGCTGGTCATTTCGAACCTGACGGATATCAAGGGCGCGAACGGGCAGATCGAGGCGCTGACGCTGACCCATGCCGACAAATCGGTGCAGGAACTGCCCTGCGACACGCTGCTCGTCTTTTACGGGCTGACCATGAAGCTCGGCCCCGTCGGCGAGCTTTGCGCGCAGCAGAATATCGCGCTGCAAAACGGCCTCATCCCCGTCGATACCGAGAAGTTCGAGACGACGGCGGAGCGGCTGTTCGCGATCGGCGACATCAACTGGTATCCCGGCAAGCTGAAGCTGATACTTTCCGGATTCCACGAAGCCGCGCTGATGGCGCAGAAAGCCTTCCGTTATGTCTATCCTGACCGCAAGCTGCGCTTCGAATACACGACATCGAGCAGCAATTTGCAGGAAAAACTTGGCGTAAAGTGATTCAGGTGGAAAACTAGGGAAATTTTGGAAACGGGGTCATGAGCGCAAGCCAGTTCAGCATCATCAGCGCGGTCCGCAACGCCTATGTCTTCGTCGGCAGGGAATGGCGGTACCTCGTCAAGATCTCGCTGCTGCCGATGGGCTTCAACCTGCTGACCGAGTTCGTGATCTTCTTCATGATCAAGGAACCGACGATGTTCGAGGCGGTGGTCTGGAACATACCCGCGACCGCCCTGACCGGCTGGTTCATGTTCGCGGAGGCGCGGCTGATCCTGTTGGGCGAGCGCACCGACGACCTGCCGCAGGACCCGGCCCTGCGGGCGGAGCGCCAGCGCGACCTTTCGGCCAGCATCCTGATGTTCCTGCTGTTCTATATGGGCTTCATGATCTTCCTCGCTTATCAGGTCTTCACGCAGCAGATGAACCCGACGGGGCAGAACTTGACCTATACCACGATCGGCATGCTCCTGTTCGGCGCGGGCATCTGGGCGGCGCGCTTCGGCGTCGCGCATATCCTGGCGGCCGTCGGCTATCCGGTTCGGCGCTATATCTACCGCGTCAACGGGCTTGGCATTTCCTTCCGCCTGATCGGCATGGCGCTGCTGGCGATGCTGCCGATCCTGGCAGCGACGCTATTCGTCGTCACGCTCGCGATGCCGGACCTGACCTTCAAGCCCACGCCGGCCAGCATCATCCTCGACGCGCCGATGTCCTTCGCGATCTGGGCGGTGCTGACCGCGGCGTCCTGCTTCGCGCTCAAGGAAATCCTCGGCCGCGCGCCGGAGAAGAACCCATGAGGATCCGCGTGACCGGCCGCGACGGGGCCGAGCAGGAGCTGGAGGCGGTCGAGGGCTGGCGCGTCATGGAAATCATCCGCGACCACGGCATGAATGATGCGAATGTCGCGATCAAGGCCGAATGCGGCGGCGCGCTCGCCTGCGCGACCTGCCACGTCTATGTCGATGCGGACTGGCTCGCGAAGCTCGCCCCCCCGTCGGAAGACGAGGTTTACATGATGGACGAGGCCTTTGCCGTGCAGGATAATTCGCGGCTCTCATGCCAGATCATCATGAACGACGAACTCGACGGGCTGCAGGTTACGCTCGCGCCCGGCACGGAACCCTAGAACCGAAAAGAAGATGGATATGAGCAATATCGACGCGCTGAAAAAAGAGATCGTGGAAACGGTGAAGGCTGCCAACGACATCAACTCGCTGGAGGAGGTGCGCGTCTCCGCGCTCGGCAAAAAGGGCAAGGTCACCGGCATGATGGCGGGCCTCGGCCAGATGACGCCCGAGCAGCGCAAGGAAATGGGCCAGGCGCTCAACCGCCTGAAGGATGAAATCACCGCCGAGATCGAGGCGCGGGCGACCACCCTGAAATCGGCTGCGCTGAATGAGCGGCTGCAAAAAGAAAAAGTCGACATCACCCTCTCCCCCCGCCCGCAGCAGAAGGGCACCATCCACCCGATCAGCCAGACGATCGAGGAAATGACGGTGATCTTCGCCGAAATGGGCTTCAGCGTCGCGGAAGGCCCGGAGATCGAGGATGATTTCCACAACTTCACCGCGCTCAACTTCCCGCCCGGTCATCCGGCGCGGCAGATGCACGACACCTTTTATTTTCCCGACGCGCCCGGCAAGACGGGGCTGGATGCGAAGCGGCTGCTGCGCACCCACACCTCGACCGTGCAGGTGCATGTGATGCAGACACAGAAGCCGCCGATCCGCGTGATCATTCCGGGCCGCACCTATCGCTCGGACTACGACATGACCCATACGCCGATGTTCCACCAGATGGAGGGGCTGCTGATCGACAAGGCTGCGCATATGGGCCACCTGAAAGGCTGCCTGATCGAGTTTTGCCGCCGCTTCTTCGAGGTGGACGATCTGAAGGCGCGTTTCCGCCCGAGCTTCTTCCCCTTCACCGAACCCTCGGCGGAGATGGATATCGGCTGCTCCCGCGCGGGCGGCGAGCTCAAGATCGGGGAGGGCAACGACTGGCTCGAGATTCTGGGCTGCGGCATGGTGCATCCGAACGTGCTGAAGAACTGCGGCATCGACCCCGACGAATACCAAGGCTTCGCTTTCGGCATGGGGATCGAGCGCGTGGCAATGCTGAAATACGGCATTCCCGACCTGCGCACCTTCTTTGAATCGGACCTGCGCTGGCTGAAGCATTACGGCTTCGGCCCGATGGACCAGCCGAACCCCGCTCTTGCCTAAGAAAGAATACTGCCATGAAATTCACGCTCAGCTGGCTGAAAGAATATCTCGACACGACCGCTTCGCTTGACGAGATCAGCCATAAACTCACCGCCATTGGTCTCGAGGTCGAGGGCATCGACGATCCGGCCAAGACGCTCGACGGTTTTGTCGTGGCGCATGTGGTTTCCGCCGAAAAGCATCCCGACGCCGACAAGCTGCAATGCCTCGTCGTCGATACAGGGCGGGAACAGCTGAAGGTCGTCTGCGGCGCGCCGAATGCGCGTGCGGGCATGAAGGGCGTGTTCGCGCCCTCGGGCTCGTTCATTCCCGGCTCCAACATCACGCTCAAGAAATCAATGATCCGCGGTCAGGAAAGCAACGGCATGATGTGCTCGGAGCGGGAATTGCTGCTCTCGGACGAGCATAAGGGCATCATCGAGCTGCCTGATGACGCGAAAGTAGGATCGCCCGCCGCGCCCGCGCTTGGCAAGGATGACCCCGTCATCGAGATCAACCTGACGCCGAACCGCGGCGACTGCGCCGGTATCCTCGGCATTGCGCGCGACCTCGCGGCCGCGGGCCTTGGCACGCTTAAAATGCCGGATGCATCGACGGTTGCGGGCAAATTCAAGAATCCGATTACAGTCGAAACGAAAGACAGCCATGCCTGCCCGCATTTCATCGGGCGTTACATCAAGGGCGTCAAGAACGGCCCTTCGCCCAAATGGCTGCAGGACCGGCTGAAATCGATCGGCCTCCGCCCCATTTCGGCGCTTGTCGATATCACCAATTACATGACGATCGCCTGCGGCCGCCCCTTGCATGTTTTCGACGCCGACAAGCTGAAGGGCAATATCACCGTGCGCCTGTCGAAGGCGGGCGAAACGCTGGCGGCGCTTAACGATAAATCCTTCACGCTGGAGGACGGCATGACCGTCGTCTGTGACGACTCAGGCGTGCTGGGCCTTGGCGGCATCATCGGTGGCACCTCGACCGCCGTTTCCGATGCGACGACCAACGTCTATCTGGAAGCCGCCTATTTCGACCCCGTGCGCACGGCAAAAACCGGCCAGAAGCTGCAGATCGACAGCGATGCGCGCTACCGCTTCGAGCGCGGCATCGACCCCGGCTTCACGGCTGCGGGCGCCGAAATCGCGACCAAACTGATCCAGCAAGTCTGCGGCGGCGAGGCGAGCGAAGTGGCGGTTGCCGGAAGCGCGATCAATGCGTCCCGCCCCATCACCTACGCGCCGGAGCGCCTGAAATTGCTGGGCGGCATGGAGCTGGCGGATGACCGCCAGAAACATATCCTGACCACGCTCGGTTTTACCGTGAAGGATAACGGCAAAACCTGGGACGTGCTGACGCCATCCTGGCGCGGCGATGTGGAAGGGGCTGCCGATATCGTGGAAGAAGTTTTGCGCATCGAAGGCTACGACAATATTCCAACTGTCTATGTACGCCCGCTGGCCGATGAACGGCGCTCGGCGCTCAGCCCGCTCGCGAAACGCGCGGCGACGGCGCGGCGGCTGCTCGCGATGCGCGGGCTTTATGAAACGGTCACGTGGTCCTTCATGGATGATGCGACCTCCGACCTGTTCGGGGCGCAGCATCACCAGAACAAGGCGGCGCTTACCCTGACCAACCCAATTTCATCCGACCTTGCGGTCATGCGCCCGTCGATCCTGCCCAACCTGGTCGCGGCGGCGGGCCGCAACGCCGATCGCGGCTTTCCCGATGCCTGCCTGTTCGAAATCGGCACCGTGTTCAAGTCGACGGAGGCGGCCGGCCAACTGATGACCGCAACCGGCTTGCGCACCGGCAGCGCCGTTGCGCGCCACTGGGCGCAGGCGCCGCGCGATGTTGATGTTTATGACGCCAAGTCGGATGCGCTGGCTGTGCTGGAAAACTGCGGCGTGAACCCGGCGAGCGTGCAGATTTCGGCGGATGCGCCGGAATGGTACCATCCCGGCCGCTCCGGCACGCTGCGGCAGGGGCCGACCGTCCTCGCCTATTTCGGCGAGCTGCATCCGGCCGTGCTGATGCAGATGAAGCGCGACGAAAAATGCGCAGGGTTTGAGGTGTTCCTCGCCAATATCCCGGCGCCGAAGAAAAAAGGCGCGCGCAAGGAACTGCTGAAACCCTCGCCCTTCCAGCCGCTGCACCGGGATTTCGCCTTCGTGCTCGACGACAAGGTGGAAGCGGAGAAGCTGGTCAAGGCAATCAAAGGGGCAGACAAGACCCTGATCAGCCATGTCGAGATTTTCGATGTCTATACCGGCAAGGGCGTCGATCCGGGCAAAAAATCGGTCGCGATCGGGGTGACGCTGCAGCCCGTTGAAAAGACCCTGACGGACGAGGAAATCACCGCAGTTAGCCAGAAAATCGTCGAAGCGGTCGTGAAACAAACCGGCGGGTCACTGCGTTCGTAGCGGTGAAGGAGAAATCCGATGCGTTACCTCGCCCTGCTCGCCGTCATTCTGCTCACCGCCTGCACCTCGCCTGCCGAGCGCGCGGCGAAGCTCGACCGCTGGGTCGGTACCTCGGAGCGCGAGCTGGTGACAAGCTGGGGCGTGCCGGACAAGACTTATGACCTCGACCGTCGCACGCGCATGCTGTCCTATGTCGATGTGCGCAATTACAATTATGGTACAAGCTTTGGCACCTGCATGGGCGGTTGGAGCGGCCGCGTCGGCTATAACAACTGCGTGGGCGGCATGCCACCCACCCGTGAGACCCATTATTGCGAGACCACCTTCATGGTCGTGAATGGCCGGGTCACGAAATGGGGATTGAAGGGTAGCGGCTGTTAATCCATTCGCCATGAATAAAGAAAAACGGCCAGCATCGCTGCGGGCCGTTTTCGTTGGTCCCGTAAATTGCCTTACGACAGTTTCGGGCCTTTGGCTTTCGCGGCCTTGACCGCCGGCTTCATGTCGTCGTTCGGCTTATTGACCGCGCCGACGAAGATCACTGCGCCGGTTTTCACATCTTGCAGGGCGAACGCAAACGAGCGGTCGAACTTGACGTCGATCTGGGGCGGCGGCATGCGCACGGAGGTCGCGAATACCATGCCGACCGTGGTGACGGCGGCGGCTTCGGAGCCTTCTTCATTCGTCTTGAAGACGGTGTCGTGCTGGACCTTGCCGATATAGAGGTCGCCCGACTGCGTCATCTTGCCAAAATCAGCCGTCTGCTCGTTGAAGGCATCCTTGATGCCAAGTTCCTTCAGGGCCGGGATCAGGTCGAATTTCTGCTTGATGTCGAGGCGCGGCAGCTCGACCGTGCCGACGGCATCATTGAACGCATAGGGATCGAGCCATTGCGGCACCTTGCCGTCGGCCTGCGCCGCGAGCCAGTCGCGCGCGGAGACGTTGTCATCCGACGGGCGGATGAGGACGACGCGCATGCTCGGCTGCTTGCCGTTCTGCCAGTCATCGCTGCCGTAGGTGAGCGCGACAGCTTCGAAATCCGCGCCCTGCAGATGCGTGACCTGGCCTTCCTCGCGGAAGCGCTGCTTCATCGTCGGGGTCGCGTTGACAGCCGCGTCATCCGCCGTGAAGTTTTTGTCCTCGGTCAGCTTCTTGTCGAATTTATGCGTCCAGTCGCCCTTGAAATAAAGAGCGGAGGCAAGTACCGCCGCGTCGTCTTTTTTCAGCTCGGTCAGTACTTCGGGGATGAGGCCGTTGGTGTTGTCGCTCGCCCACTGGTTGATCTTGGCGACGGTTTTCTTGTCCCCGAAATCTTCAGCCGAAATTTCAGCGCTGTGGGTTTTCTTCAGGTCGTCCGCATAGGCGGGGTCGAGCTTCAGGCGTTCCTGGTTGGTCCAGACGCCGTTTGCCGTGGTCAGCGTCACCTGGTCCTTGTTGGCCGCGAGGACGTCGGCGTTGAGCGCCACATAGTCGTTCGCCGCTTTTTCGAGGTCTGCGCTGGCGACGCCGAACAGCGTTTTCGCCATTTCGTCGCGCGTCAGGCCATCTGCACCCTTCGCCACCATCGACAGCGCCGCCATGGCGTTGTAGGGGGAGACGACGAGGTTGTCGGACTTTTCGTCCTGGTTGTTGCCGACCGCCTTGGTGAAGGCGAGCGTCAGCTTGATGACGTTTTTGACTTCGGGCTTGAACTGGCGGCCGTGCTCGTATTCGGGCTTTGCCGCGGGTTTTGCTTTTGCCATTGTTTTTTATCCTTCTTGAAAAATTACTTCAGGCCGGGCGCTTTTGCTTTCGGCGCCTTGGCGGGTTTCACGTCGTCATTCGGCTTGTTGACCGCGCCGATGAACAGCACCGCATTGGTTTTCACATCCTGCAGCGCGAAGACGAAGGAGCGATCGAGCTTCACATCCACTTCAACGGGCGGCATGCGCACGGATTCGAGCGTCATGACGGCCGTGGTCACGGCAGCCGCTTCGGAGCCGACTTCGTCGGTCTTGAAAACGGTGTCGTGGCTGACCTTGGAGACGAACAGCTTTTCCCCGCCCTGCTCGACCATGTTCTCGAACGAGCCGCCGCCGAAGGCCTTGTCGACGCCAAGCTCGCGCAGCGCGGGGATCAGGTCGAATTTCTGCTTGATGTCCATGCGCGGCAGCTCGACCGAGCCGATCGCATCTTCGAAGGCATAGGCGTCAAGCCATGCCGGGATCTTGCCGGCGTCCTGACTGCTGAGGAAGTCGCGCGCCGAGACGTTGTCATCGGTCGGACGGACCAGCACGATGCGCATGGTCGGGTTCTTCCATTCCTCGCGGCCGTGTTTTTCTTCGCCGTAAGTCATGGTGATGGCTTCGAAATCCTTGCCCTTCTGGTAGCGGAAGCCGCCTTCGTCGGCGAAGTCCTGGTGCATGGTCGGCGTCGTCGCCGCGGCTGCGCCGTCTTGCGTGAAGGTCTTGTCTTCGGTCAGGGCCTTGTCGAATTTCTTGGTCCATTCGCCCTTGAAGTGCAACGCGGAAGCAAGCACCGCCGCATCGTCGGGATTCAGTTCTTCGAGAACTTTCGTGATCAGGCCGTTGGTGTTCTTCGCAGCCCAGTCATTGATTTTCTGCACGGTCGCGGGATTGGCGTAGTCTTCCGCGGAGATTTCCGCGCCCATGGTTTCTTTCAGGTCTTTCGCGAAAGCGTCGCGCAGCGTGACGAGGTCCTTATTGGTCCAGACGCCGTTGGCGGTCGTCAGCGTGACCTGGCCGGCATTGGATTTCAGGATTTCGGTGTTGAGTTTCGCATAGGCGGCGACAGCGTCGTCGAGACCCGCGCCGTCCGTTGCGAACAGCGCTTTTGCGAGCTCGTCGCGGGTTTCACCGACGGCGCCCTTGGCGACCATCGACAGTGCAGCCGTTGCGTTATAGGGAGAGACAACGAGGTTGTCCGACTGGTCTTCCTGGTTGCGGCCGACGGCCTTTGCAAATGCCAGCGTCAGCTTGATGCTCGTTTTGACTTCGGGCTTGTAATAGGCGCCGTGCTCGTACTCGTCATTCCCTCTATAGGCCATCGTCGGTCTCTCCATTAAAAGATGTTTTAGGTAAATGCAGGCGAGGGGTAGCATACGGAAATAGGGGGGTCAACCCGGGAAGCCATAATACTTCGGTTCAAGAATCTTCTGGAAAGGGGTTATCCACAACCTTTGCCCTCCATCCCGGCGAAGGCCGGGATCCACGGACTTGGCTTTCGGAGTTTTAAACCCCACGACACAGTTTCGTTACCAAGTGAAAAGGTCCGTGGACCCCGGCCTTCGCCGGGGTGGCGGTTTGATGCCAGCCAAAAACACTTCGGCCCTCCCGGTGGAGCCATGGGGCTTTGCCGGGAAGGCCGGAGGTCTGCGCTCCATGGGAGCACTAGGTCTGTCCGTGTTCTTAGCGCGCTTCGCGCTTCACGTCGTCCGCCGCGTTCTCGATATCATCGCCCGCCTGTTCAACCGCCGCGCCGACTTTTTCGCCGAGGGTCTGGGGACGCTGGTAGTTGTGATAGGCAAGCGCGCCGATAACGATGACGAGCGCGATAATGATGCCGATCAGCATGTTCTGATTTTTGGCCATGGGTGTGTACTCCTAAAAGGCTGAAACGTTGTCTCGGACGCTCCAACAGCCCGCTTTGGATTATGGTTCCCTGTTTTTTAGGGCGGATTCAGCGTGTAAGGTGAGCTGTTCCAAAGCCTGCAGAAGAAGGCTGATGCTATTTAGTGCAGCAGTAAAATTTTGAGCGACATCCGCTTTTGCAAGGTTTTCGGAGCGTAAGATCAAGTCAAAAAAAAGTTCTGAATTTTTGCAACGCGTCTGCACATGGGCAAGACTTTCCACTACGTTATCTTCAAGTTGCAAATACTCGGAATACTTGTCAGCCATAATCGAAGGCAACACTAAGTATTTCGTCTTAACGAGCGAAACCCAGGCTTTCAGTTTTGTTTCAGTAAGATTGCCAACCTCAGTCATAATCGAATTATACTGGCTCAATTCCTGCGTAAGAATTCTTGCTTGCGCCATCATTAAGAATATCAATTTTCGCGATCTAGACATTTTCTCAAGTTCCTTCGCCCGTTCCTCCTTAAGGTGTTTTTCCGCGATTCCATTTAAGTTTCCCGCATAGGCAATCGTGGCAGCAATAATGGCGACTAGGGAAGATATTAGCGGTTGATATGCGGAAATTTTCTCCGCTGGCAAAGATACTATGATTGTTGCAACAATAAAGAAAATCAGAACCACAATTACGATATTGTCTCGCATTACTGTTTCCTTAACCCCTCTTGAACCAGCAGGTCGCGCTTGGAAAGCTTGCCGACCGCCGTTTTTGGCAGGGGCTCGTCCCGGATGATGATCTTTTTCGGCAGCTCGTTCGGGGAGAGTTTTTCGGCGAGCCAGCTTTTGAGTGATTCGGGCGTGGCCTCCGCGCCAGCGCGCAG
>DASPMW010000111.1:0-40503 GCA_035626855.1 Patescibacteria group bacterium
GTGGAAACCGGCGAGAGCAAGACCGCTTTCATGAAATTCGGCGACACGATCAAGATCGAGATGCTGGACGGGGCTGGAAAGTCCATCTTCGGCACAATCGAGCAGAAGGTCGTGCCCTATAAATACGCGGCCGCGCCGGTATCAGCCAAGGCGGCGGCCGGGTAAGCGGCTCGGCTTTTCGAGTTTTCTTGTCTGGTAGCCATCCGGGAATTTCCCGCCGAGGCGCGTGAACTCGTCTTCCGCCGCCTCGATGAGCTCACCGTCGCCGAACTCGCCGTAGGTCTTCATCGTCACCGCTTCGCCGCCGGTCTTCATGTTGCGCGCAATGACGACATAATTTTTGGCCGCGAAGTTAAAGATTTCAGTCAGGCGATAGCCGATATCAGCCTTGGGGCTGATGCGCGTCACCTCATTGTCGCCCGTCAGCAGCCAGCGCGGGCGCAGGCCGCCGTTGCCGATCATCTCGGCCAGCTCCGGATGTTTTTCCTTCGCCATATCCTGCGCCGAATTTCCGCCGCTATTGCGCAACTCGGTATCGACACCCATTTCCATGAGCCATGCCGCCATCTCGAACCGTCCGCCGCGCGCCGCCTCATGCAGCAGCGAATAGCCGCCCTTGTCGACCGCATTGACCGGAATGCCCCTGCGCAGCAGTTCCTTCGCGATATTGAGATGCCCGCGATGCGCGGCCTTGTGCAGCAGCGTTTCACCGTTATCGGCGCGGCTATGCAGGTCGCCGCCGGCATCGAGCCACTTCGTCATGGCCGCGAGGTCGTTACCGTCAAGCGCAGTCATCGCATCCGGGGGAATAGTCACGTCACCCGCCCATGCCCGCAGGGCCCGGCAGCTTCGGTTTCGCGCGGCGGTGCGGGTCATGACCGCCAAGCCGCTCAAGCGCCTCCGCCGCAGCCTCAAGCAGCCGCCCTTCCGCGATCGCAGAGAACGCCTTGACTGCCTGGCTTTCCGCCCCGGTATCCATGTTGCGCATCACCTGCGTGTAGGTCCGCGCGGAAAAATTGAAAATTTCTGTCACGCCGTAGCGGAGCGCATGCTTCGAGGTCACGCGCGCGACCTCGTCCGCCGCCACGAGCAGCCAGTCGTCGCTCATCGCGGGCTGCGCGCCAGGTCGCTCGCCGCGCAGGATGGCGGCGATGGCGTGGTGCTGTTCTTTCTCGGCATAGCTGATGGGCGTGCGCATGTCGCGGTCGCCGCGCCGCTCATCCGCCCCGCGCTCCATGAGCAGCAGTACTAGGTCGGCGCGGCCGAGTTTCGCCGCATGGTGCAGCGCAGTCGCGCCGCTGTCGCGGTCTGTCGCATGGATATTCGCGCCCTTGTCGAGGAGGCCGCGCGTCAGGCTCATGTTGCCCTGGCGCGCGGCCGCAACGAGGAGAGGCTCACCCTTTTCGCTGACTGTATCGGGGTCTGCGCCATGCTCGATAAACGCGATCAGCGCGTCGTGCCGGTATTTTTCGAGCGCCTTGATGACCGGCGGTGTCTGCCCGTCGCCCCTGTCGTTCGGGTCGGCGCCGGCATGGAGCAGTTTCTGGGTGATCTTGGAGCGCCAGCTGTCGAGCGCGTGCATCACAAGCGGCAGGCCGTCATAGCGCTGCTTCGCGTCCTCCCCCTGCGAGAGGAGGAAATCGACCATTTTCTCCCGGTCATGGATTACGGCGAGCGCTAACGCGCTTTCGCCGAGCGGCCCCTTTGTCACGCCGCGCGCATACATGCGCTGCACTTTCTGCAGGTTGTTTTCGCGGATAGCGGCGGCGAACTCGGTCGCCAGCTGCTTTTCGCTTTTCGAAAAGAGCGACATGGCTTACAGCCCCTGTCCGGGCGCGGGCAGCTTCTTCTTGTCGATCGCCGCCACTTCGCCGCCGAGGCGCTGCAAGGCCGACCGCGCCGCCTCGATCGCCGCGCTGTCTTCCAGCTTCGCGAAGGGCTGGGACGACTGGCTCTCGGCGTTTGTTTCGAGGTTCCGGGCGATCTGTGTATACAGCCGTGCGCTGAAATTGAAAATCTCGGTGATGCGGTATCCGATCGCAGGGCGGTCGCTGACACGCGCGACTTCGCTCGAATCCGTCAGTTTCCAGCCGTCTTCCGGTTCGGCCGGCAGGGCTGCTTCCGTTGCGGGTTCCAGTTGCGGGCGGATGCCGCGGATCATTTCGGCAATGCGCGGGTAATCCTTCGCGGCGAGGTCGGCGGCGGTGTTCATGTTGGCGTTCGTTTTTTGCAGATCCGCCTGCGCCTCCATCAATAGCCGCACCAGCTCCGCCGCGCCCGCCGCCGCTGCGTAATGCAGCGCGGTATTTCCCTTGTTGTCCTGCGCGTCGACATCCGCGCCGCTTGCGATAAGGACAGCGGCGCTGCGCGGCGCGTTTTCGCGCACAGCGCGGATCAGGGGCGTTTCGCCCTCGTCATTGCGCACGGTAATGGAGGCGCCGCCGTCGATCAGCGCCTGCACGGCGTCCGGCTTTTTGCGGCGGATCGCCTGGAACAGGGGCCGGTTGTCTGTCCACTTCGTTTCAGGGTCCGCGCCGCGTTCGAGCAGCAGCTCGAGGACATCGACACGGTCGCGCTCCACCGCCCAGCCGAGCATGGTGTTATAATCCCAGTCGGTCGAGTAGCTGCCGTCGATATCCGCGCCGTCGTCAATCGCCTGCCGTATCAGCTCCAGCGGCTTGTTATTATAGATGCGCCTGCCAAGGCGCGATGTGGCGCGGTCGCGTTTGTTGAAGATGCTCATGCCGTCGCCCCCGGTTGGGGCAGCACGGGCTTGCGCAGGGCATTCTGCGGCTCCCGCCCGCCGAGGGCGACAAGCGCAGCCCGCGCGGCAGCCACCGCCGGCCCGTCGCCCAGTTCGTCGAAGGTGCGAAGGCTATGGCTCTCGGCATTGGTCACGGTGTTCTGCGCGATATGGGTATAGAGGCGCGACGAGAAATTAAACGTCTCGGTCAGGCGGTAACCGATACCGGGTTTTTCCGTCACCCGCGCCACTTCGTCCTCGCCGAGCAACTGCCAGCCCGGTTCCGCCGCCGCGCGCGGGGCGATGCCGCGGATCATCTCGGCAAGGCGTGGGTAGTCTTTCTCTGCCACATCGGCGGGCGTATTCATGCTGGCATTCGTCGCGTTTACATCGGCGCCGTGCTCCATGAGCAGCTTCGCGATATTGGCATGGCCCGCCTGCGCCACGATATGCAGCGGCGTATTGCCCTGCCGGTTGCGCGCGTTGATATCTGCGCCTTTCTCCGCCAGCAGTTGCAGGATATCGCCAAAGCCGAGCTCCGCCGCCTGGTGCACAGGCAGTTTGCCGTCATGCTCCGGCGTGTCAAACCGCGCGCCCGCTTCGATGAGCAGGGCGGCCATCGCGCGGTTCTTGAGGCTCAGCGCGCGGGTCAGAACGGTATAGGTTGAAACGCCGCTATTGTCGCCATTCACATCCGCGCCCTTTTGAAGAAGGTAGCGCAGGATTTCCGTTTCGTTTTCATGCACGGCGCGCGCGAGCGGGCGGTACTTGCCTTCGCCCGGCGGATCCTCGATGCTCGCGCCCGCATCGACCAACTTCTGCACCTGCGGCAGGCTGCCGCGCGAAATGGCTTCGCGCAGCTTCTTGTTCAACCGTTGCTGACTGTTCCAGATACCCAAAGCCGGCCTCGTGATGATGGATGACGGAGTTTATTCATAACGTCACACAAGGTCAATCCGAGTTATGCCAAATTTCAGGCATTATGGTATACTTATGGGAATAAACGGGCTTTGAATTGCGCGCAGCGCTCGGCTAAACTCGGAGCCTGTAATAAAGGAAAAATCACATGGCAAACCCGGTTGAAGATCGCGGCATCAGTTCCGCCCAGCACTATACCTCGCCCGAGGGCTGGACCCCCGGCAATCTCGATTTCTTCACCGTGCCGCAACGCCAGTATACGGAGGAAGACCACGAAGTCTGGCGCACGCTTTACAAGCGCCAGAAAGAAATTTTGAAGAACCGCGCGATCGGCATGTTCATGGACAGCCTCTCGACGCTCGGCATCAACGAAGACCGCATTCCGCATTTTTCCGAGGTGAACGAAATTCTCATGAAGCGCACAGGCTGGCAGGTTGTGCCCGTCCCCGGCCTTATCCCCGACGAGCCGTTCTTCGAGCTGCTCGCCAACCGCCGCTTCCCCGCCGGCAATTTCATCCGCACGAAAGAGCAGCTCGACTATATCCAGGAACCCGATGTGTTCCACGACCTGTTCGGCCATGTGCCGATCCTGGCCGACCCCACCTTTGGCGACTACATGGCGGAATATGGCCGCGGCGGTCTGAAGGCAGCAAAGCTCGGCCAGATCAACAAGCTCGCGCGGCTTTACTGGTACACGGTCGAATTCGGGTTGATCGAGGAGCCGCAGGGACTGCGCATTTATGGCGCCGGCATCCTTTCCTCGCCCACGGAATCCGTCTTTGCGCTCGACAGCGACAGCCCGCACCGAATCCGCTTTAACGCGAAACGCATCTTGCAGACGCATTACCAGATCGACGATTTCCAGGACAATTATTTCGTCATCAACGGCTTCAAGCAGCTGTTCGACGAAACCCAGCCCGACTACACGCCGATCTATAAAGAGCTGGAAGGCCAGCCGGAATATGAAGCCGGCACCCTGCTGCCCACAGACGACGCTATCACCAAAGGCACCGGCCTCTACGGCATTGAAGCCGACAAGCGGCGGGAAGAGCGGAAAAAGGCGGCCAGGAAAGTCTAAGCCGGCTTCTGCTGCCGCTGCAACCGCGCTGCCGGTATCGCGAGCAAGCCATAGCAGAGCGCGCCAGCCAGGATTGTGACAGGCAGGCCGAAGCCGATGCTGATCACCATCGCAAGCGCGGAGGCGACGACGCCAAAGGCGCCGTTGATGCCCCAGAACCACGGCGTCAGCGTGTCGGAAATGCGCTCGGTCAGCTTCATGCCGGTCGGGAACGCAAAACCCATCATCAACCCGGCGGGGAAGATGACGCCGAGGCACACGGCGAGACGCGCGGCGAAGCCCGCCTCGATAAACACCTGCATCAGCGGACTGACGGCGAAGGCCGCGGCGCCCAGATACAGCATCAGGCATATCGGGGCGGCGACCAACTTGCGGCGCGTGTCGAGCGGGTAGCTTTCCGATAAAAAGCTGCCGATGCCCGAAGACAGGATCATGCCGAACAAAACGATGCCAAGGCCGTAAACCGGGTGGCCGAGGAACATGCTCATCATCTGCATGAGCGTAATCTCCACGAACATGAACCCCAGCCCGATGAGCGCGAAATAAGCTGTGCCTGCGCGCAGGAATTCCCCCGGCGCATGCTTCAGCGATCCCTTGAACGGCAGCACCAGCACCAGCAAGGACGCCACAACGGAAAACACGATAATGATATAAAGATTGACCGTCGCGACCGCATGGCCCTGCAGGTTCTGGAAGAACATGTCACCGGAGGTCGCCTGCCGAATCACTTCCCAAGGCTTCCATATCCGCGCCTGATTGAAGAAAAAGGGCCGGTTATCGGTGGTCGGCGAAACATCATAAGGGAGTTCGCGGATCGCCGTGTCCAGTTCGGCCGCCGTCGTCGCGTGCAGGATTGCGTTCAGGTATTTGTTTTTGGGCGCCTGTCGCGGCGAGGCAAGGATTGTATATTGCAATCGCGCCGCATTGTCGTGCAGGGCATCGAGCTGCGTGCCGCTTAGCTCGTCCTTGCCGACGATCATACTGACGATATTGCCGGAATGGGCGAGAAAGATATGCTTCCAGGGGTCGCTATGACCCATTTCGCGCAGCGCCGCGACTGTAATCGTCGCAAGGCGACACAGGTCGTTGCAGGCGGCGATCGAATAGTGGAAGCGATTGACAGTAAAAATACCGCCAGCGTTCAGCCGGTTGAAAAAGGTCCGCCAGGCATCGACGGTGTATAGCGCGTTTTCCGTGAGGGCGAAGGCCCCCGCCGCCGAAGAAACCCAGGTGTCGATCAGCGACATCTGGATCAGGTCGTATTTGTCCGGGTTATGGGTGAACCAGCTGCGCGCCTCGCTGTTGACGATGCGCACGCCCGGCTGCTGCGAAAGGTTGGAATAATCGCGGAACTCCGGAACTGTCGTCAACAGCTTGATCTGCACATCATTGATGTCGACCGCGGTCACCTGCCGCGCGCCGAAATATAGCGCCGCCAGCAGGTCGCGCCCGCCGCCCACGCCGACGATGCCGACAGTTTTCAGGTCCGGGATGAAATGCACGAGGTTGGTGAGATCGTATTCGAGGAACTTGACCTGGTCCCAGCTTTTTCCGTCGAATTTCAGGATGGCCGTATGTGCGGCGCCGTCCACGCGGAGCATCTGGTATTCGGTCTTCGTGTCCGCTGGCATCACAGGGCTCGCTGCCGCGACGTAAACCGGCAGGTCGGGCGGCGGCGGCGACACAGTGACGCGGGAGATCGGGTTCCACTCTTCGTAGCTGATGATGTCACGGTCCAGCTTGATCGTCTTGCTCCAGCGGGGATAGATTGGCCGGTCAGTCAGGCTCGCGTTGACAATGCCGATGGCGGTCAGGACGACGGCCGAGGCGATGACAATAGCCCTGCCCTTTTTGGCGCTGTCGAAAATAAGGCCGCTCGCGATCGCAGCGCCAGCCACCAGCAGCACGGCCGACGGCGCATCGACGCATTTCATCAGCGCGATTGAGCCAAGGCAGCCAAGCGAGGCCCCGATCATGTCGGCGGCATAGACGCGGCCGACGGGAAGTCCGGACCGCGTGAGGCAGAGGGAAACGACTTTGCCCGCCTGGTAGTAGCAGGCCGCTGCCACGCCCGCCACCAGCGGCAGGGTGAAGGCAATCGACTGAAAATTGGTGTCGACGATCGGGACATACATCTGCACCAGCATTGCTGCGACCGCGAAGACGCCAAACCGCAGCGTCGCATCCCGCAGACTGGCATTGAGGTTTTTCTGCTGCTCGGCCTTGTCGCCCCGATAGACGTCAAGCGCGCCAAGCGTCAGGCCGAACATCGCGATGCTGATGGTCAGGAATGACAGGTGATACCAGGTGACGACCGAGAAAATCCGCGACTGCAGTATCTGCAGGGCCATGACCGCGGCGCAGACAAGCCCCACAGCCGGGTAGAAGGGGCCGTGCGATGGAAGTCGCGCCATCGGGTCAGGCTTTCTTGCGCTGTTTCAGGAGGCGCGCCGCCGGCACCGCAAGCAGTCCGTAGCAGAGCGCGCCCGCCAGGATCGTGACAGGCAGGCCAAAGCCGATGCTGATGACCATCGCAAGGGCCGAGGCGACGACGCCAAAAGCGCCGTTGATGCCCCAGAACCACGGTGTCAGCCTATCCGAGATACGCTCGGTCAGCCTCATGCCCGTCGGGAAGGCAAAGCCCATCATCAGGCCGGCGGGGAAGATCAGCAGCAGGCAGACCGCAAGGCGCGCGGGGAAGGATTCCTCGATGAAGATATCCATGAGCGGGCCGACCGCGCCCGCGACGATGATCAGGTACAGCATCAGGCAGACGGGCGCGACAATCAGCTTGCGCCGCGTGTTCAGCACATAGGTTTCGGAGAGGAAGCTGCCGATCCCCGACGACAGGATCATGCCGAACAGGACCACGCCGAGGCCATAGACCGGATGGCCGAGGAACATGCTGAGCATCTGCATCAGTGTGATCTCGACGAACATGAACCCAAGGCCGATCAGCGCGAAATAGGCCGTTCCGGCCCGCAGGAATTTCCGCGGCGCATGTTTCAGCGAGCCGTGGAACGGCACGACGAGCACCAGCACGGAGGCGAGGATCGAGAACAGGATGATGATATAGAGGTTGAGCGTCGCAACGGCATGCCCCTGCAGGTTCTGGGAGAACATGCTGCCCTGCCGCGCCTGCGCGATCACGTCCCAGGGCTTCCAGATGCGGGCCTGGTTGAAGAAGAACGGGCGGTTGTCGGTCGAGGCGGAAACGTCAAACGGCAGGTCGCGGATCGCCTTGTCGATGTCTGCGGCGGAATCTGCATGGAGGATGGCAGCGAGCGTCGGATCAGCGGGTGGCAGCCGCGGGCTGGCGAGCACCTTATAGTCCATCTTCTTGGTAACACCGTGCAGCGCATCGAGCTGCGCCGGCGTGAAGGGGTCGCGCGCGACGACGAAGGTGATGATCTGGCCTGTATGTGCGATGAATACATGCTTGTAGGGATCCGACTGGCCAAGCTCCATGAGCGCAGTCGCTGCGATCGTCGAGAGGCGGCAGAGATCGTTGCAGGCTCCGCCCGGTTTGTGCCAGCGGCTGACGGTCAGCACCCCCTTGCCATTCAGGCGGCGCAGGAAAACCTTGAATGCGTCGACCGTGTAAAGGCTGTTCTCCGTCAGCGAATAGGCGCCAGCCGCGGAGGAAACCCAGGTATCGATCATCGACATCTGGATCGCGTCGAATTTTTCGTCATTCTGCGTCAGCCAGCTGCGCGCCTCGCTGTTCACGATTTCGACGCCGGGCTGGTTCCACAGGTTTGTATAGTCCCGGAATTGCGGCAGCTCCTTCAGCAGCTTGACCTGGACGTTGTTGATGTCCATGGCCACGACCCGCTTCGCCTTGAAGTAAAGCGCCGACAGCAGGTCCCGACCGCCGCCTGCGCCGATGATCGCGAAGGATTCGATGCCCGGCAGGAAATGCGCGAGGTTGGTGAGGTCGTATTCGAGGAAGCTGACCTTGCTCCAATCCTTGCCGTCGAACTTCATGATCGGCGTGCCGGCCGCGCCGTCGACGCGCAGGTACTGGTATTCCGTCCTGACATCCTTCGGCAGTTTCGGGCTCGGGCCCCAGAGATAGGCCGAGAAATTCTCGAGGTTCGGGGAGACCGTGATGCGCGAAATCGGGTTCCACTCTTCATAGGTGATCTGCGCGCGCGGAAGGTCGAAGCCTTTCGTCCAGTAGGGGTAGATCGGCCGGTTGGTCATAGAGGCGTTGACGAGCCCGATGGCGGCCACGACCGCGGCCACGCCGAGCAACAGCGCGCGTGATTTCGCGGCCTGCTTCTCCCCGAAAAGCGCACCGTTCGCGACGATGACGCCCGCGACCACCAGCACGGCCGAAGGCGCATCCATCACCTTCATGAGGATGATGGCGGCAAGGCAGCCGAGCGAGGCGCCGATCATGTCGGCCGCGTAGACCTTGCCGACCGGCAGGCCCGAACGGGTGAGGCAAAGGGAGACGATCTTGCCCGCCTGGTAATATGTCGCGGCCGATATCCCCGCGACGAGCGGCAGGGTAAAGACGATGGACTGGAAATTCGTGTCGACGATCGGCACATGCATCTGCACCATCAGCGTCAGCACCGCGAGCAGTCCGAAGTAAAGGGAATAGTCGCCGAGATGCCTGCCGAGGTTCTTGCGTTGCTCCGCCGCGTCGCCGCGATAGACCTGCAGCGCGCCAAGCGTCAGGCCGAACATCGCGATGCTGATGGTCAGGAATGACAGGTGATACCAGGTGACGACCGAGAAAATCCGCGACTGCAAAATCTGCAAGGCCATGACCGCGGCGCAGACGAGCCCGACAGCCAGATAGAAGGAGTTTGCTGAATTCGAACGCGCGCGGGCCGCCATGGTTTTCTCCTTGATATATAAGGCATTTAAATCATACTATGGGCCGGAAATCAAAGCCTCGTTTGAATCGGCTAAAATATGAAAATCGCCACCTGGAACGTCAACTCCGTCAAGATCCGCGTGCCGAACATGCTGCGCTGGATCGGGCAGCAGCAGCCGGATGTCTTGCTGCTGCAGGAGCTGAAATGCGTGGACGAGAACTTTCCCGAAATGGAATTCAAGGCGGAGGGGTATGAATGCGCCGTGTTCGGGCAGAAGTCGTGGAACGGCGTTGCCATTCTCTCGAAACATCCGATCACTGATGTCATGACCGGCCTGCCCGGCGACCCGACCGACGCGCAGTCGCGTTATATCGAGGCGACGATCAACGGCTTTCGCATCGCCTCGATCTACCTGCCCAATGGCAACCCTGTCGATACCGAAAAATATCCCTATAAGCTCAATTTCTTCGACCGGTTGATCGCGCAGGCGCAGAACCTGCTGGCATCGCCGCTTCCCGTGGTGCTGGGCGGCGATTACAACATCATCCCCGAGCCGCGCGACTGCTTCGATCCCGCCGTCTGGAAAAACGACGCGCTATTCATGCTGCCGAGCCGGCATAAATTCCGGCAGCTTATCAACATGGGCTATACCGACGCCTTCCGCGTCTTTAACCAGCAGGAACACCAGTACAGTTTCTGGGACTATCAGGCCGGCGCCTGGCCGCGCAACATGGGCATACGCATCGACCACCTGCTCTGCTCGCCCAAGGCCGCCGACCGGCTGGAAGGTTGCATCATCGACAGCGCCCCGCGCGGCGAGGAAAAGGCCTCCGACCATACCCCCGTGATGGCCAGCTTCCGCTAAAACCCGCTATGCGGCCGGCACGCCAGCCCGGCCTGCGTTTCAATCAATCGATTGACTTAATCCGGCGCCTGGCTTATACTTAAATCATGACCAAAGCCGCTCCCAAAGCCCCGGATACCCGCGAGAAGCTGCTGAACGCCGGTGCGCGTGTCTTCGCGCTCTACGGCTATGAGGGCGCCTCGACCCGCCAGCTGGCAAAGGAAGCGGGCGTAAATATTTCCGCTATCCTGTATTACTTCAACGGCAAGGAAGGCTATTACGCCGCCGTGCTCGATCATATCGCGACAATGGCGCAATCGGTGCTGGGCGGGCCCGCGACGGCGATCCGCGCGGCGCTCGCGGAGGGCGGGCTGAAGGACGCGCAGTATCTTGACCTGCTGCATGGCTTCCTCGCCGCCCTCACCCGCTTCCTGCTCAGCGACAAGGCGACCGCCGATCTGGGCCGCATCTTCATCCGCGAGCAGATGGACCCGACTCCCGCCTTCGACCATCTCTACGAAAAAACGCTGCGCCCGATGCATGAAATGCTCACCGCGCTTGTGGCGAAGGCGACAGGCCTCAGCCCCGGCACTGACGCCGTGCTGTGCACGCAGATGCTGGTCGGCCAATGCGTTTTTTTTAAAACCCACCGCGAGGTCGCGCTGCGCGGCACCGGCTGGAAAAATTTCGGCGCGAAGGAAACGGAGAAAATCCTGAGCCATCTGCGCCTGAATACCGAGGTCGTCATCCGCGCCCATAAGCGCGAAGGAAAAAACCGATGAGAAAATTCGCAGCCGCCGCCCTCCTCCTCGCCCTTTCCGCCTGCAGACCCGATGCCGGCGACAGCTTCCAGGGATATGTGGAGGCGGAATACACCATGATCGCGCCGACGGCGGGCGGGCTGCTGCAGAGGCTCGACGTCGTTCGCGGCCAGCAGGTCGCCGCGGGCGCGCCGCTTTTCTCCCTCGACCTTGCCGACCTGACCGCCGCGCGCGACGCCGCGGCCGCCGATGTCGCGCGCGCCACGGCCGAACGCGACGACCTGCTCACCGGCGAGCGACCCGAGGAAATCGACGTGATCCGCAAGCAGAAGGACCAGGCGGAGGCGACGCTGGTGCAGGCGCGCCGCGAATATCAGCGCGTGCAACCCCTCGTGAAATCGGGGGCGGTAAGCCAGACCGAGCTAGACAACGACAAGGCCGCCTATGACGCCGCCGTCGCGCGCGTAGCGGAGCTGGATGCGCGCCTGACCACGCTCGCGATGGGTGCCCGCACCAAGCGCGTCGAGGCGGCAAATGCCGCGATCAACGCCGCCGAACAGGCATTGGTTCGCGCCGAGAAGACCCTGAAAGAGGCAGCCCCCCTCGCTCCTGCCACCGCACGCGTAGATGACACCTTTTACCGCCCCGGCGAATATGTCGCCCCCGGCCGCCCGGTCGTCAGCCTGCTTGTGCCGGGCAATCTCAAGGTGCGCTTCTTCATCCCGCAGGCCGTGCTGCCGCAGGTCACGCTCGGCCGCACGGTGACCGTCAACTGCGATGGCTGCACGCAACCGGTTAAGGCGGCAGTCGCCTATATCGCGAACGAGGCGGAATATACGCCGCCTGTCATTTACAGCAATGATTCCCGCGAAAAACTGGTGTTCATGGTGGAGGCCACGCTGAAGGATGAAGCGGCCGCCCTGCCCGCCGGCCTTCCCGTCGACGTGACGCTGGACCAGCCATGAACGGGGAAACCAGGGCCATCGATGTCCGCCGCCTGACCAAGAAATTCGGCGACAAGATCGCGGTCGATCATGTCGACATCGCGGTGCCACGCGGGAAAATCTATGGCTTCCTCGGCCCCAACGGCAGCGGCAAGACGACGACGATGCGCATGATCTGCGGCCTGCTGACGCCCGATGACGGCGAAGGCACCTGCCTCGGCTTCGATATCCGCACACAGGCAGCCGAAATCAAGCGCCGCATCGGCTACATGACGCAGCGCTTCAGTTATTGGGAAGATCTGACGATCCGCGAAAACCTGAAATTCGTCGCGACCATCTACGGCCTCGACCGCATCGATGCGCGGGTGGATGACGCGCTGGCCAGCCTCGGCCTCACCGACCGCGCGGCGCAGTTGGCGGGGGAATTGTCGGGCGGCTGGAAACAGCGCATGGCGCTTGCCGCCTGCATCCTGCATGAACCCGAACTGCTGCTGCTCGACGAGCCGACCGCCGGCGTCGACCCAAAAGCGCGGCGCGAATTCTGGGATGAAATCCACCGCCTTGCCGCGCGCGGCATAACCATCCTTGTCAGCACGCATTACATGGACGAAGCCGAGCGCTGCCACGCCATTATCTACATGGCCTACGGCCATGTCGTGACGCAAGGCAGCGTGAAGGATGTGCTGAAAGGCGCCGGCCTTGATACCTGGGTGGTCAAGGGCCCCGGCCTGATCGCCCTCATGCACGAGCTTGAAAAAGAACCCGCGGTCGCGACCGTCGCGCCGTTCGGCGACAGCCTGCATGTCAGCGGCACGGACCCGGCCGCCCTGGCCGCCACCGTCGAGAAATACCGCACGCGCGAAGGCTATAGCTGGCAAAAATCCGAGCCCTCGTTCGAGGACGTGTTTATCCGGTATATGTCGGCCACCGCCGATACCGCGGGGAGGAACATCAATGGCAGGTAGCGACCGCTTCTCCTTCCGCCGCGCCTTTGCCGTGATGGTCAAGGAATTCCTCCAGCTGCGCCGCGACAAAAGCACGCTGCACATGATCGTCGCCATGCCGATCCTGCAGCTGCTGCTGTTCGGCTATGCGCTCAACACCGACCCGCACCATCTTCCCGCGGCCATGCTGGTCGCCGACCACGGATCGTTCTCCCGCAGCTTTGTCGCTGCGCTGAAAAACTCGGATTATTTCGACGTCTCGCGCGAGGCGCAGTCGGAGGAAGAGGCGGAAAGGCTGCTGCGTCAGGGCCATGTCCAGTTCATCGTCAGCGTTCCCGCGGGCTTCAGCCGCGACCTCGTGCGCGGCGATCATCCGCAGATATTGATCGAAGCGGATGCGACCGACCCGGTTGCGACGGCGGGCGCGCTCGGCGCGGTCAACGGCGCATTGCAGCGCGTGATCGACCACGAATTGCGCGGCAGTCTCGCCGCCTTGAAGCAGGACCAGCCGCCGGCGAGTGTTGTGCTGCATCGCCGCTACAACCCGGAAGGCCTGACCAAGTTCAATATCGTGCCGGGTCTCATCGCCATTATCCTCACCATGACCGGCATCATGATGACCGCGCTCGCCATTACGCGGGAGCGGGAGCGCGGCACGATGGAAAACCTGCTCGCCATGCCTGTTCGCCCCCTCGAAGTCATGATGGGAAAGATCGCGCCCTATGTGCTGATCGGCTACCTGCAATCCTTCATCATCGTCGCGGTCGCGAAATTCCTGTTCGCCGTGCCGCTGGTTGGCAGCCTCTGGCTGCTATCGCTCGCGCTGTTCGTGTTTATCGCCTGCAACATGGCTTGGGGCTTCACCCTTTCCGCCTCCGCACAGAACCAGACCGAGGCGATGCAGATGTCGATGATGGTCACCATGCCCTCCATCATGCTGTCGGGCTTCCTGTTCCCCTTCGCGGGCATGCCGCTCTGGGCGCGCATCATCGGCGACACCATGCCGGCGACCCATTTCATCCGCATCTCGCGGGGCGTGCTGCTCAAGAGTATCGACTTCGCCGATATGTGGGTCGATCTCTGGCCAATGCTCGCCTTCCTCGTCTTCATCACGCTGCTGGCGATGAAGCGGTACCGGCGCACGCTGGACTAGGCCGAAACGGGTTCAAGGCGACGCGCCGCAGGGGCCCGCAAAACCAAGCTCCCAATATTTATAATCCGGAAAAAACAGCTGGGCGAGCTGCAGCGTTTTGCCATCCGCTGACCAGCCGCCAACCGCGGCGATGCCCTCGCCGCTTTCGGGATAGCCCTTTGTCTTGAAACGCGTCAGCTGCTGCATATTGCCGCCGTCAGCATCCATCAGCATGAATTCGGTTTTTATCGAAAGAACCTTCGACGCGTCAGGGTCCTTGCGATAGGGCCAGGCGCTCATGAATAAAATTTTCCTGCCATCGGGGGAAAAAATGCCGTGTTCGTCCCAGACCGTCGGCGTGTTGTTGAGGTTGCGCAGGGCTCCCGTCTCGATATTCAGCACGAACTGGTCCTGCCCCTGCGCGTCCTCCTGGTCGGAGCCGCTGAACAGAAGCGAGACATTGTCCGGCGCGAAATTGCCGGGCTCGTTCCAATGCATGCCGGGCGGCGTGATGTCGCGCAGGTTCTCGAAACGCGGACCGCCCTCCCCCAGCACGACATCCGCGGCGATCATCTGCCACTTGCCGAACGGCTTATACTTAAAGACGTTCCCATCCACAATCTGCGACCAGACGGCGGTCTTGCCGTCGGGCGTAAAGGCGGGGCCCGTATAGCCATCCGCCACGCCCTTCACATTCGATTTGAAATTCGTCAGCCGGTGCCATTCCACCCCGTCGGGCGTCACCGCATACATATTGGTCCAGAGCCCGCATTCGAGCCACCCCTCGACCAGTTGGCGGTTCCAGCCGAGCAGCGGCGGCGCCGCATATTCATCGCGCTCTACCGCCATGAAGATCCAGTTGCCGGAGGGGTGCCAGGTTGGCTGCATCTTGAACCGCGCCGGTTTCGGCCCGCCCGGCTGCTGGCGGCAGGTGATGCAGCGCATATCCCCGCCCGCCGTTTCCCCGACATAGATCTGCGCGGTGCCCTTGCGGTCTTCCTTCTTCACCAGGTAACGGCGGCCATCGGGCGAAAGGATTTTCATGCCCTGCACGGCGGCCGGCCTCAGGTACAGGATGCGGCAGGGATCGTTCGGTTGTGCGGCGGTCGTCGAGGCGAAAAAGAGCAGGCCCATGAAAATGAAGCGGAGGAACATGGCCGAATATAGATGAAAAGCTTCGCGTACAGGGAAGATTTCGCGCCGGTAAGTGTTTGAAAAAACTGAATACCTCCGCGCGACTTCGATTTCGAACCTCGTTGATATCGTTAGATATTTTCCCGCGACGCTGTGCGCAAATTGCGGAATAAATATGGCCAGTTGCCACGCAACTCGGCTATATCGCTAGTCCACCCGAAATTTTGCCGAGTTTAATCAGCCATTTAGATTTTCGGGCTGCTTGATGATTTGACGAAATTCCCGCCGCGGGTTATTGTCGCGCATTCAATTTTTGCGCGGACGTTATCATGCTCGACGGGTTCAAAAACAAGCTGCGCGCCGCGTTCGGGCTGAAGGCAAAACCGCCGAAGCCGGAGGTACCGAAGGAAGTCGTTGATAACAAATATGTGCGCAAGGCGGTTTTGAAATCGCATCGGCGCCGGATATTAAAGCGCCTGACGGTGGCGTTTGCGGCGGCGGCGGCGATTTCGACGGGGACGCAGTATTTCCCCGACACCGTCTCCCAGCCGCTCGATTCATTCATGGCGGAAAAGGGCTACGGCACCGATTTCGCGCAGCATTTCCATTCGAAGGAAATCCGCGTTTACGACCGAACCAATATCCTCTACCCCTTCCATCTCGCCGGCAACGCGACCGCGATCACCTGGCGGGAGGGGATGGCGGAAACGAAGCTCGCCGCGATCCCGCTCGCGATCGGCACGCCGTTTTTATATTCCGGGATGCTGTGGAAAGGTTTTACCGACATGATCCCGGGCGACAAGCTCGATGCGTTCTCGATCGCGTCCGGCGGCGCCGCAGACCAGCGCATCAATTACATCCGCCCGCCCGCTGATTTTTCGCTCAACCGCTTCATGAGCGATTTTTCGCAAGTCGATGGCCGCAAGCTCGAATTCGCAAGCGACCGCCAGGAGCTGAGCCGCGTGCTGTTCCAGTTCGTGCTGCTGCACGAGGCGCGCCACGGCGACCAGGACAAGGACGCCTTCGCCTTGGCGAACGAAAGCGATGCGGATCTTTACGCGCTGCGCGTCATGAAGGCGCGCGGCACGAACGAGGCGCTCCTGAACGAGGCCGCGACGATCGTCGCCCATGCGCGCGCGATCAACGGCGCGGTCGGCGGGGACGCGGCCCATGCCTCCACCTTCACGCTCGAGCGCGGCGGCCAGCGCATGTTCGACGCGCACCAGGACCGCGCCGCGTTCCAGCGCCTGCACAGCGTGCTCGCGGAAGCGGACGGCCGCAACCCTGACGCGTTCCCTGCGCTGATGCCGCGCGGCAACCGATACCTTTACATTACGCTTGCCATGGAAAAAGACGGGCTGCTCGACGAGGACCCGGGCATGAAAAAGGCGGCCGCCTCCTTCGTGCGCGCACTCGGCTATTTCGACCAGGCCTCGGGCGGAAAAATCATCGATCCCGCTTTTGACCTCGATAAAATCGACATCAAGTACCTGAGCGCGACATACAAGCCGGTGCCCGACAAGCTGACCCTGCCAAAAGCGCCGCGCCCCAACAGCTAAAGAGATTTAGTCGAAGGACAATTCCCAGTCCTGCCCCACGCTCTCGCGGCCGTAGCGCGTGTGCGGCGTCTCGCGGACGAGCTTCAGCCCCGCCTGCTGCAGCATGGAACCGGCGAAATCGATCACGCTTTCCGTGCGCATGACGAGCCTGCGATATCCGGCCTTCCTTGCGAAACCGATGAGCGAGGAGAACAGGTGCGAGCCGATGCCCATGCCGCGCGCCTCGGGCGCGACATAGGGCAGCACCGCCTCCCCCGTCTGCTCGTCCTTTTTGCGCAGGAAGACGGAGCCGACGAGATGGCCGTCGATTTCCGCGATCCAGCAGCGATCCGTCTCGGCGTTATAGCTGCGGATGAAGGACGCGGCGAGCTCGGCCAGCTCGGCCTCGAACTCCTCGTTCCAGCCGTAGTCGGCCGCGAACTGCACCGCGCAGGAATGGATGACGCGGCCCATATCGCCCAGCCGGTGCGGTCGCATGGTGAAGGGCGGGCGCATCGGCGCGGGTTCGAACTGCCCCGGCTTGTTGACGATGCGGTCGATCGTCGTCATCGCGGCGACGAGGCGGATCTGGTCCTCGACGGGCAGCGGCGCGACGATGCTCATCATGATCTTGCGCGCCCCCTCGTTCACGACGTCGCCGGCGTCGCAGCCTTTTTGCGTAAGGGCGATGCGGTACTGCCGCGCGTCTTCCTTGGATTTGGATTTCTCGATCAGGCCCTGCTTCTCGAAACTCCCGATGATGCGGCTGAGATAGCCGTTATCCATTTTCAGGTCGCGCGCAAGCGTGGTTGCTGTTGTTTCGCCCGTCGCGGTGATCTCGTTCAGGACGCGGACTTCGGCGGGCGTCAGGGAACTGCCGAATACATTTTCCTCGAGAATGCCGATCTTGTGCATATACATCCGGTTGAATCGGCGGATGGCTTCGACACGCTGCTCCAGACCTGCATCGGGTTTTGGCACGAAACAAAATACTTTTAAAACGGGGCCCGCAGGCCATGCACACAATGGCGCAAGAATAACGCGATTTCCGCCGGAAATGCCATAGTTGCTTGCCGGAAACAGGGGGAAAATGTAATTTAACACCCGTTTTTTAGCTGTTTTCAGCTAGTTACATCGCTAAAAGCAGAAAAACACCCGTTAAATTAACGCCTTTTCGCAAAAATATGTCCCACGAACACCCCGGTATTCGCCCTTTCTCCATCCCTGGCGGCGTATGTTAAAATGAAACAGGAGCAACAGCATGCGAGCCTGCCCGACAATCCGGACGCAACTTCTCCGCGGCGCAATCGCGGCGGCCGCGCTTATCGCCGCTTATTTCGCCTATGCGCAGATGCCGCTCCTCTCCTATGCCCTGATCGGTGTTTCGCTCTTCGCGATGCGCGGTTGCCCCGCCTGCTGGGTCGCGGGCATGTGCGACGCCGTCAGGGCGCGCAAGCCCGCGGCACCCGTTCCCCCTGAAAGCAAGACCGAATGAACAAGCTGAATGCCGCTTCCCTTATGCAGGCTGTCGCGTCGCTCGATGCGCCGCTCGCCGCCCTCGACCAGTGCATCGCAGCGATGCCCGCGGGAAAAGACCGCGACCGCATGGGCCACGCCATTGGCGAGATCATGGACCTTCTGACGAAAAATTTCGTCGCGCCGGTGATCCAGAAATTTCCGGATTTGGATTTGGATAAGTAAGGGAGAGAATGTGAGCGCAAAACTCGAAACTGAATTTGATACGGCAATGATGAATATTTATAAACAGGCAAAGAAAGAGCTTGGATATAACGCAGCGCAGTTTCTGAACATGCTTTACGAACATAGAGGCCGTGAAACTGCGAGACGGTTGATACATGCACCCGCGGTTTCCAGCGGATATACTTTTCTCCAATCTGCGGAACGGCTGGATTTAACCGTCGAAGCCCTGATATTTGACAATCCAAAATGGCATCCTCTTTTTACGCCTCAGGAACTTGCAATCGTGAAAAAGAGGCTTGCTGAATTTGAATACGGACCCGCGCTTGACTGACGCCGCCAAGTTCGTGGCGCCGATATTCAAAGATTTCCGGGCCTAGAAACTTGAAGGTAAGGGAGATCCTTCGCTGCGCTCAGGATGACAAGGGCACCGGCCGTCATCCCCGCGCAGGCGGGGATCCAAGGGGCTGCGATCTGGAGCGATGTAAGATTGCGCGGCCGCAATTGCGTGGTTCCCCGCCTTCGCAGGGATGACGAGGGAAAGGGCTGCGTCAAAAGGAATTATCATGCCGTGCTTGACATTATGTAAACATTTCCGTATCCTCTCCCGATAACAAAAACGACTCAATCGGGTGTGAAAATGTACAGTGCGACAGGCGAAACGGTTCTCGGGATTGCGGCCTTCCAGGTCAACTTTGTTGAGCCTGCCATCATCAAGCTGAAGGACAAACTGTTCCCGCCCTCGCAGAAGACGCTCGACAAGCGGCTCACCGGCTATACCTCCGTTTACCTGTTCGGCCTGAAGGGCGCGCTGAAAATCATCAATGACGCGCTCGCCAAGGGCGCGAACCCGAATGTGCAGACCGACCGCATCAATAGCGAATGGGAAAAAATCGGCACCGAGCCGCTACTGACCAAGGCGGCGCGGCACGGTGCGCAGCCGCTCGTCGCGGCACTGGTGGCAGCGGGCGCAGATCTCGATGCACGCGACAGCGACGGCAAGACGGCATTCGAGGCAGCGCGCGGCAGCCGCGCGGTCAAGATTTTCCTCGCGGATAGCGGCGCAACAGTTACCGCGCCGGATGCGGCGACAACGCCCGGCACGCTCGCCGATAAAACCGCGAAGCTTTATTTCTCGGGCAAGGCGGATAAATCACCCTTCACGCCGGCTGGAGCGGATTCAGCACCAACGCCTACCGTGCCGAAGCCGCCGGTGCTCTGACACTTAGCGGACGACGCGCGGCGTGAAAGATTTTGCTTCATGCCGGCGCTGACGGACGCGCCACCGCTCATAGGTCTCGGCAAGTGTCGGGGCATTTTGGAGAGGACCGGCGCCCAGACGAAGCGCGTGACCATGTTTTGCGTGTCGAAAAGATTTTTCCAAATAAGTCATTTTAAAAACGGTCTTAAGACCACCCCTCCGTGAACTAACAGGACTGAGGTAGTTACGTACCTAAATTATTCAACCTTCGGTAGTGCAAGGGTCGCAATTTATGGGTGTATAAAACCGGATGATTCCAAGGCGTTGCCGAAGCGGTGTGAAAAACCTTACTTCAGGTGCAGAAGATTCCAGCCCGCTTCTTCCTTGTTGAAGTGGAAGGGCTGGACGTTGGCGCTGTGGTCAAGCTCGATGAACAGGCAGCGGCGCAGCACGCGATAAACACCGCCATGCGCGACGAACAGGATGTTTTCACCGGGGTATTTTTCGAGGTTGCGGGTGAAGGCCCCGAGCGTGCGCTCGCGGAAGGCGGCATAGGGCTCGCCGTCAGGCGGGCATGGATAGCCGTTTTCCTCGGGCGGCAGGCCGCGCGCGACGAGATCGCTTTTCAGGCTTTCCATCTCCTCGAACACCTTGCCCTCGAACGCGCCGTAGTTGCGCTCCTTCAGCCCCTCGTCCACCACCAGCGGCTTCTGCAGCCCGGCGTTGATGATGCAGGCGGTTTCATAGGCGCGGGCAAGGTTGCTGGCGATGATGCGGTCGATCGGCATGCGCGCCAGCACGCCGACGGCGTGCTCCGCCTGCTGCCGCCCTGTTTCGTTCAGCGGGATATCGGTATGGCCCTGGATGCGGGAATCCTTGTTCCAGTCGGTTTCGCCATGGCGGACGAAGTAAAACGAGCGCGGCAGCATGGCGGCCTCCTGGAGGTTGGTGTTGGCGGGCAAATGGCGTATCCTTGTTATATCTCAACAACCGGCGGGGTCAATATGGCGATCGTGTGGAGACTGGCGGCGGCGCTGCTGCTGCTGGCACTGGCGGGGCCTGCCTTCGCCAAAAAGAAGCCTGCGCCGGCGGCGCCGGAATGCGCGCCCGTCGGCGTGATGGCGAAGCGGCTGATGCAGGAGCGCAAGCTCGCCTATCTCGCGGATGCGATCGACAAGGCGGAGCGTGTGCACATGTGGTATGTCAGCCGCGGCGGGGATTGGGTTGAGCTCGAAGTCGATGACGACAGGCTCGAGGCCTGCATCGTCAACGAAGGTTCCGACTGGCATTTTGCGGCGGCGAGGTAGACGTCTCTGCGGAGTTTTTGCGGGTTGCAAAAAATGAGCTGGGGATGCTCCAAAAAGGAAAGAGAGGCAAGGCTTAAATCGAGGTGGTTACACGCTCAAAAATGCCTTGCCTCTCCATTTCGACGGTGAGGCCGAAATCCGAATTAAATGGGAGGCGACGCCATAAGGCTACAAGTAACCCATTGAAACATCGCCTCCCGGCTTCCGTGCATTAAGCCGGAAACTGAAACTGGCGGAAACGAGAAGATTTCCTGTGATCGAACACTGATAATGTCCTCGTTTCCTGCCTTGCCTACGACCGGCAGGCGGAAATGTTCCGGAATAATTTCAGCGTTTTTGCCACATCGTTCCGCCTGGCGCGAGGAAACGGCTGGCGAGCGGGGCGAACCAGTAGAGCCGGTTGTCGGTCGAGAGGATGCAGGAGGGGCGCAGCAGTGCCTCCCCCGTGAAGGTGCCGGGCGCCTCCGCCACGGGCTTGGTGTTGTCGGCGGCGAAGGTCAGCTGCTGCTTCGCCTTCAGGCTGAGGCGCGTCAGGCGGCAGAATTTTTCCGTGGGATTGGGGATGACGGCGAACAGCGTATCGGTCGTGCCCGAGGCATCGGTCTGGCGGCGGAGCGAATAATAGAGGCGCATGTTTTTCGCCGTCGTCACCCGGTCGAGCGTCGCCTGATCGATCCAGGCGCCCATCAGCGGCCGGAACTTGATGCGGCCGTCGGGATTGAACACGGCATAGGCCGGATCGACCTTGTCGCTGACGCCGCCGAAATGCAGCTTCTCGAGATCCTCGAGCGCGATGCGCTTGCGCTGCGCGGCGTTGCCGATCGCGGCGCCAAGCATGCGCATCTGGCCGACGACGCCCTGCATGATGCCGTTGAGCTTCGGGTCGTAATCACCGCGCGGCGCGGGCGGTGCGCCGGTATAATATTTCACGGGCTTGTCAGTCGCGGCGGGCGCGCCGCCCGCGGTTGCGGGACCGCTCGCGGCGGGTTTGCGCTGCAGCAGCTCGGGGTATTTTTTCTTGATGATGCCGATGACCAGCGCCGAGCCGACAATGGCGGCGATGGCGATGATGATCCATTGCTGGTTGCGCGTCATTGCCCTGCTCCCTTAGCGGCCGGTTGCGGCTTTCAGCGCCGCGACCAGCCTCTGGTTGTCGTCTGCGGTGCCGACGGTCACGCGCAGATGCCTCGGCAGATTATACGCCCCCATCTGGCGTATGAAAATACCCTTGTCCTTCAGGGAAAGGCGGATGTCCTCCGCCTTGTCGCCGAACTCGACCAGCAGGAAGTTGCCGACGGAAGGCAGTACGCGGAAGCCCAGCGCGCCGATATTTTCCGCAAGATAGGCGCGGCCGGTCGTGGTCATCTCGATCGTGCGTTTCAGGAAGTCGCTGTCCGACAGCGCCGCCACGCCCGCCGCCTGCGCCGGGGCGTTGACGTTAAAGGCGCCGCGTACGCGGTTAACGACGCCCGCCACTTCCGGGGAGCAATAGCCCCAACCAAGCCGCAGCGCCGCGAGGCCGTAGATTTTCGAGAAGGTGCGCAGCATAACGACATTCGGATGGGCGTCGACCATGTCGCGGCCGTCCGAATAATCGGCGGCCTGCACGAATTCGGCATAGGCGCTGTCGAGCAGGATCAGGATGTTCGACGGGACCTTTTCGCAAAGATGCTTCAGTTCCTCCCGCGTGATGTAGCTGCCCGTCGGGTTGTTCGGGTTGGCGAGCAGCAGCATCTTGGTCTTCGGCGTGATCGCTTTGAGCAGCGCCCCGACATCGCTGCGGAAATCGTTCTCGGGCGCGGTGACCGGCGTCGCGCCGACCGCCTTCGCGCAGATCGGGTACATCAAAAATCCGTATTGCGGGAACAATACTTCGTCGCCCGGCCCCGCATAGGCGCGCACCAGCAGCGAGATCAGTTCCTCCGAGCCCGAGCCGCAGATGATGTTATCGGGGTTCATGTTGTAGGTTTTGCCGAGCGCCGTGCGCAGCTCCAGCGCCGAACCGTCGGGATAGCGGAACAGATCATTGGCGCAATTCAGGTATGCTTCCCGCGCCTTCGGGCTGCAGCCGAGCGCGTTCTCGTTGGACGCGAGCCGCAGCAGGTCCGTCACCCCCGCCACGCGCCCCTCCCCGCCGATATACGGCTTGATGTCGAGGATGCCCTGTTTCGGAAGCGGCTGTGCGGTCATGTGAATTCTCCTGATGGAGAATTTTTATGGGATTGCGGGGGTGGTGGCAAGGATATCCCGTCCAGGCTTGACATAAGGCGGTCAGCGCGAGGGATCGGGGCATTCTTTCTTTGAGGCCACGCAAACCGGCTCGGCCCCTGTCTTCAGGCAGAGATACTTGTCGCCGCAGCCGAAGGCCGCCGGATGGCGGCTGACATAGACGCGCAGGGCGATGAACACAACGAGAAGGCCGAGGATGGCGGCGATGAGGTATTTCAGGTTCTTTTTCACGACTCCCCCTCCCGCGTCATCGGTGCGGTCTGGGCGATGCGGCGGCGATGCGCGAGGGCGGCGGTGGGGCTGGTGGCGCCGACCATGGTGCCGGCATAGAGCTGTTTTGAGGCCTCGATAATATTGACGCCCGCGAAAGCGCTGATGAATTTGGGCCCGAGCTTTTCCCAGACGGGCGCGGTCGTGAGCATCAGGCGCGAGGTGGTGGGCGGCACGAACAGGGCGCGCAGCGCGGTTTCCGGCACGAACAGGTAATCTTTCAGGTGCTGGCGCAGCTGCCCCATCGAATAAGGCGCCCCATGGCCGAAGGGTGTAGCATCCACCTGCGCCCAGATGCCGGTGCGGTTGGGGACGAGGATGATCAGCCGCCCCTGCCCGCTCAGCACCCGCCAGCTTTCGCGCAGGATGGCATCGAGGCTTTCATACCCCTGCAGCCCGTGGACGATGAGGAGCCGGTCGACGGAATTGGTCTCGATCGGCAGCTCGGCCTCGTTCACCATGCTGACAAGGCCCTTGTCCTCGGCCGGCCAGAAGATCGCGCCCTGGTGGGAGGGCATGAGGGAGATGACGCGCTCCGCCTCCCCCAGGAACGGCTTGAGGTAAGGAACGGCATAGCCAAGCCCGAGCATCCGCAACCCCGCCGTATTCGGCCAGAGGCTGCGAATATGCTGGCGCAAAATGCGCTGCGCCACGCGCCCGCGCACGGAGTCATAAAATTCGCGGAGATCGATGGCCTTGGTATACATGCGGTTATGTCACTCCCTCGCTTATTGAACCACATTCCGGCCGCCCTGACCAAGCAGGGCTTGAGCAGCGGCCATAGCTGGCATAGGATTTCGCGAGAAAGGACACGCATGACCGCTGATGCCGCCGAAAAGGCCCGCCTTGCCGCCCTGTCACTTTACAAAATACTGGATACAGCCGAAGAGCAGGTATACGACGACCTGACCCATGTCGCCGCCTATATCGCCCGCACCCCGGTCGCGCTGATCTCCTTCGTCGACCGCGACCGCCAGTGGTTCAAGTCGCGGGTGGGCATCGACATCACCGAGACGCCGCGCGAGTATTCCTTTTGCGCACATGCCATAAAAACGCCCGACATGCCGCTGCTTGTTCACGATGCGCAAAAGGACGCCCGCTTCGCCGACAATCCCTACGTCACCGGCGCGCCCGGCGTACGTTTTTATTTCGGCGCGCCGCTGCGCGTGGACAGCGACAACGCGCTCGGCTCCCTCTGCGTCATCGATACGCAGCCGCGCGATCTGGATCCGAGCCAGATCGAGGCGCTGAACGCCCTCTCCCGCCAGGTCGTGACAATGCTTCAGATCCGGAAGGATGTCATGGCGCTGGGCGATATCGTCGCCCGGTCTCAGTCCACCAAGGCAACCGATCCGCGCTTGGACGAAGTGGACCGCCTGACGCGGGAATTGCAGGATATCCTGTTTAAGAAACAAGGCACTGCCAAAAACAGCTGACATTCGGCCTGAACAGGTGGCGCCCCGAGCACAGCCGGGATTACAACGGCTTAGAGAAGATCTCTCAAAACCGGGATGAGCGGAATATCCGCGGGCGGCATGGGATATTGGTCGAAGTCTTTCGGGTAAACCCATGCCAGCGCCTGATTTTCCTGCGCCGTAACAACACCCTGCCAGATGCGGCAGGCGAAGACGGGCATGAACAGGTGGAATTTTTCGTAGGCGTGCGAGGCGAAGGTTAAGGGGGCGAGACAGGAAGTTCGCGTATCTATCCCTAATTCCTCGCGAAGTTCACGGATGAGGGCGGCTTCGGGAGTCTCGCCCGGTTCGATCTTGCCGCCCGGAAATTCCCACAAGCCGGCCATCTCCTTGCCCGGGGGACGCTGGGCCAGCAGCACCCGCCCATCGCGGTCAACCAGCGCGACGGCGACGACATAGACGATTTTCGACGGCGCCACCGCCGCGACATCGGCGTCAAAACAGCCGGACATCTCAGGCCTTCGGGGAATTGTCTTTGGGTTTTTGCGGCGCGCCGGCGGCGGGCGCGGCCGCCTTGTGCTTTTCCCAGTCCTTCTTCAGGACGGGATAGATCGCGGCCAGCAGGCGGGCGTCGAGCAGCGCGCCATGGCCGTTGTCGTCGCGTTCCTTGCGGCTGACGCCGTATTTGTCGAGCACCTTGTCGAGGGTCGCCGCCTTGTCGCCGAACATCTGCTCCGACCAGCGGCGCACATTGGTCCACTGGGTTTCCGGCACGGTTTTCACGCCGGCTTTCTGGAATTCCATGTTCATCATGGCGATATCGAGCGTGTAGTCATTCGTCGTGCGGCAGGTGATGATGACCTGGTCGTCGCCGATGAAATCGCGCAGCGCCCTGGCGAGCCCCGCGAATTTCGGCTCGTTCGCGACGCGGGCGTCGTCGATGCCGTGGATTTTCACGACCTCGTCCGGGATATGCCGGTCGGGGTTGATATAGACATGCAGCTCGCGGCCTGTCGGCTTTTTGTTGATCAACTCGACAATCGCGACCTCCACGATGCGGTGACCCTCGGACACAAAAAGCCCGGTTGATTCAACATCAAGGACCAGCTCGCGCTCGCCCTGCCTGTGCTTGTCGAAAAATTTCAAAATGCTCATGATGATCTAGCAGTAGCCGTGATTCCGTAATCCGTCAATGGGAAGCGGCAGGCCCTTGGAATATCACCGCAATTTCCCATATGGAACGCAAAAGGGGCTTTTCTGTTGGTTTTTTTGAAGAACCGGCGCGCAAGCACAGGAAACTTGTCATGGCTATATTTATCTATACCGAGACGCCGGCGTCCTCCGACCCCATCCGGGTGAAGCACTTCGGCAAACGGAACACCGACCAGTGGCCGGCCTATGAGGATGATATTGCCTTTGCCGCCTTGGAGCTTGGCTATATTTCCGGCCCCAGCCTGAACGTCCAGCACCGACCGTCCAGTCAGACACGGCAATAAAAATAACGGCCCCGTCACGGGGCCGTTATTTTTATTGGCAGTCGCCTTACTCGGCTGACTTTTCCTTTTCTTTTTCTTCCAGTTCCTGCGCGGCGTTTTTCGGCGCGTCTTTTTTGTCGCTGTCCTTCTTGGCGTCGTCTTTTTTCGCGTCGGATTTCTTGTCATCCTTGGCGGGTGCGGCGCCGTTCGGCACTTCCTCGCCGTTCGGGCCGTAGAGTTTCACATCGGCCTTCGCGCGGAGTTCCTGCACGACTTTCACCAGCGCCTGTTGCGAAAGCTTGTTGCGGATCGCCATTTCGACTTCCTCGAATTTCGGCACCTGGCGCTCGCGCTTGTCCTCGACCTTGATGACATGCCAGCCGAGTTCGGTCTTCACGGGTTCCTTCGAATAGGTGCCCGGCTTAAGCTTGAAGGCGACGTCGGAAAACGCCGCGATCATTTCATCCTTCACGAACCAGCCGAGATCGCCGCCCACTTGCGCGTTCGGGCCGGCCGAGCGCTGCTTGGCGATATCCTCGAACTTCTTGCCGGCGTCGAGGTCCTTGATCGCCTGCTTCGCTTCCTCTTCGGAGGAAACGAGGATGTGGCGCGCATGGATTTCGACCTTATCCTTGTTCTCGTTCTTGAACTCGTCATAGGCGGCGCGCACCTGCTTGTCGCTCACCTTGGTTTTCAGCAGCCGCTCGAAATACATCTGCTTGACGAGCTGCGCCTTCATCACCTCGAGGCGCTGCTGGAAATCCTTGCTGGTGTCGATCTTGGCGGCGGTCGCGGCGTCATCGAGCAGTTTTTCGTTGATGATCTGGTCGACCACCATCGGGAAAACCTGCTTCTGGTCCACGCCCTTCAGGCGGGGGCCGAGTTCCTTCACCGCATTGTCCACGTCTTTCTTGTGGATCTTCGTGCCGTTGACGGTCGCGACGACGGCATCGGTTGCGGCCTGCGCGGTCATTGCGACGCCGGCGGAAAGCGCCAGGACGGCGGTCAGCGTAAGCAGCTTGTGACGAAGCAACATTCGATATTCTCCCGAGGTTAATTTACGAAATACCGCCAGCTTGCCCCATATGCGGCACGGAGTGGATTCTTGCGGCCATATAAGTCCGTTCTTCGCGTTTTAGCAAGCGTTTTCAGGGGAAAAGCCTTGATTGACTCAACCCCAATCTGGTTTATATGTCATGTCTCAAAAAGAAGGACGGCTATATATATGTTTACCACCCTCGCGCGGAAAATGTTTGGCACCCAGAACGACCGGATCATCAAGGGATTCCGGCAGACCGTCGCGAAGATCAACGCGCTCGAGCCGGGCATCCAGTCCCTTTCCGATACCGAACTCGCCGCGCAGACTGACAAATTCCGCGGGCTCCTCGCCGGCGGCAAGACGCTCGACGATATCCTGCCCGAAGCCTTCGCGACCGTGCGCGAGGTTTCGCGCCGCAAGATGGGCCAGCGCCATTTCGACGTGCAGATGATGGGCGGTATCGCCCTGCACCAGGGCTACATCCCCGAGATGCGCACGGGGGAAGGCAAGACCCTCACCGCGACGCTTGCCGTTTACCTGAACGCGCTCGAGGGCAAGGGCGTGCATGTCGTCACCGTCAACGACTATCTCGCCCAGCGCGACGCCAACTGGATGAGCCCGATTTACCAGACGCTCGGCATGAGCGTCGGCTTCATCCTCTCCAATATCACCGACGAGATGCGCCGCGCCTCCTATGCCTGCGACATCACCTACGGCACCAACAACGAGTTCGGCTTCGACTACCTGCGCGACAACATGAAGTATTCGCTGGAGGAAATGGTCCAGCGCCCCTTCAATTTCGCGATCGTAGACGAAGTGGACTCGATCCTCATCGACGAGGCGCGCACGCCGCTCATCATTTCCGGACAGGCGCAGGATTCCGCCGACGCCTACCGCGTCATCAATAAGGTCATCCCCAAGCTGATCGATGCCGATTACGAAGTCGACCTCAAGCACAAGACCGTGATGCTGACCGACCAGGGCAACAACCATGTCGAGGAAATCCTGACCGATATGGGCATCCTGAAGGAAGGCGGGATGTACGACGCGCATAACATCTCGATCGTCCACCACGTCAACCAGGCCCTGCGCGCGCACAAGCTGTTCTCCGCCGATGTCGATTACATCGTCAAGGACGACGCCGTCATCATCATCGACGAGTTCACCGGCCGCATGATGGAGGGCCGCCGCTTCTCCGAAGGGCTGCACCAGGCGCTGGAGGCGAAGGAAGGCGTCAAGATCCAGCACGAGAACCAGATCCTCGCCTCGATCACGTTCCAGAACTACTTCCGCATGTATCCGAAGCTGTCCGGCATGACCGGCACGGCGCTGACCGAGAAAGCCGAGTTCGAGGCGATCTATAACCTCTCGGTCGTCGAGATCCCGACCAACCAGCACATGGTCCGCAAGGACCAGCATGACGAGATCTACCGCACCGCCGCCGAAAAATACGACGCGATCGTGAAGCAGATCGAGCAGTGCCGCGACCGCAACCAGCCCGTGCTGGTCGGCACGACCTCCATCGAAAAATCCGAGCTGCTGTCGCGCCACCTGAAAAAACTCGGCATCGAGCACCAGGTGCTGAACGCGCGCTATCACGAGCAGGAAGCATCGATCATCGGCCAGGCCGGCCGGCCGGGCGCGATCACGATCGCGACCAACATGGCGGGCCGCGGCACCGACATCAAGCTTGGCGGCAACGCCGAAATGCGCATCGCGGCCGAAGTGCCGGCCGACGCCGACGAGCTGACCCGCGCGCGCAAGACCGAGCGCATCAAGGCGGAAGTGGCCGAAGCCTATGACACCGTGATCGCCGCGGGCGGGCTTTTCGTCCTCGGCTCCGAGCGGCATGAATCGCGCCGCATCGACAACCAGCTGCGCGGCCGCGCGGGCCGCCAGGGCGACCCCGGTGCATCGAAATTCTTCATCTCGCTCGAGGACGAGCTGATGCGGATTTTCGGCTCGGAAAAGATGGACGTGTTCCTGCAGAAGATGGGCCTCAAGCCCGGCCAACCGATCATCCACCCCTGGATCAACACCGCGATCGAGCGCGCGCAGAAGAAGGTCGAGGCTCAGCACTTCGAGATCCGCAAGCAGCTGCTCCGCTTTGACAACGTGATGAACGACCAGCGCAAGGTCATCTACGACCAGCGCCGCGAGATCATGAGCACGGAGGACGCGGCCGAGCTCGTCGCCGATATGCGCGCGGAAGTGGTCAACGACATCGTCGCGAACGCGATCCCGGCCGGCAGCTATGCCGAGCAGTGGGACGTGCAGCTGCTGAAGACCGACGCCAACCGCCTGCTGGGCCTGCATATCCCGGCGGAGGAATGGGCAAAGGAAGAAGGCGTCGACGAGCATGTGATCTCGAAGCGCCTGGCCGAGCTTGCCGAGAAGAAAATCTCCGAAAAATCGGCGATCGTCATTCCGGAGCAGATGCGCGCGATCGAAAAAACCATCCTGCTGCAGCTGCTCGACCAGACCTGGAAAGAGCACCTGCTCGGCCTCGAATACCTGCGCCAGGGCATTATGCTGCGCGCCTACGGCCAGAAGGACCCCTTGAACGAGTACAAGACCGAAGCCTTCGCCATGTTCCACGACATGCTGAACACGCTGCGCGAGCGCGTGACGGCGGCGCTGTGCAAGATCGAGTTCCACTCGGAAGCCCCGCCGGAGCCGCCGCGCCCGACGCCCCCCAAGATGGTGCAGAGCCGCGGCCCAGACCCCGCGCGCGTGCGCGAGCCGATGGACACCACCCCCCTGCCCGCAGGGTCCGTCGATTTCCGCCAGGACGATCCCGCCACCTGGACGAAAACGCCGCGCAATTCGGCCTGCCCCTGCGGCAGCGGCAAGAAGTATAAATACTGCCACGGCACGGCTGAATAATTCCCGCGGCGGCTGAAGCCGGCAAAAAAACGGCTGCGGCCTTTAAGGAGAATGAGATGCGGTTGCGCGATTTCATTGGGGGCAACAGGGCGCTGATCATTGCCGAATGGGAACGGTTTGCCGCGTTGCAGACTCCCGCCGCCGAGGGAATGACCGTCTTCGCGCTCAAGGATCATATCGGCGAGATTCTCGACGACATCCTGGCCGACATGGACCGGGCGCAGAGCCCCACGGAGCAGGAAGCGAAATCGAAGGGCCAGGCGATCCAAGCGCCGCTCGACAGCGCCGCCGAAACCCATGCCGCCGGCCGCGCGGAAAGCGGTTTCACGATCAAGCAGCTTACCGCCGAATTCCGCGCGCTCCGCGCCAGCATCATCCGCCTCTGGACGCAGGACCGCGACACGGCGGACAAGAGCGACCTTAACGACCTCACGCGCTTCAACGAGACCATCGACCAGGCCCTGACGGAATCCCTCGTTCGCTACAGCGCGGATATCCAGGAGGCGCGCGACATGTTTCTCGGCATCCTCGGCCATGACCTGCGCTCCCCGCTGCAGGCGGTGATGGGCGCGGCCGAAATCATCGCGAGCGGCATGATGCCGGAGCGCAGCCCGCTGATGGCCACCACGATCATGTCGAGCGCGCGGCGCATGAAGCACATGATCACCGACCTGGTCGAGCTTACGCGCGTGCGGCTCGGTAACGGCATTATCCTCCACCCCGCGCCCGCCAACCTGCGCAGCTTCTGCGCCGGCGTGATCCGCGAAATGCAGGCGATCCATCCCGCGCGCAGTTTCGCGCTTGGGGGCGTCGAGAGCGCCGAAGCCGCGATCGACAGCGCGCGATTCAGCCAGGTGATGAGCAACCTGCTCGGCAATGCCGTCCAGCACGGCGACGCCGATAAACCGATTACGGTGACAATCAACCAGACGCCCGCCCAGACGACGGTCGCCGTCCATAACGAAGGCCGCCCCATTCCGCCAGAAACACTGCCGCATATCTTCGAGGCTTTCGTGCAGGGGCGCGCGCAGCGCGGCGGCAAAGGCCAGGCGAGCCTTGGCCTCGGGCTCTACATCGCCAGCCAGATCGTGAAAGCGCATGGCGGCACGATCACCGTCGCCTCCACGGCCGAAACGGGCACGACATTCACCGTCATACTGCCACCAGCCTCCTGATATCGTTGCTGAAACGACGTCGAGCGAGATAAACCACCGGCACGGCGCGGTGTGTGCTATAATATTACCTATAAGAATTCCTGTTCCTGAAGCCTCAGCGCATTCGTTTTATCAATCCGCCGGTGGCCATTTTCAAACATTTTATTCTTATCCGGCCGAGACGCGATCATGCGCGACGGAACTCTGAGAATACAGGTGTTTAAATGACGTCAATTATTGAACAAACGAAAAAAACCGCAGCCCCCATCCTCCGCCTCGTGCAGCCGCTTCTTTCTTCGGTCGGCGACGACAAGACGAGCTACAAGGGCAACCAGTCCAGCCAGGTCATTTCCTTCAGTTCCAGCCAGCAGTAACCGGCAGGAACCGCGGTTCCTGTTTTTCCGGCGTGACAAGTCATCCCGCGAGGCGCAAAATATAAGTAGGCGCCTCTTCGGGAGACCTGCCCATGCCTCATGACGAAATCAAGCTCGCGCTTTACCAGAGCCTCGCGACGCTCGCGGACACGATCGCGCTCCGCGAAGCGCAGGCCATGGACCACCAGCGCAACGTCTCGCAAGTGTCCCGCGCCATCGCGCAGATCATGCGCATGGACGAAGACGAGATCGAGGCGATCCGCATCGCCGCCACGCTGCACGATGTCGGCTTCATCCTCCTGCCCTCCGGCATCCTGACCAAACCCGGCGAACTCACCGACGAGGAGCGCGCGGTCGTGCGCCAGCACCCGATCCACAGCGCCGAGATCATCAAGAATATCGAATTTCCCTGGGACATCGCGGAGATTGTGCTGCAGCACCACGAACGGCTCGACGGCTCCGGCTATCCGCAAGGGCTCAAGGGTGACGACATCCTGCTCGAGGCGCGCGTGATCGCGGTTGCCGACGTCATGGAATCCATGCTCTCCCCCCGCCCCTGGCGCGACGCGCTCAGCCTGGAATCCGCGCTCGCGGAAATCCAGAATTTCAGCGGCGTCAAATATGACGCTTATGTCGTGGAGGCGGCGGTCGAGCTTTACACCAAGCAGCGCTACCGCCTCGACCCAGAATATTACGGGCGGAACTAGCGATGGCGAAGCATCCGCTCCTGCGCAATGCAGTCAAGGCATTCCGCGAGAACCCGATGGTATTCGTCGCGGTCGGTTTTTGCCTCGGCGCGTTCTGGCTGTTCAGCGAGATCGCGGACGACGTGCAGGAGGGGGACAGCGCGGAGATCGACCGAAGCCTGCTGCTGATGCTGCGCAACCCTGCCGACCATACCGACCCGCTCGGCGCAAGATGGGTCGAGGAAATGATGCGCGACCTGACGGCGCTCGGCGGCGCCACCGTCGTGGTGTTTATTTCCGTGGCGACCTTTTTCTATCTTCTCGTCTCCCGCCGCCGCGGGCATGCGTTTTACCTCGCCGCTTCCATTACGACGGGCTATATCTTCAGCAGCCTGTCGAAATACGGCTTTGACCGCGCGCGCCCCGATCTTGTGCCGCACGGCTCCTACGTCTATACGTCGAGTTTTCCGAGCGGCCATTCGCTGATGAGCGCGCTTGCCTACCTGACGCTTGCGATGCTGCTGGCGGAAGCGCATCCGCAGAAGGGCCTGAAGATTTTTTTCATGACGGTCGCCGCGCTGATAACGATGATGACGGGCTTCAGCCGCGTTTACCTGGGCGTCCACTGGCCGAGTGACGTGCTGGCGGGCTGGCTCGGCGGCGCGGCGTGGGCACTGATGTCGTGGCTTATCTGGACGCGCATTCTTCACTATCACAAGACGCGCAAAAAACCCGCGGCCGGGTAATCAGGCGACTTTCGGCAGAACAGCTTCGCGCAAAGCGGCAAGCTCCCCGGCCAGGAAGGCTTCGGCCTCCCCGCTAACAGCACCATCCTGTAGCGCGAGCGCGATATTCGCCTTGAACAGGCCGCTCCGGCTGCCGCAATCAAAACGGCGGCCCTCGAAACGGAAGCCGTTGAAGGGCGCGCCGCCGATGAGCTTCGCCATCGCATCCGTCAACTGGATTTCCCCGCCCGCTCCTTTTTCAAACAGTGCAAGATGCGCAAAGAGGGACGGCTGCAGGATGTACCGGCCGATAACGGCAAGGGTCGAAGGCGCGGCCTCCGGCGCGGGCTTTTCAACCAGCCCGCGGATGGCAACCATCCTGCCCTGCTCCGCGCCCGGATCGATGACGCCGTATTTTGCGGTGTCGGCCTTCGGCACGTTTTCAACGGCGACCATGTTGCCGCCGGCGTCGTTCCATGCATCGACCATCTGGCCCATGCAGCCGCGCGCGCCCAGAACGACATCGTCCGGCAGGATGACCGCGAAGGGCTCGTCCCCGACGAACTCCCGGGCGCACCAGACGGCATGGCCGAGGCCGAGCGGCTGGTCCTGGTAAGTGACGCGCAGCTTGTCCGGCCCAAGCGTGCCGGCCTTCAGCTGAGCGACCGCATCGTGCCGGCCGCGCGATTCCAGCAGGCGCTCCAGCGGGGGATTGGCGCGAAAATGGTCCTCCAGCAGCTTTTTCTCGGGCGCGCTTACGAAAATGAATTCCTCGATGCCCGCTTCGCGCGCTTCGGCCACGGCATGTTCGATAAGGGGTCTGTCGCCAAGGATCAGCATTTCCTTCGGCATCGCGCGCGTGGCGGGGAGGAAACGGGTGCCAAGGCCGGCGACGGGGAAAACGGCCTTGCGGATATGATGCTTTTTCATGAATATAGACCCTTACATATATTTGACACCGGCAAGTGACCGACATAAATTCGAGAGACCGCGCGCCAACCGGCAGCAGAGCGGCAAAGTTCCGTAAGGCCTGAGGGATCAGGCTCTCCCGGCATCGCAGGACCCGCATGAAGATCGACTATTATCGCGGCAGGGCACCGAACTTCGGCGACGAGCTGAATCCCTGGCTGTGGCCGCGGATATTGCCGGGCTTTTTCGACGAGGATCCCGCCACGATATTCCTCGGCATCGGCTCGATTATCGGGGAGAAAAGCTATCCCGCCCATGTCCGCAAGATCGTGTTCGGCGCGGGCTTCGTGCCGGAATACCATGCGCGCCCGGATGTCACCGCCCCTGACTGGAAAGTTTATTTCGTGCGCGGGCCGCGCAGCGCCGCCGCGCTCGGCCTGCCGGCCGCGGCCGCTCTCGGCGACCCGGGGATTTTAACCGCGCAGCTGGTGCCCCCCGCCGGGACCGGCACGGGCATAGCCTTCATGCCGCATTGGGAAAGCATGGAGCGCGGACGCTGGCCCGAGGCCTGCGCCAAGGCGGGAATCGCGCTGATCGACCCGCGCCGCCCCGTCGCCGAAATCCTGCCCGCGATCCAGCAGGCCAAAACCCTGCTGTGCGAAGCGATGCATGGCGCAATCGTGGCGGATGCGCTGCGGGTGCCATGGATTCCGCTGATGCCGCTCAACCCCGTCCATCGCAACAAATGGTTCGACTGGGCGGATACGCTGTCGCTCAACCTGGCGCGGCGGAGATTGTGGCCGAGCAGCTGGCAGGAAGCGCGGCTGTCGGTGCTGCGCGCGCCGCTGATGGGATCGCGCCACGCGGCGGCACTCGAGGAAAGGCTCGTCGCGCTCGCCGGCCACCGCCTGCAGCGGCTGGCGAAAACGGCGCCGATGCTGAGCGACGACAAGGCCCATGCCGGGCTGCTTTCGCGCATGCTCGAGCAGGTGGACCGTCTGCGCCGCGATGACGCCCGCGGCTAGGAGCGGAAAAACAGCCAGTACAGGAATTTCGGGATGTAAAACCGGCGCTTGTTAAGCACGGCGCCGATCGCACGCCCGCCATGCATCTCGACGATGCGGCGCAGGTCGCGCATCACGGGGACGCGGCTGCGCTCCGCTTCGGCGACCAGCACGTTTCCGTCGGCGAGGGCATACAACCCGCGCGCAAGAGGGTCCGCGAGCCCTCCCTCGGAGCTCAGCACAATGGTGTCGAACACCTCGCGGTAGCGGTTGAGCGCTGCACGGCTCGCAATCGCCTCCGCGCAGACATCGCCGGAATTGAGGGGCAGCGTCGTGTAGTAAATCGGCGTGCCGCGGAGCGCGAGCACGACGGGCTGGCCGGGCTTGCCTTCGGCCGACTGCATCACATGCTGCGCGCGGTCGCGGAACTCGCGAAGGGCGCGGCCATTGCCGGCGCCGGTGTCAACATAAAGCACATGGCGGCCCATGCGCGCGGCGGCAATGGCGGTTTCGAAGGCGATGACGTCTGCCCCCTCGCCCTTGTGCGGGCTCACGAAATGGATGACGGGCGTCGTTTCCAGTGAAGCAAACTTCATCTGGATGGAGCGGAAGAGACCCAGCACATCCGCCGTCGGCAGCGAGAGCTTGACGCGGGCCGCGAACATCACGGGCCGCAGCGCCTCGATCGCCGGCACGCAGGCGGGCATGGTCTCCGAAACGACTTCGACGGGCTGCATGCGCAGCTGGACTTGCGGTTTTTCCTTCAAGAGGGCCTGGGTTGTGGCGTTCATGCTTTCCTCCCGCGGGCGAAGGTGGCGAGGACCGGCAGGCCGGCTGCTTCCTCCAGCTGTCCCGGGTAAGCGATGCGGTCGCTGAGCAGCTCCTTCAGCAGCACCGTGAGGGCGGCGAGCAACCCCGCCGTCATCAGGATCGCGGCCAACATCAGTTTCAGGTTGTAGCCGACCGGGCGGAACGGCGCGCCCGGCTTGTCCACGACCGAAATGCGCGTGATGTTCTGCTGGTTGAGCGCTTCGCTCATGCGGGCGTCGTCATGCCGCTGCTGGTAATATTTGTAGTTCTCCTCCGCCGTCGCCAGCTGGCTGGTGAGCTCGTTGAGGCGGCTGCGCTTGCTCTCCAGGAAGGAAATCCGTCCGTTGATCGAGCTGATTTTCGGGCCGAGTGCGCCGCCCTTGCCGGCATTGAGGTCGCGGCGGCGCTGTTCGACCTGCGCGCGCGCGGTCGCAAGGCCGTTTTCGAGCCGAGTCACGATGGGATTGCCGGGCTGGTAGGTGGAGCGCACGATGACTGCTTCGTTTTCCAGCTTGTCGAGCGCCGTCTGCGCATCGGTCATTGCTTCGTAGGCGCGCGCGGAAAGATCGCTTTTTTCCTGCAGCAGCTGCGCCATTTCGCCGTCGATCACGGAAATGCCGCCCTTGGCCTTGTAGCTTTCAAGCGCGCGTTGCGCCGCCTCCAGCTTGGCCTTGGCTTCCGTCACCTGCTCGTCGAGGAAATTGGTTTTCGGCACGCCATATACCTGGATATGTCGGCTGATGAACATCTCCATCAGCTTCTCGGCAAAGGCGATCGCCATGTCGCGGTTCTCGTTATAGACGCGCACTTCGATCATGTCGCTGCGGGAGTCGTTCGTGACCTTGAGGTCCTTTTCGCGCAGGCGGCGAAGCGCTGTCTGCAGCGGCGAATCCGATCCTTCCGCATCTTCGGTGATGCCGGGATAAATCTTCTCAGCGCCAAGCGCCGTGACGACCTCGGCCAGCAGGTCGGTGCTGAGGATAATCTGGATGTTGGACTGGATGATCTCGTCGCGGTCGTTGCGGGAGAACTCGGCAGGGCGCTGCGCCTCGCTGCGGCTCACCGTCGGAAGCGCGCCCTGACCGAACTTGATCAGCATCGCGCCGCGTGCTTCGTAGCGCGGGTGGATCGTGGAAAGAGCAAAGAGCCCGGCATAAGCGACTGCCAGGAACACAATAAAGAAGCTTCCCTTGTGGCGGAAAAAGACCGACATGATGTGTCGCAGGCTGAACAATGAATACATGGCTACCTTCTCGAAATACGGGCGGCTATAAAACTCCGCAGGAGGAAAACTACACCACGAATAGCTTGATTTTCCATGAAAATATATTTTCGGAAACTGGGAACCTTATCCTAAAGCGTGCTGTTTGCGCACGTATTCTTCGACCTCATTTTCCGGCCGCCGGCAAGAGTTAGGCATGATCCAGCAACGACCCGCGCATCCCCCCCGGAAGCTGCCAGGCGCGGCGCGCCTGCTTTTGGGGGGCGCTTTCGCGGCAATCTGCTGGGCAGCGGCGGCCCAGGCCGCGGACCAGCCGTTTTTCTCCCGCTATCCACTGATCGACAAGGAACGCTGGTATATCTCCCACGGCTGGGCGAACGGAGAGCACCAGTCCTGCGAATGGCGCGCCGACCATGTCACGGCAGAAGACGGCCATATCCGCCTTCACCTGACGGACAAGGGGGGCAAGCTCCGCCCTATCGGCTGCGCGGAGGTGCAAAGCACGGCCCGCACCCGCTACGGACGCTACGAGGCAAGAATGCGCACGGCGGCAGGGTCCGGCCTGAATACCGCCTTTTTCACCTATATCGGCCCGCCCAACGGCGTCGCGGAACACGACGAGATCGATTTCGAGTTCCTCGGCAAGGACCCGCGCACCGTGCAGGTCACCTACTGGCGCAAGGGAAAGAGCGCACCCGCGACCATCGTGCCGCTTGGTTTCGACGCCTCCGCAGGATTTCACGATTATGCCTTTGAATGGTCGCCGCGCGAGATTCGCTGGTATGTCGATGGCCGGCTGGTTCACAGCACGCCGAAAAACGCCGACCTGCCGCGCAACCCCTCGCGCACCTATTTCTCGCTCTGGTCGGGCTCCGCTGTCGAGGATGACTGGCTCGGGTCGTTTAAATACAAATCGCCTGCGACCGCGGAGATTGCCTGGACCCGCTACACCCCACTGGCGGAAAGCAGCAAACCATGACCGCAGCGCCGAAAATCCTTTATCTTGCCCATGACCTGACAGACGCGGCCGTGCATCGCCGCGTCATGATGCTGAAGGACGGCGGCGCAGATGTCACTGTTGCCGGCTTCACCCGTTCCGATAATGGCGACCAGCCGGTTGCTGGAATCGCGCCGGTTTCAATGGGGCGAACTTACAACGGCTGCTTCGCTCAGCGCATTGCCGCGGTTCTGCGTGCGGTTCTGCAACCCCCGAAAAATTTGAATGGCCTCGCGCCCGATATCATCATCGCCCGCAATCTCGAAATGCTCGCGGTGGGCGTGCGGCTGCGCGCGATGTCTGAACCCGCGCCTGCGCTGGTCTATGAAAGCCTCGACATCCATCGCCTTTTGCTCGGCAAGGGCATCGCCGCGCGGATACTGCGCCGGCTGGAAGGCTGGCTGTCACGTCGGGCGGGCCTGCTGGTGACCAGCTCTCCCTCCTTCGTCTCGGAATACTTCAACCCGGTCTCGGATGTGCGCCTTCCTGTCGCCTTGGTTGAAAACAAGATTTATGACGCGCAAGGTACCCTTTCCGCTGCGCCCACCCAGCGTCCTGCGGGCCTGCCCTGGCGCATCGGCTGGTTCGGCGTGATCCGCTGCCGGAAAAGCCTGGCGATCCTGGCGGGGCTCGTCCGGGATTCAGAAGGTGCAGTCGAAGTCGTAATCCGCGGCCGCCCCGCGCTCGACCAAATCCCGGATTTTCACCAGATTGTCGACACCACGCCCGGCATGAGTTTCGGCGGCCCCTATCAGTATCCCGCCGACCTGGCCGAGATGTATGGCAGCGTCCATTTCACCTGGGCGATAGATATGTATGAGGAAGGGCTTAACTCGTCCTGGCTCCTCCCCAACCGGCTATATGAGGGCGGCATGTTCGATGCAGTGCCGATCGCGCGCGCGGATGTTGCGACGGGCGCCTATCTGCGCTCGCTCGGCGTCGGCGTGATGTTGCCGGCGTCAATCATGCCGGTGCTGACGGAATTTTTCGAAACACTGACGGCCGAGCGTTATCAGGCGCTTGGACAGGCCGCGCGGAATGTGCCGCGGCGGCAATGGCGGCATACCCGCGAGGATTGCCGGCAGCTGGTCGCGCAGCTGCACGCCCTGAACCAGAACGACAAGGAGCACCGCCGTTATGCCTGAAACGCCCGCCACCATCATCGCGGTCATTCCCTGCCTAAACGAGGAAAGACATATCGCGCGTCTTGTTCGCGCGCTTGTCGCTGACCGGGGCGACCTGCCGATGACGATCGTGATCGCGGATGGCGGCAGCAGCGATGCGACGCCGGACATCGCCCGCAAACTGGCCGATACTTTGCCGGACGTCCGCTACCTCCATAACCCGAAGCGCCTGCAAAGCGCCGCGGTGAACCTCGCCGCCCAGTCGTACGGGGACGAGGCCCGCTACCTGATCCGCATTGACGCTCATGCCGATTATCCCCCCGACTATTGCCGCGCGCTGGTCGGGGAAGCTGAAGCGCTGGGGGCCGATTCCGTGGTGGTCACCATGAAAACCGCAGGCACCGGCCTTTTCCAGCGGGCGGCGGCGGCTGCGCAGAATTCGCTGCTCGGCAATGGCGGCGCGGCGCACCGCAACGCGGCCTTCCAGGGCAAATGGGTGGAACACGGGCATCACGCGCTGATGCGTCTCGACGCCTTCCGCGCGGTCGGGGGATATGACGAAAACTTTCCGACGAACGAAGACGCGGAACTAGATATCCGCCTGCGGCGCGCCGGCTACCGCATCTGGCTGACGGCACAAACCGCTGTTACTTATTTCCCCCGCGAAAAGCCGGCGGCCCTGCTGCGCCAGTATTTCCGTTTTGGACAGGGACGGGCACGGACGATCGCCAAGCACCGTGTCCTGCCGCGGCTGCGCCAGGTCCTGCCGCTCGCGGTCGCGCCCGCCGCGCTGATGTTGCCGCTCGCGCTGTTGCACTGGATATTCGCCGTACCTTTTCTCACCTGGGCGCTGCTTTGCCTGGGATACGGGGCTCTGCTCGGCCTGCGCGCGCGCGACGCTGCCGCGATGCTGTCGGGCTTTGCCGCCATGCTGATGCATCTCGGCTGGTCCTTCGGGTTCGGCGCGGGACTATTGGGGAGAATGGCGCGATGACGGTCCGCATCGATATCGCGATCTGCACATTCCGGCGGCCGCACCTTGCCGATACACTGCAATCGCTCGCCCGCCTTGAGCTGGCGCCGGGCTGGGATGTACGCATTATCGTCGCC
>DASPMW010000112.1:0-9635 GCA_035626855.1 Patescibacteria group bacterium
AAAGCGGGCGGCGTGGGAAGGGAGCCGGCTAGCTGCGGCCCGGCGCTGCGCTGCGCGCCCCCGCGACCGGCACGGGCGCCTTGGCCGGATGCGTGCGCTCGTAAGTTTCGCGGAAGGTTTTCGCACCCGGGAACTGGTCCTCCACCACTTTTTGCAGCTGCGCGTCCATCGCTGCCGCGTCCTTGACGATCCCGTCGAGATAGGTCCAGGAGCGCGTCGGATGCAGGAAGCGCCGCGCGTAGTCCTCGATAATCGCGGCCTGCTGCTCCGAGGTATAGGCCGTGAAAGGCTTGCCGAGCGCGTATCTGTATTTATCCTTGGTCAGCATCGGATAGTCGGCGCGGGTATATTGTGAATCCGTCTGGTTCTGCCAGACATGCGCGAGTTCATGCACGAAGGTGCCGAAGACATCGGGGTCTTTCTCGACGCTGAAATCGGCGGACTTCTGCGCCGCGCCCCAGAAATCCGCATATTTGGAGGAATTGATCGAGCCGACGATGTCCTTGTAATCCTGCGGGTGGAAATTTTTGCGGATGACGGCGGTATCGATCGTGTCCCCGAAAATTCCTTTCAGTAGCGCTGCCTCGCCCGCCGTCAGCGGCTGGACATCGACATTTGCAAAGGCGAGCCGCGCGTTTTTCGCCGCGGGAAACTGGTTTTCGACCAGCGCCTGCAGTAGCGGATCGGACTCGCTGTTATCGCCCGATTGTTGGGCGAGCCAGTGCGACTTGCGATCGGGATGAAGGAAACGGCGGGCGTAATCCTCCATGATCTGGGGCTGCTGCAGCTGGCCGTAATCCTTGAACGCGAAATCCTCGTCGAGCGGGTAGCCGCTTTCCGCAGGCTCGCCCAAAGTGAGTTTGCCCCCTGTCTGGTTCTGCCACAGCTCGGTCAGCTCGAAGACGAACGCGCCGTACTTGTCGCCGGCTTCGCCGCTGAAATCCGCGCTGGCATTGGCGCGGCCATAGACCTCGATATCCCGGCGGCTCTGCCCGGCGACATCCGCGACGCCGGACTTGCGGGCTTCGCTAAAGAAATGAAGGCGCACCGCGCTCACATCCAGCTGGTCGCCGAACAGGTTCTGCGCAAGCCGCGCCTCGCCTGCGGTAAGCGCGCGGGATTCATAGGGTGCGATCTGTCCGCTATAGACATAGGGCGCTTCGGGGGCGCTTTGGGGTTGCGCCATGCTCGCCGCCACCGCCTGGCTGTCATTGGGCGGGAGCTGCGCGGTCATCACGGCAACACCGCCGCCGAGCGTGGCAGCCAGAAATATAGCGGTCAGTCCCTTGCGCAGTCGTGAGGCCATCGACGCCGGTCTTCGTTTTATTGCGGATATGACTTTATACGGGAAATAAAGCGCTGTGTCCAGCCGCACCGGCGCAATTAACGGCTAGGCTTGGACGTCGAGGGCGTGGGCTTCTTCGGCCGGGACGACATCGGGGGAGTCCGTTGCAGGGTCGGCAGGCTCCGTTTCCACGGCGGGCGCAGCCGCCACTGGCGGCGCGCGCAGGACGGCTATATCGGCCTCCAGCTTGTCGAGATATTGGCGCGACTTGACGAGGTCGAGGCTGAAATACTCGCCTTCCTGGCGCAGCGGCGCCTTCAGGGTCACGGCGGTCGTATAGGCATTGTTATAGATCAGCCGGGTATCGGCCAGAAACTTGGCATCCTCTGCGGCGGTCGTCGTTCCCGCCACGCGGGCCTTGATGTAGGCTGTCGTCGCCTCCGACAATTCCTTCAGCGAATAGTTCAGCGCCCTGACACTTTGTTTCGCCGTCATGGTCGCATCGTCTTCGGTGCGCTCTTTCTTGTAGAGGCGGTAGGCGTCGCGGGCAAAACCCATTTTGGCTTGGGCTGTCGCCTTGTTGACCTCGCCCTCGCTGAGGGCCGAGCTCTTCAGCGCGTTCAGAAGGCCGGTTTCCTTGATGCGGCTGGACTTCAGCACGCTGAAATTCAAGGAATCCTTGAGCGCGCCGCCGATCTTCGAGAGCGTAATGTCAAACGAGCCGCCGACCTTGTACTTGTACTTGGCCTGAAAGCTCGCAACGGACGGGTTGTTGGTATTGATAGCCATGGCGCAACTGTTCCTGGTCGCTCAACGGATTCTTCCTATCTTCTACCTTAGCAAGGGCGCGTTAACATCTCGTTAACGAAGCTGTTGTTTTCAATCAATAAAAACGGAACCGTCTTCGCTGCTGTAGCGTTAGCTAAAGGTGAAACCGAAATCCCTTATTACGAAAAGTAAAAGGATTTGAAGGACTTGGGAATGCTCGATACCTCTCAGCCCGTGACAAACGTGGACGGCGAATTCGCCGAAAAGGAGATCCTGCGCCTGAAAGAAGCCGTCAAGCAGGCGGAAGAAGCACGCGTGGAGGCTGAGGCTGCCCATCGCCACCACCACCAGCCGCTAATGACGCCCCCGGCGAATGAACCCGCCTCCCCTGACCTGTCACGCCAGATATCCGCCCTGACTCGCCTCCATGCCCTGTCCCGCCAGCTCGCAGGGGCGATGGATCTGCGCCCTGCGATGCAGGCCATCCTGGATACGCTGGTTGAGCTACACGGCGGCAGTGCCGGTCTCCTGTCCATCTACGACCCTGTCAGCGGCGTGCTGCGCGAGGCCGCCAGCGCGGGTTTCGGCTGGGACCTGATCGACCGCTGCCGTGAAATTGTGCCGGGCGTGGAAAACGGCGCCTGTGGCCACGCGTTTCATTCCCGTACGCGCGTCATCATCGAGGATACTGAAACGGACCCTACATTCGTCCTTTTCCGGGATTTTGCGCGAGAACCCGGCTTCCGCTCCGTCCATAGCACGCCCATGTTTACGCGCCGCGGCGAACTTATCGGCGTCATTACCTGTCATTTCGCTACCCCGTCCCGCCCTGCCCAGATAGAGATGCAGATCGCCGATATGTGCGCGCAGCAGGCGGCAGAAGTGGCGGAGGCGGTGCGCGACCAGCAGGCCTTGCGCGAGTCCGACCGCCGTAAGGACGAGTTCATCGCCATCCTCGCGCACGAACTGCGCAACCCCCTCGCCCCCATCCGCAACGCCTTGCAGGCGATGGACCTTTCCCCCGAACCTGGGATGCAGGAACAGGCGCGCGCGATCATCAGCCGCCAGGTGGAACAGATGGTGCGGCTGGTCGATGACCTCCTTGACGTCTCGCGCATCACGCGCGGCACCGTCGACCTGCAGCCGGAGGACACGACGCTCGCGGCCGTCGTCAACAGCGCCATCGAAACAACGGCGCCGATGGTGCGCAAGCTGGGTCATGAGCTGGTTGTCGCCCTGCCTTGGGACGATATCCCGCTGAAGGCAGACCCGACGCGGCTGGCACAGGCGTTTTCGAACATCCTCAACAATGCCGCGAAGTTCACGCCGCCCGGCGGGCGCATCACGCTGACCGCCGAGGCGTCCGACGATGTTGTGACGGTCGCGATATCGGACAACGGGGTCGGCATTCCGCAGGATAAACTCGAAGCCGTCTTCGACATTTTCACGCAGGCCGACAATAGCATCGGGCGCGCGCAGGGCGGCCTTGGCATCGGCCTCACGATCGCGCGCAAGCTTGCCGAGCTGCATGGCGGCCGGATCCGGGCAGCGAGCGAAGGACCCGGTCTGGGATCGCGTTTTACAGTTACACTTCCCGCCGTTGCGGAAGATAATAAGTCACGTCATGAGGAAAAAAACGACATGAACACAGAAGGCCAGAAGGGCGAAGCACTACGCGTGCTGATCGTGGACGACAACCGCGATTCAGCAATGACGCTGGGATGGCTCGTAGAAATGCTGGGCGAGGATTACAAGCTCGCGCATTCGGGCGAAGAAGCGCTCAGCGTCGCGAGCGAATATTCGCCGGAGCTTGTGCTCATGGATATCGGCATGCCGGGAATGACGGGCTATGACGTGGTCAAAAAGATGCGCGAAAACCCTGCCCTTAACTCGACCGTTTTTGCTGCCCAGACCGGCTGGGGGGAAGAGCAGCACCGGAAAAATTCGCGGGATGCCGGCTTTGACCACCACCTCGTGAAGCCGGTCTCGATGAAGCACCTGCAGGACCTGCTGGCGGATATCAAAGGGCCGAAGGCGTCCTAACCGCGGAACCGGTAAGCGTCCTCGCCCGTTTTTCCCGTTGAAGGGAAATCCGAGATGACGCAGCTGCAAACTCCCGATATCGCCAAACTCCTCAAGGAATACGGCCTGCGCACCGCCATGAAGGGCGGCAATCCGTACCGCGCCCGGGCCTACTCGACCGCTGCCGAAAATCTCGCCCTGCTCGATCGGCCCCTCCATGAGGTGATCGAAGCCGGCCAGCTGACGCAGATACCCGGCATCGGCGAAGCTATTGCCGGCGTGATCGAAAAAATGCACCGCGAGGGCACCCACCCGGCCCTTGAAGACATGCGGCGCGAGGTGCCGGAGGGCCTGCTGCCCCTGCTTGAGATTCCGCGGATGCGCGCAAGCGATATCGCCAAGATCCGGGCTGCCGGCATCCTCGATATCGCAGGGCTGGAACATGCCCTTAAATCCGGCGCGCTTGACAACGTCAAGGGATTTACCGCCGCCTTCCGCCGCAAGCTTTTGGAGGGAATCGAGATACGCGGGCAGTCGCAAGGCCGCGTGCATATCCACCGGGCGCAGGCGACGCTGGAGCGCGCGGCGGCACAGTTGCGGGTTAAATATCCGGAGATACTGGAAGTTATTATTACAGGAGAATTCCGCCGCCGCTGCGAGCTGGTGGGCGAAATGTCGCTGCTGGCCGTCATGAAAAAGGAAACCGCCCTTCCCGTCGGCGGCGGGATCAAGATCCACGGCTGCAGGCCGGAGACAAAAGGCGCGGCGCTTCTGTTCGCAACGGGTTCACCAAAGCATCTCGATGAACTGCAGGGGCTCGCGAAGAAGAAAAAGATGTCCCTGACCCCCGGCGGCCTGATGCGCGGGAAAAAACGCGTGGCCGGCGAGAGCGAGGAAGAAATTTACGAGGCGCTCGGCCTGCAATATATCGTGCCCGAGATGCGCGAGGGGCGCGGCGAGATCGCAAAGGCGGCGGCGGGCGAGCTGCCGAAGCTCGTCACCGTCAAAGACATCCGCGGGATCGTGCATGCGCACACGACGGCATCCGATGGCGGGAACACGCTGCTCGAAATGGCGGAGGCGGTGCGCAAGCGCGGCTATCAGTATTTCGGCGTGTCCGACCATTCGCAGACTGCGCATTATGCAGGCGGTCTTGTGCCGGACGGGATTATTGCCCAGCACAAGGAAGCCGACCGGCTCAATAAAAAGTTCGGAAAGAGTTTCCGCATCTTCAAGGGCATCGAATCCGACATCCTGCCGGACGGTTCGCTCGACTATCCGGTCGACATCCTGAAGAAATTCGACTTTGTGGTCGCCAGCATCCACGGGCAGTTCAAGACCGCGCGCGAGGCGCAGACGCAGCGGCTGATCAACGCCGTAAAAAACCCCTACACGACCATTCTGGGCCATATGACGGGACGGCAGCTGCTCCGCCGGCATGGCTACGACATCGATATCGATGCGATCCTGAAGGCCTGCGCGGAAAACGGCGTGGCGGTGGAGGTCAACGGCAATCCCTGGCGGCTCGACCTCGACTGGCGCTGGCACGAGCGCGCGCTCGAGCTTGGCTGCATGATCTGCATTAACCCCGACGCGCACTCGATTGCCGAGATCGACCTCGTCGGCTGGGGCGTCGCGATGTCGCGCAAGGGTGGCGTGCCGAAAGAGCGCGTGCTGAACTGCATGTCGCTGGCGGAGTTTACAGCGTATCTCGCGAAGCGGAAGCGCGGCGACGCTTAATGCGTCTGCTGCATCATCGGCAGTTTCTGCGCCGTGGCGTACATTTCTTCGGGTTTCGTATCGAAGACAAAGTCCTTGTCGTAGATCACGACCTGCCAGACGCCATCCTTGATCTCGTCATTCAGCTGCCGCTTTCCCCAGCCCACATAGCCCTTAATGACGCGGTACCATTTCGGCTTGGCGGCCACAAGTTTGTCAACGCTCGCCTGCCCCTCGACGATGCCGAGCCCGACATCCTTCATGATGAGGCTATCCGGCAGCTGCATCTCCAGGGAATGTAGCGCGTAAACCTTTTTATCGGTTTCCATCGGGCCGCCGATAAAATGGTCGCCATCCCCGGCCGGCCGGTTCAGGATCAGCCCCATGGCATCCGACTTGCGATGCTGAAGCACGAGCACCACTGAATCCTTCAGCGGCGCTTCGGTGATTTTCGGACTGGACAGCAGAAGCTGGTGGTGCGCGATCGCAGGCGCATTATCGAACTGGCCGCCCAGCCACATCAGGAACGCGGCGCCCGCGAACATAAGGTAGGAATCGTATTTGCCTTCCCGCTTCTTTTTGGGAGCCGTGTTCGTCATGCTTGTCCTTCAGGTCAGGGCGAGAGCTTATCGCGGAAGCTGGATTTGAGGCCGTGTGCAGGGTTCGGCTGCGCCGGATCGCCGAAATCTAGGCCCGAGAGCTTCTGCACCTGCTTGCCCAGCATCTGCGTGACAACGCATTTGCTGAAGTCGAGTTCATATTGCTCGCCGCTTTTTTTGTGGGTGAGCAGCGGGTTATCCTTTGCCTCGACCAGCAGCTTGGCGAAATGCGGCATCGATTCAACACCAAGCTGGAACCACTCGACCGAGCCGGTCGTGTCATCGGGCGAGATTGAATCATCCACCAGTTCCTTGAGCTTCTGCGGTATCTGCCAGGGGGTCGCGCCCTCCTTCAGGAAGACATGCTTGGAGTGCGCGTTGCCGAGCACGATCTCGATCGCGAAGCGGTCTTCCGGCGGCTCCAGCAGGTAGGCGCGCATGATATGCGCGGCCATCAGCGTCTTGAACAGACCAATGCCGTCGAGCGTGACGCGCACGGAGCCGATCTCAGACCATTTATGAACGTCCTCGCCCTTGTCGTTCTGGACGACGAGCGGATAGTGGATGGAAGATGCGACGATCTTGCCCTTCTCGTCCTCGATGAGCGTGACGGCGCCGGAGGCGATGCGCTCCTTCCACAATTCGGGTTCGCGCTTCGCGACAAACTGGTGTTCGTTCTCGGCGTAGTAGTCGAAAATTTTTTGCTCGTCCGCCGCGTTCGAATAGCGAACGTATAATTTTTGTGCCATGGCAAACCTTTGGAAATCTTTTTGTTTCTCTGGTGCCGCCGTTATCCTAATATTGTATCAGGATTGCAAAACAGGTCAAAAGCTATGTCGGCTGAAAACGTGAAATCGCTGGAGCTTGAAGCGTTTAAGCGAAAGCTCGCAAATCTTGCTGCACTGCAAGAAAATTCGGACCCGGATTTTGCCGAGGCGATCTATATCGCCCTCACCCGCTTCGGCGTCAGTGAAACGCAGTTTCGCGACACGTTCGGTCTTACGAAGGGCGCGGTCGAGCGGTGGACTACACAGAAGAACCTGCCGCAGAAGGACGTCCGGCCAAAAATCCTGGAGTGGATTCTGCAAACATTATAATCCCTTGCCTGTCGCGCATGGACAGGCTTGTCATAGCGGTGGTATGTTAACGTAATCTAAAAATTGTGCAGGTATAGTGGCTCACCAGAAACCGCGACATAACCCGCTTCTCTACCCCGCCATCGAAGCACGGCGCATGGGTCTGAAAGCCACGTTCAACACGATGGCTGCCGGGCTCGATTTTCAGGCGGCGATGGTGAACATGGCGCAGGCCTTCGGCGCGCCGAAGGTATATGCGGATCTGGCCAAAGATGTCATTCGCGCGTCGAAAGAAATGTCGGAGCGCTTCGGGCGCGATTACGCGAAGCCGGCGTTTGACCTGCCTGCCACTGTCATCGACGGCAAAAAGGTTACGGTGACGGAAGAGGTCGTAAACGACAAGGCTTTCGGGTCCCTCCTCCATTTCAAGCGCGACACGGACCGCAACGATCCGAAGCTGCTGATCGTGGCACCGATGTCCGGCCATTACGCGACGCTGCTGCGTGACACCGTGAAAGAGATGCTGCCCAACCACGACGTCTATATCACCGACTGGAAAGACGCGAAAGGCGTGCCCTTGACCGCCGGCGATTTCGGGCTCGACGATTATATCGACTACGTGAAGGATTTCATCAAGACGGTCGGCAAGGATGCGCATGTGATGGCGGTCTGCCAGCCCACCGTCGCGACGCTCGCCGCCGTCGCGTCGCTGGCCGAAGACAAATCGGAATTCCAGCCAGCATCCATGACGCTGATGGCGGGTCCGCTCGATACCCGCGCGGCGGAGACGCAAGTGACGAAGCTCGCGCAAAGCAAGCCGATCGAGTGGTTCAAGGACAACTTGATTGGCGAAGTGACCGCGAACCATCCGGGCGCCGGGCGCATGGTCTATCCCGGTTTCGTGCAGCTGTTCAGCTTCATGTCGATGAACCCGGATGCGCATAACAAAAAGCATATCGACCTGTTCAACGATCTGATCCAGGGCAATACCGACAAGGCCGATAAGACCAAAAAGTTTTACGACGAGTATCTGGCCGTCGCCGACCTGCCCGCTAAATTCTATCTTGAGACGGTGGAAAAGGTTTTCATCGACCCACAGCTGGCCAAGGGAACGCTCGAACATCGCGGCCATAAAGTAAATCCCGCCGCGATCAGCAAGACGGCCCTGTTTACGGTTGAAGGCGGCGAAGACGATATTTCGGCCCCCGGCCAGACGCTGGCGGCACAGGCCTGGATGACAGGGCTGAAGGCTTCGCAGAAATTCCATTACCTGCAGGACGGCGTCGGCCATTACGGTACTTTCAGCGGGCGCGGCTGGCGCGAGGGCATCGCGCCACGCATCACCGGCTTTATCCGCGAGATCGGGCGGCAGAACGGGATTGAATATGCCCCCGCATCCCAGGCGATCACGCCCGAAAAGCAGCAGGCCGGACCGAAGAAAAACAGTCCGACGCCGCCGAAACTTGCAGCATAATCAATTTGCTGCCTGAATTTTACGATAATTAACCCGTCCGATGGTAAAATACCCCTATCTGAAACGCCAAGGTTTGAGGCATGGTCACGTCCGCATTCAACCAGAACGCGATTGATCCAGGAGCTGCGGAGCTGCTGGGGCAGGAATTGCTCAAGGAGGTCGCTGGCGGCGGGAACCTGAACGTCATCGATAGTTACATCAAGCGAGGCGCGAGCCTTGCTTCCGTCGACGACAAAGGCAACACGGCCGCGCTGCTCGCCACCCAGCAAAAGAACGACGCTGTCGCTGAAAAGCTGCTGGCGGCGGGGTCCGACCCGAATGCCACCAACAAGCAGGGGCTGTCCGGCCTCGCCTACCTCTCGATGGATGGGCCCCATGGCCAGGGCAACAGTCATCTGGCGCGCGTATACCTGGACCATAACGCCAATCCGGACATAACCTATAAGGGCATTGCAGTGCTGGCCTGGGCCGCGCGCATCGGCTTTCGCGACGTTGCAATGGCCATCGGAGAGAAGGCGGATATCGGCCTGAAATCAGGCAACCGGAATTTGACCGCCATCGAATGGGCGGAGGACAATAATAAAAACACCATCGCCAGGGATCTCCGCGCGCTTGCCGAGCGGAAACGCGACGCGGCAATCGAGGCGGAACGCGCGGCGCAGGCAAGGGCGGCGCGGGAGGCAGAGGAATCC